>NZ_JBAFWH010000004.1:0-429621 GCF_043195015.1 Xanthobacter sediminis | reverse complement strand
GAGCATCGGGCTTGGCAGTGTCAGGCCCGTTCCAGCGTCACATAAGTGAATGCGGCGTCGTCCTTCGGGCCGCGCTGTGGCCCTTCGCGCAGGATCTCGCGCCACCGCGCGCGGTCGAACGGCGGAAAATCCACATCGCCCTCGGGGCGCGCGTGCACCTCGGTGAGATGCAGCACACGGGCGAGGGGCAGCGCATCGGCAAACACGCGCCGCCCGCCGATCACCATGGCCTCCTGCGCGCCGAGCGCCTGCGCCGCCCGTGCCGCCGCCGTGATGGCAGCCTCGAGGTCCGGCGCTTTCACCACCCCTTCAGGCACGGTGAAGGCCGGGTCCGCGCTCAGCACCACCGAAACGCGACCGGGCAGCGGCTTGCCGATGGATTCGAAGGTGCGCCGCCCCATGATGAGCGGCTTGCCCCAGGTGAGGGCCCGGAAGCGCTTCAGGTCCGAAGAGAGGTGCCACGGCAGGCCGCCCGCGTGGCCGATGACGCCGTTCTCGGCCACCGCCACCACCAGCTCCAGCGGAATGGTAAGATCCGTGCTCATGGGGCGGGCATCCCGATCTGCGCCAGCGCCGCCTCCGCCGCGGCGATGCCGGAAAGGTGGGCGCCGTGGGCGGTGGAGAAAGCCGGCCCGCCCAGCGCCTCGCCCGCGAAGAAGATGCGCGCGTCGATCCCCTCCGAGAGGGCCCCGCGCAGGTCGGCGGCTCCAGGCAGGGCGCAGGAATAGCCGCCGCCGATGAAGGGCTGCGCCGACCAGCGGGTGACGCGCACGCGCCGCACATGGCACTTCAGGCGGGGATCGAACGCCTTTGCCAGCGCCGAGGCCGCGAAATCCACCATCGCCCCCTCGCCGGCCTGCACCAGCGCGCCGGCACCCGGCCCCGCCACATGCACCACCGCCGCCGGCACGCCGCCCGGATTGAGGATGGCCGATATGGCGAGCCCGTCCGCACGCGCCTCGTCGAAGGCGTCGAGCCCGGTGCGGGGCGCCACGCCGAACACGTCCTTGTCGAACAGCAGCGCCACCTTCTCGGCGACGCCCAGCGGCAGCGCCGCAAACGCCTCGCCGAGCCGCGGCGGCAACGCGGGGAAGAAGGAGAGCAGCCCCTGCGCGACCACCGCCGTGGATACGGCGACCACCACCGCACGGCAGCGCAGCGTCCCCTGCCCGGTCTCCAGCAGGATGCGCGCGCCGGAATGGTCGATCCGCGTCACCGGGCAGTCGAGGGTGACCGGCACATTGCGGCTGTGGGCGAGGATGAGACTGCCGTAGCCGTCCAGCACCGGCCAGTTGTCGGCGGTGTCCCGGTAGAGGCTGAAATCGAGGGTGGAGATCCGCTCCGGAGGGGCGGCGGACATGAGGCTCAGCCAGTGGCGCGCCAAGGGATCCCAGCGGCCGAGGTCTGGCAGCACCTCACTGGCCGCCACGTCCCGCCCGGCGCGGCCGATAGCGTGGACGGCTGCGAACGCCGCTTCCACCGCCGCCTCGGCCTCGTCCAGCTCAGCGGGGTCGGCAAAGCGGGTGCCCAGGTGCAGCATGCGCCGCGCGGCCCCGCCAGTGTCGTCAAAGGCAAAACCCAGCTCACGGGCGATGGGAACGAAGGGATTGGCCCGCGCGTCGTGCAGCCAGTGGCAGCCGAGATCGAAGGGCACGCCGAGGGTCTCGCGATCAGTAGCCGCGCGGCCACCGCGCACGGATGCGGCTTCCAGCACACGGAAGTCGGCGCCCGCCTCCGCCAGCCGCACGCCGGCCGCAAGGCCCGCCGCGCCCGCCCCGATGACGGCCACATCGGTGTCGGAGGTCACGCGCGTACCCTCCTGGACGAAACCTTGCCGAACCGCGGCAAAAGGCTCACTTCTTGTTGCGGAAAACGTCGAGCTGCACCACCTGCGCACCGCCTGCGGGACGCTCGGTCGCCTCTTCCGCCGTTTCCTCGGCATCGCTCCTGGCGCCGGCGAGCCCGTTCGGCCCGGCGCTGGAAACCGCAGGTTCGGAAGCCGCCCCGCGCGAGGGCTGCTTGAGCGCGGCCGGCGCGGCGACAGGCTTGAGGCCGGCGGGACGAACCACCGCTTCGTCGCGGCTCTCGCCGTCGGCCTCGTCCTCGCTTTCGCCCTCAGGGGCGGCGAGCTCGAACTGGAGGCCGAACTTCACGGACGGATCGAAGAAGCCCTTCAGCGCGGAGAAGGGAATGAGCAGCTTCTCGGGGATGCCGCCGAAGGAAAGACCCACCTCGAAAGCGGAATCGGAAACGGTGAGATCCCAGAACTGGTGCTGGAGAACGATGGTCATCTCCTCCGGATACTTCTCGCGCATGCGCTGGGAGAGCCGCACGCCCGGCGCGCGGGTATCGAAGGAGATGTAGAAATGGTGGTCGCCCGGCAGGCCGTCCTTGGCCACGTCGGAGAGCACGCGTCGCACGACGGAGCGCAGCGCTTCCTGGGCGAGGAGATCGTAGCGGATGTGATCGACCGACATGAGCCCGCTTGAGCCTTGTTCCCAGCCGGACCCAACCCTCCACCGCCTCCCAGAAAGGCGCCGCGTCAGATGCGGGGGCGTCGCGCGCGGGAGCGGTGATGAAACCTTCCCGCCGATCCGGCTGCGCCGGAGGGAAGTGGAGGCTTCTGTTGCCAGGTGCCTCCGAACCCCGCCTATCCAGTGCTACCCGGTAGGGCTTTGATTTGGTTTTTCAAACCGCTCACGCGGCCTGAGCAACCGTAGCATAGTTGTCGTTGGCAACTATAAGTTTAGCCCGATAACGGTGGTACAATGCCGAGCGAAAGAAAGCCCTTTACACCCTCGTCGATCCTATTTCGCCCCCGCCGGAGCCCGCCGCTGGCAAGCTGCGGGCTTTGGTGGAGGCGCCGGGTACCGCCCCCGGGTCCGAATGGCTTATTACGACATCCATTTATCGCCATAGCCGGTTTGCACCGGCGCAACGAATATAGGCGGCCCCTCGCGCCCTGGAAAGAGGCTCGCGTCCATAAAGTCTGGGAAACCCACCCCCAAATACCACCTTCAGTCCCGTGCCGGGCCGTCCGAGAGGGGGTGGAGATCCCGCACCATGCCTTTCAGGCGCTCGTCCAGCACGTGGGTGTAGATCTGGGTTGTGGAAACGTCGGCATGGCCAAGCAGGGTCTGCACCACGCGCAGGTCCGCGCCGTGGGCGAGCAGGTGGCTGGCGAAGGCGTGCCGAAGCACGTGGGGCGAGAGCTTCGCCGGGTCCAGGCCCGCCGCGAGCGCCAGTTCCTTCAAGTCCCGCGCCGCCTGCTGGCGCGTCACGTGGCCGCTTTCCCCGGATGAGGGAAACAGCCAGCGCGCCTCGTCCAGTCCGGCCGCCTTGCGGGCGCCGAGCCAGGCTGCCATGGCCGCCTTGGCCGGCGCCGAGAGAGGGACCAGCCGCTCCTTGCGGCCCTTGCCGGTCACCATGATGGCATCGGCGCGGGTGCGGGCGGCTGAAGCCGGCAGGCTCACCAGCTCCGACACGCGCAGCCCGCTCGCGTAGAGCAGCTCCACCATGCAGGCGACGCGCAGGCGGCGCAGCACCTCGCCCCGCCCTGCCGTGTCCTCGGCTGCCCCCTCCCCTTCCGCAGGGGCGGCGGTGCGGGCATGGGCAGTTTCGATCAGCCGCGTCACCTCCGCCACCGTGAGCACCTTGGGCAGCGGCCGGCCGCGCTTCGGCCCCTCCAGCACGGCGGCCGGATCATCGCCGCGGTGGCCCTCCGCGAACAGGAAGCGGTAGAACTGACGGAGCGCCGAGAGCCGGCGCGCGATGGTGGTGCCCTTGAAGCCGCGCTTGTCGAGGTCCGCGAGATAGGCGCGGATGGCATCGGTGGCCGCCCCGACCGGGCTTTCGCCCCGCCCCGAGAGAAAGGCCGCGAAGTCGTCGAGGTCGCGCCGGTAGGCCTCCAGCGTGTTCCGGCTTGCCCCGCGCTCCACCGCCTGCATGTCCAGGAACAGGGCGAGCGGGCCGGACGCGCTCATTTGCCAATCCGATCCGGCGGCACGGTGAAGCTGATTTCCCGCGTCTTCGGCTCGACCCAGTTGGCGAGCGCCCACAGGGCGCCGTAGCCGAGCCCGACGAGAACGCAAAGCACCACGATCAGACGGATGAGGGTAGGCACCGCCGGCTTCTCCCATGCCGGGCGAATCGCTGCGCGCCGGCCATGGCCGAAGAGGTGCCACGCTCAACCGTCGTGTTCAACCGCATTGCCGACCCCCCTCGCCAATGCTAGAGCCCGATGATGCCGGGTGGAAAGGACCAATGCCCACCTGCCGCAACGGTCGCGCCGCGCCCATGGAAGGCCGAGGCGGCGGGCCGGAGCCTCAAGGAATTTCGGGTGCAGACACACAAGACCGCGCAGCCAGCAGAGGACACCCGGACCATGACCACGGGGCGCCCGCACGGCCCGCTTTCGACCGAGGAACTCCTGGCGCGGCTCGGCGCCCGCGTGGTGGTGCTGGTGGGCATGCCCGGTGCCGGCAAGTCCTCGGTGGGCCGGCGCCTCGCCAAGCGCCTCGCCTTGCCCTTCGTCGATGCCGACGAGGAGATCGAGCGCGCCGCCTGCATGAGCATTCCGGAAATCTTCGCCCGCCGCGGCGAGGCCGAGTTCCGCGAGGGCGAGAAGCGCGTGGTGTCGCGCCTGCTGCAGTCCGGCCCCATGGTGCTCGCCACCGGCGGTGGCGCCTTCATGAGCCCCGAGACCCGGGCGGCGGTGGCCGAATACGGCATCTCCGTCTGGCTGCGGGCCGATCTGCACACCCTGCTGCGCCGCGTGAAGAAGCGCACCGACCGCCCGCTGCTCGCCCAGGGCGACCCCGCCGCCAAGCTCGCCGCTTTGCAGCGCCAGCGCGGCCAGACCTATGCCCTCGCCGACGTGGTGGTCGATTCCCGCGACGTCGCCCACGACGTGGTGGTGGACGAGGTGGTGGCGGCGCTCGCCCGCCACCTGACGCACCCGGACCAAGGACACCGCACCATGACCGTTTCGCCCGCCCCCGTCTTCCCTGCCGGCGCCCAGCGCAGCGCGGTGCGCGTGGACCTGGCGGGCCGGCCCTACGACATCCTCATCGGCCCCGGCCTCCTCAGCGAGACCGGCACCCATGTGAAGGCCCTGCGCAAGGGCGCGCGGGTGGCCATCGTCACCGATCGCAACGTGGCGGCTGCCGGACACCTCGCCACCGTCGAGGCCGCGCTGGCGGAGGCCGGCATCGAGCACACCGCCATCGTGGTGGAGCCGGGCGAGAAGACCAAGTGCTGGGCCGGCCTCCAGCAGGTGGTGGAGGGCCTCATCGCCGCCCGCATCGAGCGGCGCGATCTGGTGCTGGCGCTGGGCGGCGGCGTGGTGGGCGACCTCGCGGGCTTTTCCGCCTCGGTGCTGCGCCGGGGCGTGGACGTGGTGCAGGCGCCGACCACCCTGCTCTCCCAGGTGGATTCCTCCGTCGGCGGCAAGACCGGCATCAACTCGCCCCAGGGCAAGAACCTGGTGGGCACCTTCCACCAGCCGGTGCTGGTGCTGGCCGATACCGCCGCCCTCGACACCCTGCCCGTGCGCGAGGTGCGGGCGGGCTATGCGGAGGTGGCCAAATACGGCCTCATCGGCGATCGTACCTTCTTCGAGTGGCTGGAGAAGGAACATGCCGGCGTCATCGGCGGCGGGCCGGCGCGCATCGAGGCGGTGGCCGCGAGTTGCCTCGCCAAGGCCGCCATCGTCGCCCGTGACGAGAAGGAGACCGGCGACCGGGCGCTGCTCAACCTCGGCCATACCTTCGGCCATGCGCTGGAGGCTGGCGCCGGCTTCTCCGATCGCCTGCTCCACGGCGAGGGGGTGGCCATCGGCATGGCGCTCGCCTTCGCCTTCTCGGCGCGGCTCGGCCTGTGCCCCGGCCAGGACGTGACGCGCATGACGCGCCACTTGGAAGCCGCCGGCCTGCCCACCCGCATTTCCGACGTTCCCGGCGAGCTGCCGGACACCGATGGCCTGATGACCCTTATCGCCCAGGACAAGAAAGTGAGCCGCGGCGCGCTCACCTTCATTCTCGCGCGCGGCATTGGCGAGGCGTTCGTGGCGAAGGACGTGGACCCCGCCCAGGTGCGCGCCTTCCTGGCCGAGGTGCGCTGAGCGCCGCGCCTTCGGACTTGGACCACCGGCTCGATGCTTGATCGGGCCGGGCGATGTTCGTGCCGGAGCGGACTTGGCCCAGGTCCCCGGTGCGGGCGCCGCTCGCACCGGCTCACGGCGAGCGTTCCAAGCCATGGCGCGAATGCCATCGACCCGGGCTCGACCGAGGGCTAGGCCGGTTTGGCTCAAGTGCCGCGCGGGCTTGGCCCAGGGCCCATGCGAAAAGCTCAAGGCCCTTTGGCCTGACGCGCGTTTTCACGCGAGCCGGAATGGAAGACCCGCCAGCGCCTCGCGCGGACCGGCGGCCTCGCTGCGCTCCAGCGCGAACGCGCTCGTGAGGGCGCCAGCGCGCGGATGTCGTCCAGTCCGCCGAGGTGCGCCCGCGCGAAGGCGCCCCCGGTGACGGGCGCACGCGTCAGCCCGGTGCCTCAAGAAACGCGGCCGCCGCCCGCCGCACCTCGGCGAGGTGGGTGAACAGCGCCATGTGCGTGCCCCCTTTGAGCGTCAGCAGGCGCGCCCCGCCCACCCTGCGGGCAATCTCCTCGCCCTGGGCGAAGGGCACGATGCCATCCGCCGTGCCATGCAGCGCCAGGAGGGGCGCGCCGACCCCCGCGTCGCAGCACGCCGGTAGCGCGGCGAACTGCGCCACGTCGCGAAAGGTGCCCGGCATGCGCTCGCCCATGTGCAGGCAGGAGCTGAGCAGCAGGGCGGCCAGCAGCGGCCCCGCCTCAGGATCGGCCAGCACCCGCGTACGCTCGGCGGCGGCGGGCACGAAGCCCCGCGCGGCCGTGTCCGTCCAGTGGCGCACCGCCCAGGCGGGCACCGCGCGCAGGCCCGGCAGGCGTGTGAGAAAACGTGCCCGCGCCAGCACCGCGCGCCCCTCTGGCCGCGCCTCCAGCCGGCCGGTGCAGGCGCTGACCAGCAGCAGCCCCCGGCAGCGCCCCGGAAACAGCCGCGCGAACGCCAGCGCCGAGGGCCCGCCGCCGGAGAAGGCGGCGATGTGGACCGCATCCAGCCCCAGCGTGTCCAGCAGCGCGGCATAGGCCTCGGCCTGCGCCTCGGCGGTGCCGCCCGTCTCCAGCGGTGTGCCGGGATAGCCGGGCCGCGCCACGGCGAGGACCCGCCGCCGGAACGGCCCGCCGAGCAGGGCCCGCGCGAGCAGCCACGACTGGTCGAGCCCGCCCATGATGCCATGCAGGGCCAGCAGCGGCGGCCCCTCCCCCGCCACCGCGCAGGCGAGCGGCCCCCGCGGCGTGGAGATGAGCATCGGCGGCGGGATCTCCCCCAGAAGCCGCTCCGCCGCCTGCGCCACCGAATGCATCCGCGCCCTCCCCACGCGCACCCGCCCCGCGCCGGAGGGGTGCGCCGCCTCAGGAGAGTGGCGCATCGCCGCGATTCGGGCCAATGCGACCCGGCGCCCCTCCGCCGGCGGAAGCGGCCCGGCCGATGGCCAGCCGCGCCGCCACGCGGCGGATGAGAGCACGGGCTTCAGCCGGCGGGCGCTGCTCGATCCGGCGATAGGCGCGCCCGTCCGCCGTGCGCCAGACCATGCCGCGGTCCGCCATCTCCCGGCGCAGCAGGGCATAATCCTCGAACAGGTGGCGGGCGGTGAAGTGCGCGTTGATCTCCCGCTCGGCGAAGGTCTCGCCCGCCGGCACAGTGGACCACAGCGCCCACAGGCACAGGTGGCGCCAACTTTCCTTGCCGGGCCAGCGGATCAGGCGCCCCTCAGCGTCGAACAGGCGGGCGACGCGCTCCACCCGCTTCTCGTCCACGGGCTCGGCAGGGGGCGGCGGCTCCACCGGCGGCCGGACCTCGCCGGCGCCCTCGGCCACGGCGCGGAAGTGCTGGAAATTGCGGTGGCCGCCGGCGCGGGCCAGCATGTTGAGCAGTTCGAGATGGCTCGGCAGGTGATCGCAGCGCGCGAGCTGGCCGCGCAGTGCACGGGCGAAGGCGGAAATATCATCCGCCGCGAGCGGAAAGACCGGTCTGGACATGACTCATCCTCGACAAGGCGCCGATTTCCGGAAACGGATGTCGATGGTCACCGGCTTGCGACGCGACGCGGGACAAGCTGTCGATCGAATGCGGATAAGGCAGGTTTAGCTCCCCTTTCGGGGCGGTGACGCCTGGGTGAACTGCGGACCCTGCCCCTCGATTAGCCCAACCGCGCGCCGGGCTCAAGACGTCCACGCGCCCGGCACCACTCAGAACCGCTTTTCCGGCCAGCGGCACAGGTCGGCGATGAGGCAGCGGCCACATTCCGGCACGCGGGCCTTGCAGATGTAGCGCCCGTGCAGGATCAGCCAATGGTGGGCATGGAGCTTGAAGCGGTCGGGGATGCGCACCTCCAGCGCCTCCTCCACCGCCAGCGGCGTCGCGCCGGGGGCAAGGCCCGTGCGGTTGGCGACGCGGAACAGGTGGGTGTCCACGGCGATGGTGGGCACGCCGAAGGCGATGTTCAGCACCACGTTGGCGGTCTTGCGGCCGACACCGGGCAGCGCCTCCAGCGCCTCCCGGTCGCGCGGCACCTCCCCGTGGTGGCGCTCCAGCAGCAGGCGGGAGAGCTCCACCACGTTCTTCGCCTTGTTCTTGTAGAGGCCGAGGGTGCGGATGAAATGCGCCACCTGCTCCTCCCCCAGCGCCACCATGGCGGCGGGGGTGGGAGCGGCGGCGAACAGGCCCTTGGTCGCCTTGTTCACCCCGACGTCGGTGGCCTGGGCGGAGAGCACCACCGCGACCAGCAGGGTGTAGGGGTCGGTGTAATCCAATTCGCCCTTGGGCTCGGGGTCCTGCGCCTCGAAGCGGGTAAACGCCTCCACGACCTCCTCTTCGCTCCACGACGCGACGGTCTTGCCGTGGACGGCGGCGGCCGCATTCGCCACCGCCTTGCTGCGGCGGGGGGCGACAGGCTGCTCGGGCACGCCGCGCTTCGCCATGTTCACCTTGCCCAGATCCCCCTTGGCCGCATCCCCCTTGCCCCTGGTCCCGCGGCGCGCTGCGCCGGTGCTCGCTCCACCCTTGGCGGTGGCAACCTTCGTCGTCTCGCGCCGGGTGGCGCCCGTGGCGGAAGCCGCGGCCGGGGTCTTCGCCCCCTTCCCGCCTCCGGCGGCTGGCGGCGCGCCCTTGCGCGGGCGCGGCGGGGAGATGAGGTCCGCCAGCGGATCGTGCGTGTCCTCGGAGGCGGCGGCGGGCGGGCGCTGGGCGGGCGGTTTTGGCGGCATTTTTCCCCTATACTGCGCCCTCATGACCGATGCCACCGATCCGGCCCCCATCCGGGCGAATGCGAGCGAAGACGCGGGCGATCCCCTCGTCTACGCGGTCACGCTCGCGCCCCACCGCTCCCTGTCGGCGGGCGGGGCGCTGGTGGTGACAGGGCTCATGGCGCTGGCGAGCCTCGGCAGCGGCGCCGTGTTCCTGGCCATGGGCGCCTGGCCGGTGACCGGCTTCCTAGGGCTCGATGCGCTCCTGCTCTATCTCGCCTTCGGCGCCAGCGCCCGCGCCGCGCGGGCGCGCGAGCACATCACCGTCACCGCGAGCCTCGTGGAGGTGCGGCGCGAACCGGCGCGCGGGACAGGCCACACCGAGCGGCTCAACCCCTCCTGGACCCGCGTGGAGCGTACGGACGACGACGATTTCGGCACGCTGGAGGTGGCCCTGGCCTGCGGACGGCGGCGGGTTCCGGTGGGCGGCTTCCTCGGCCCGGCCGAGAAAGGGCGGCTGGCGGGCGAGCTGTCGCAGGCGCTCTGGGCGGTGCGGAAGGGCATCATGCGCAGCGCGCCATAGGCGGCGGGCAGCACCCGTCACATGGCGGACGCCGGCATGCCGGTAACGTGCGGCAGACTTCCGGAGCTGCCGCCATGTCTGCCGCTGTGCCCCAAGCGCTGAACCTCGTCTGGCCCACCCTCATTCCCGCCATTCTGGCGATGCTGGGCGCCCTCCTGGGCACGGTCTGGCGGCCGGGGCCCCACACGCGCAGCTCCGTGCAGCATTTCACGGCCGGCGTGGTGCTGGCCGCGGTGGGCGCCGAGCTGCTGCCGGAGCTCGGCGCGGCCCCGCCGCTCGGCATGGCCCTCGGCTTCCTTCTCGGCGGCGGCGCCATGCTCGCCATCCGCGCCCTGGTGGGCGAGGAGGAGGACGACGAAGCGGAAGGCGCGCCGGCCGGGCGCGGAAGCACCGGCCTGATGGTGACGGTGGGCGTCGATCTCCTCGTCGACGGCCTTTTGTGCGCGGTCACCCTCGCGGCGGTGCCGGAGAGCGGGCTGGTGGTGGTCGCCGCGCTCTCGCTGGAAGTGTTCTTCCTCGGCCTCGCCACGGTGGTCACCCTCGGCGGCGGCGGGCCTGCCATGGCGAAAATGTCCGGCCTCGCGCTGCTGGTGCCGGTAGGCGCGCTGATCGGCGCGGCGGCCTTCTCCGCCCTCCCGGCCGTGATGCAGACCGGCATCCTCGCCTTCGCCACGGCGGCGCTGCTCTACCTGGTGGCGGAGGAGCTGCTGGCCGAAGCCCACGAGGGCACGCGGGACAACACCTATTCCGCGGGCGCCTTCTTCCTGGGCTTCCTCGCCGTGCTGCTGCTCAACGCGCTGGGCGGGTGAGGAACGGGGCTCAGCACCCCATGGCCTTGCCGCAGAAGGCGTCGTGGAGTGCCTCCACCACCTGGATCACCTCCGGGCGGGCGATGCGGTAGAATACGCTGGTGCCCTCGCGGCGGGCGGCGACGAGGCCGTCCGCCCGCAGGCGCATGAGCTGCTGCGACATGGGCACCTGCTCGATGCCCAGCTCCTCGCGCAGCTGCGCCACGGATTTTTCCTCGGCCCCGAGCGCGCACAGCACCAGAAGGCGCTGGGGATGGGACAGGGAGCGCATCAGCTCCGCGGCCTTCTCCGAAGCCGGGATCATCTCCGATATATTCATGATCTTGAATTTATAATCTTTGAATGTTATCTGCAACCCGAACGGTGCGAGGCGGCCTGCCGCCCCGCGCGCAATCGGGAGCTAGGATAATGTCGGTCGATCGCGCCGTCATGATGTTTGCCGGGTTCATGGTGCTTTTATCGCTGGCCCTCGGCGTCTTCGTCTCGCCCTACTGGCTATGGCTCACCGCCTTCGTGGGCGTGAACCTCATGCAGGCGTCCGTCACGGGCTTCTGCCCGGCGGCCATGATCTTCAAGAAGCTCGGCCTCAAGGCCGGCTGCGCCTTCTCCTGATCTCAGCGGCGGCGCCGCCGCCGGGAACGGAACACCATGTCCCCTGTCCTCCTTCGCGCGCCCGCGCTCGCCGCGGCGCTTCGCGGGGTGTTGCTCGCCGCCGGCCTTGCCGGCGCCGCGGCACCCGCCGCCGCCCAGCCCGACCCCCTCCCGCCCGCGGCGCCCCGCATCTCCGCCGGGACGCCGGAGAAGGCTCCCTTCCCCGTGCATCGCCAGGATATTCCCGAGATGAAGGCGGTGTTCGGCGAGGTGGAGAGCCGCACCGTGGTGCCCGCCCGCGCGCGCCTCGGCGGCACGGTGCGCGAGGTGAAGGTCTCCGAGGGCAGCGAGGTCAAGAAAGGGGACGAGGTGGCCCTGGTGGTGGACGACAAGCTCACCCTCACCCTCAACGCGGCGGACGCCAAGATCAAGGAGCTGAACTCCCAGCTGGAGAACGCCCGCACCGAGCTCGACCGCGCCCAGCAGCTGCTGGCCAAGGGCTTCGCCAGCCAGAGCCGCGTGGACACCGCCAGGACCCAGTTCGATGTGGCCGCCAACCAGGTCGCCGCCGCCGAGGCCGACCGCGCCGTGGTGCTGCAGCGCGAGCGCGAGGGGGCGGTGCTGGCCCCGGCCGACGGGCGCGTGCTCACCGTGCCCGTCACCCCCGGCTCCGTGGTGCTGGCGGGCGACGAAATCGCCCGCATCGCCTCGGGGCAATACTACCTGCGCCTCTCCCTGCCCGAGCGCCACGCGGCGGATATCCGCGAGGGCGGCCGGGTGCGCATCGGCGCGCGCGGCATCTCCCCGGAAAGGGCCGGTGACCTCGCGACCGCGCGGGAGGGCCGCATCGTGAAGGTCTATCCGGAGATCACCGGCGGCCGGGTGATGGCCGACGTGGACGTGGCCGGGCTCGGCGACTATTTCGTCAACGAGCGCACGCTGGTGTGGATCGAGATCGGCCGCCGCCCGGTGCTGGCGGTGCCGCCGGAGGCGGTGGCCACCCGCCACGGCGTGGACTACGTGCGCCTCATGACCCCGCGCGGCCCCGCCGACGTGGCCGTGGTGCTGGGCGAGCGCTTCGCCGAAAATGGCAAACCCCGGGTGGAGGTCCTCACCGGCCTTGCCGACGGCGATACGGTGGTGCTGCCGTGAGCGACACGCCCCATCCCGTGAAGCTCGGCATCGCCGGCACCCTCACCCGCCTGTTCATCTCCTCCCCCCTCACGCCGCTGCTGCTGATGGCGGCCTTCGCCTTCGGCATCATCGCCCTCGTCACCCTCCCGCGCGAGGAGGAGCCGCAGATCTCCGTGCCCATGGTGGACATCCATGTCACCGCCAACGGGCTGAAGGCGGAAGATGCGGTGAAGCTGGTCACCGAGCCGCTCGAAACCATCGTCAAGGGCATAGACGGCGTGGAGCACGTCTATTCCAACACGGCGGATGACGGCGTGCTCGTAACCGCGCGCTTCCTGGTGGGCACCGATCCCGATGCCGCCATCCTGCGCGTGCACGAGAAGCTGCGCGCCAATTTCGACCGCCTGCCGGTGGGCATTCCCGAGCCGCTGATCGTCGGCCGCTCCATCGACGATGTGGCCATCCTGGTGGTGACGCTCACCCCCAGGCCCGATGCCGCCGACCGCTGGACCGCCAACGGCCTCACCCGCATCGCGCGCGAGCTGCAGGTGGAAATCGCCAAGCTGCCGGACATCGGCCTCAGCTACATCGTCGGTGAGCAGCCGGAGGAAATCCGCGTGGAGCCGGACCCGGAAAAGCTCTCGCTCTACGGCATCACGCTGGCGCAGCTCTCGGGCAAGATCGAAGGCGCCAACCGCTCGTTCCAGGCCGGCACGGTGCGCGAGAAGGGCCAGCAGCGCACATTGGTGGCCGGGCAGACGCTCCAGACCCCGGCCGAGATCGGCAACCTGCTGCTCACCGCCCGCGATGGCCGCCCGGTCTATGTGCGCGACGTGGCCAAGGTGATGCTGGCCACCGAGCCGGAGGAAACCCGCGTCTACGACGTGCGCCGCGGTAGCGACGCGCTGGTGCGCGTGCCGGCGGTGTCGCTCGCCATCGCCAAGCGGCCGGGCACCAATGCAGTGGTGATCGCGCAGGAGGTGCTCCGCCGGGTGCACGAACTGAGCGGCCGGATGGTCCCCGCCGACGTGGACATGACCATCACCCGCAATTACGGCGAGAGCGCCAACGAGAAGGCCAACGAGCTGCTGCTGCACCTGGGCCTCGCCACCCTCTCCATCGTGGTGCTGGTGGGGGTCGCCATCGGCTGGCGCGAGGCGCTGGTGGTGGCGGTGGTCATTCCCTCCACCATCCTGCTCACGCTGTTCGCCTCCCGCCTCATGGGCTACACGCTCAACCGGGTGAGCCTGTTCGCGCTCATCTTCTCCATCGGCATATTGGTGGACGACGCCATCGTCGTCATCGAGAACATCGCCCGCCACTGGGCCATGAAGGACGGGCGCAGGCGAGAGCAGGCCGCCGTCGAGGCGGTGGCGGAGGTGGGCAACCCCACCATCGTGGCGACGCTCACCGTGGTGGCGGCGCTGCTGCCCATGCTGTTCGTGTCGGGCATGATGGGCCCCTACATGAGCCCCATTCCGGCCAATGCCTCGGCGGCCATGGTGTTCTCCTTCTTCGTCGCGGTGGTGCTCACCCCCTGGCTGATGCTGAAGGCGGCGAGCTCCAGGGCGGCGGTGGCCCACGCCCATGAGGCGGCGGGCGGAGGCCGGCTGGGGCGGCTCTATGTGAAGGTGGCGGAACCCATCCTGCGCACCAGGGCACGGGCCTGGACCTTCCTCCTGGCCGTGGGCGCGATCACCCTCGCCTCGCTCTCCAGCTTCTACACCGAGCATGTCACGGTGAAGCTGCTGCCGTTCGACAACAAGACCGAGCTGAACGTGGTGCTGGACCTGCCCCAGGGAGCCTCGGTGGAGGACACCAACCGCGTGCTGCAGCAGATGGTGGACGCGCTCGCCCCGGTGCCGGAGGTGGTCTCGTTCCAGACCTATGCCGGCACGGCCTCCCCCTTCAACTTCAACGGGCTGGTGCGTCACTACAATCTGCGCACCGCGCCGCGCCAGGGCGACATCCAGGTGAACCTCGTCCCCAAAAGCGAGCGCCGCCGCACCAGCCACGACATCGCCCTGGAGCTGCGCGAGCGGCTCAAGGCCATCCCCCTGCCCCCCGGCAGCGCCCTGAAGGTGGTGGAGCCGCCTCCGGGCCCGCCGGTGCTCGCCACCCTGCTGGCGGAGATCTACGGGCCCGACCCGGACACCCGCCGCGCGGTGGCGCGCAAGGTGCGCGCGGCGTTCGAGAGCGTGCCCTTCATCGTCGATGTGGACGACAGCTTCGGCACCACCGCCGAGCGGGTGCGCCTCTCCATCGACCAGGACAATCTCGAATTCTACAAGGTGGAGCAGGCGGACGTGCATGACGCCATCCGCGCCTTCTACGGCGGCGCCACGGTGGGCTATTCCCATCGCGGCGAGGGGCGCCCGCCCATCCCCATCCGCCTCGCCCTGTCCAAGGCCGACAGGCAGGTGGACGCCCGCACCCTCTCCACGCCCGTGCCGGCCAATGCCGTGCCCGGCGGGCGCGGCGTGCTGGAGCTGGGCGACGTGGTGAGCGTGAGCCGCGAGCCCTCCTCTTTCCCCGTCTTCCGCCACAACGGCCGCGCGGCGGAGATGGTGACGGCGGACCTCGCCGGGGCCTACGAGGCGCCGGTGTACGGCATGATCGCGGTGGGCAAGGCGCTCGACGCCATGGACTGGGGCAACCTGCCGAAGCCGGTGGTGGCGCTCCACGGCCAGCCGGCGGACGAGAGCACCCCCACCCTGCTGTGGGACGGCGAATGGGAGGTGACCTGGGTGACCTTCCGCGACATGGGCGCGGCCTTCGGGGTCGCCATCCTCGGCATCTACATCCTGGTGGTCGCGCAGTTCGGCTCGTTCAAGCTGCCGCTGGTGATCCTCACGCCCATTCCGCTCACCTTCATCGGCATCGTGTTCGGCCACTGGCTGTTCGGCGCGCCGTTCTCGGCGCCGTCCATGATCGGCTTCATCGCGCTCGCGGGCATCATCGTGCGCAACTCGATCCTGCTGGTGGACTTCATCCGCCATGCCCGCACGCCGGGCCGGCCGCTGAAGGAGGTGCTGCTGGAAGCCGGCGCCATCCGCTTCAAGCCGATCCTGCTGACCGCGCTGGCGGCCATGATCGGCGCGGCGGTGATCCTCACCGATCCCATCTTCCAGGGGCTCGCCATCTCGCTGTTCTTCGGCCTCCTCTCCTCCACCGCGCTCACCGTGCTGGTGATCCCCGCCATCTATGTGGCGCTGCGTGGCGAGCGGGAGGCGCCACGAAACGAGGGTGTGGACAACGCCGGAAGTCATCCACAGGGCGCCTGAAATTCGGCGCTGCGCCGCTTGACATGAAAGGGGGGCGCCTCGTAAATGGCGCCTCCCATGGATCGGGGCCGTAGCTCAGATGGGAGAGCGCTGCAATCGCACTGCAGAGGTCAGGGGTTCGATTCCCCTCGGCTCCACCAACGAAATTTCCATTAGGATATCCCGAATGACCCTGATCCGCTGATCAGGGCTTCGGCGTGATGCGCGCGACAGGATCGCGCGTACTGCGCCTTGTGCTGCCGGGAGTGTTGGTCGTGCCATCGCCCGTTTCCATGCCTCGGCACGCGGCCACGGCTTGGACGACAGGCCGGGCCAACGGCAGCGCCGGATGTGGGAACAGCTCATCCTCCGGCTCGGGCGGCCCGGCGCCTGCGCCTCTTGCGGTGAGCGCGGCGCACCCTGCGCCCGCCGCCAGCCTCCCTGTGTCAATCAAAGGCATCCACGCGAATGCGGCCCTCGGCCAGCCAGCGGCCGATCTCGGCACGCGCCTCCGCCGTGCCGAGCCCGCCTTGTGAGGCGAGGATGCCGGCCAGGGTTTCCTCCACCCCCCGCGCCATGGCGCGCCGGCCGCAGACATAGACCACCGCCTTGCGCTCGATCAGCCACGCATAGACCTCACCGGCGTTCTCCTGGAGCCGCTGCTGGATATGGGCGCCGTCGTCCGGATCGCGGGAGAAGGCGGTGTCGAGGCGCGAAAGCGTGCCGTCGCGCAGGGCCTCCTCCAGCAGGTCGCGCCACAGGAAGTCCCCGGCCCGGTGCCGGTTGCCGAACAGGAGCCACGCCGGGCCCGCCTTTCCGCTCGCCCGCCGCTCGGTGATGAAGCCGGGGAACGGCGCGATGCCGGAGCCGGCGCCGATCATCACCACCGGCCATTGCGGATCGGACGGCGGGTTGAAGCCGGGATGGGGATCGAGCCGCGCCTCGATCTGCCCGCCCGGCAAGGCCTCCCGCAGGAGGAAGCCGGAGACTCGGCCGTAATGCGGGGCGCCGTCCTCGCCCGTCCAGGCATGCAGGCGCACCGTGAGCTCGATGCGGCGCGGATCGACCCGGCTGGAGCTGCCCACGGAATAGGAGCGCTCCCGTTCCCCGCCGCCGGGGGAAAGGCGCACGAGGTCGCCCGGCCGGAAGTCGAGATCATCCGCGCTTTCGAGCACGATGCGCCAGGTTTCCTGGGTCCCGTCCTGCGGCGTCCGGCTCTCGGCACCCGCCGGCGCCGGCACGTCGAGACGCTCGCGCGCGGCGAGCGTGAGGGTGACGGGCGGGCTCACCGGCGGAAGGCTCGGCACCTCGCACTTCAGGCCCAGTTCCGCGCGCAGCGCGTCGATCCAGCCCACCCAGGCGGTGGAAGGCTCGCCGTCGGCCTCGCGCATCTCCATGGCCTCCACGGCCCCCGCCGCCAGCAGGGCGGCGCGCAGCGCGCGCGCGCCACCGCAGAAATGGGCGTAGGCGCGATCGCCGAGGCCGAGCACCGCGAGCTTCACGCCGTCGAGGGCGCCAGGCTTCAGCCCGCCCGCCACATGGCGGGCGCCGGCCGGCACCTCGCCCTCGCCGGTGGTGGCCGCCACCAGCAGCACCAGCCGGAAACGGGCGAGATCCTCCGCTCGCACCGCGCCGAGGGGGGCCAGGGTGGCCTTCTCCCCGGCCCGCACGAGCCCCTCGCAGGTGGCGGCGGCCAGCCGCGCGGCGGTGCCGGTCTGGCTCGCGTGGGCGACGAGGATGTCGGCCCCCGCCGCAAGCGGGGCCGCGCGGTCGCGCCGCCAGCGGCGGAACCAGGAGATGAAGCCGGTGACTGTGAGGCCCGCCAGCGCGATGGAGATGGCGAGGTTGAGGCTGCCGGACCACGCGCCGGCCCAGGTGCCCTCGTGGATCTGCTTCACCAGCCCCGGCCCGCCCACCAGCGGCGTCACGCCGGTGTCGGTGACCACGAAATTGCCGCCGCCGGGCCCCGCCACGCGGATCATGACCGTGCCGCCCCGGAACCGGCGCGCCGTGACGAGGCGGCTGGTGTCGAGCTCGCGCGCGGCGGTGGCGATGGCCGCGCCGATGGCCACCGGCTGCTGCACCCGCGGAAGCTGGGGGCGCGGGCCCGTGCCGATGCCGAGGATGAGCATCGCCGCCGTCACCGGCGCCACCAGCGTCACCGGCAGCAGGCACCAGCCCACGGCCATGTGCCAGCCGATGAGGCTGTTCCGGAAGCGCAGCCACGCCAGGAAAGGCCCCGCCACCATGATGGCGAGCATGAGGAAGCTCGCGGCCTCCACCACGATGCCGAGGCCGAGCAGGAGCGACTTGTGGAGGTTCTCGGCGGTGCGGAACACATCGATGCCGCCGGCCGGCGCCGGCGTGTGTGCGCGCGTGGCAAGGTTCCAGGTGCCGGCGATCTCCGGTGCGCTCGATGTGACGGTGACGGCGCGCCCGCCGTCGGCCACCGACACCGCGCTCACCTGGCCGCCCGCCTCCAGCTGGGCGACGAGCGCGGCGAGCGCGTTCGCGTCGATGGCGGCGCCCGCGCCCGCCCGCGGCTGCGCGGAGCCGAGCATGGGGCGGACCGAGAGGACCGCGCCGGACAGGATGATGACGAGGAAAATCGGCGTGAGCACGAGGCCGATCCAGCGATGCAAGGCGATCAGCGTCGGGCGGACGCGGGCGAACGACAGGGGTGCGAATGACACGGGCAGGCTCCGATGGGCCGCCCGGCGCGAGGCCGGTCGGCCCATCCTCATTGAACGATCCGCACCGGGGAAGTTTGTCCTGCGCCGGCGAGATTGTAATTGTCCGTGGCTGTGTCGCGGAGCTGATACGATTGGTTACACATTCCCGGTCGCCGGCGCAGCGCGGATCGGGCCATCCCGTTCTCGGCGCCCCGGAGGGGGCGCGCCGGAAGGAAGCATGGAACGCACGCCGCACATTCTCGTCGTCGACGACCATCGCGAGATCCGCGAGCTGCTGGCGAAGTACCTCGCGCGCAACGGCCTGCGGGTCAGCGCAGCCAGCGGGGGCGCGGAGATGCGCCAGCTCATGCGCGCGGGCAGCTTCGACCTCGTGGTGCTCGACATCATGATGCCGGGCGAGGACGGCCTGACCCTGTGCCGCCAGCTGCGGCAGGCCAGCGACGTGCCGGTGGTGCTGCTCACGGCGGTGAGCGAGGAGACCGAGCGCATCGTGGGGTTGGAGATCGGCGCCGACGATTACGTGACCAAGCCCTTCAACCCGCGCGAGCTGCTGGCGCGCATCCGCGCCATCCTGCGCCGGGCGCAGAGCGCGCCGCGCCCGGCCGAGGACAGCGGCGCCCGCTACCGGTTCGACCGCTGGCTGCTAGACACCGGCCGCCGCGCCCTCCTGGACGAGAGCGGGCAGGAGGCCCGCCTTGGCGCCGCCGAGTTCCGGCTGCTGCTCGCCTTCGTCACCCGCCCCACGGTGGTGCTCTCCCGCGACCAGCTGCTCGATATCACCGCCGGCCGCGCGGCCCAGGCGTTCGACCGCAGCATCGACAACCTCGTCAGCCGCCTCAGGCGGCGCATCGAGCGCGATCCCCAGCACCCGGCGCTGATCCGCACCGTGTGGGGCGACGGCTACGTGTTCGCGGCGCCGGTGGAGGTGGAGCCATGAGGCCGCTCGGGCGCGTGCTGTGGCCGCGCAGCCTGGCCGGGCGGCTCGTGGTGCTGCTGGTGGCGGCGCTGGCGCTGGCGCAGCTCGCGCTGGTGCTGCTGCTGCGCAGCGAGCACGACAGCGTGGTGGGCGGCATCGTCCGCGGCCAGGCGCTGAGCCAGACGGTGGCCCTCGCGCGGCTGGTCGCCACGTCCCCGCCGCAGGAGGCGGAGCGGCTCGCCAGCGCCTTCGGCGCGCGGGACGCCTGCGCCTGGACGAGCGAGGAGCCGCCGCCGGCCCGGCCCATGACACCGGTGGAGCAAAGCCTCGCGCAGATGCTGAAGCGGCGCCTCCACGGCCTCGACACCGGCGCGCCGCAGGTGCGGCTCGACGCCCACGGCAACGACGCCGACTGCCCCGGGCGCACCGTCGGTGCCTTTCCCTGGCTGCCTCGGGAGGGCGGGGGTGGAGACAGCGAGCGGCCGGGGGAGGAGGGGCGACGGCACGGCGGCGGCGTGGTGGCGCTCAGCGTGCCCATACCGGACCGCGGCTGGCTTCACTTCAGCACCACGGTGAGCCTGCCGGGCATATGGAACCGCCCCACCCTGCTCTCCTTCCTCGTCTCCGCCCTGGTGGTCTCGGCCGTCACCTTCGCGTGCGTGCGACTGCAGACGCGCTCGCTGCGCGCGCTCGCCGACGCCTCCGAGCGCTTCGGGCGCGGGGAGAGCGTGCCCGCCCTCCCGCCCGGCGGCCCCACGGAGGTGGCGGCGGCCACCCTCGCCTTCAACACCATGCAGCAGCGGCTCAGCCTGTTCATGCGCGACCGCATGCGCCTGCTCGCCGCCATCAGCCACGATCTGCGCACGCCGCTGACCACGCTGAGGCTGAAGGCGGAGTTCGTGGAAGATCCCACCGTGCGCGACGACATCGTCGCCACCATCGACGAGCTGGCGGCCATCTGCGAGGCGACCCTGGCCTTCACCCGCGCCGAGGCCACCAACGAGGCCACCTGCACCGTGGACCTCGACGCCCTGTGCGCCGGCGTGGTGGAGGAGTTCGCGGGGCTGGGCGCCGATGCGGAGATGGCCACCTGCGCGGGCGTCGCGGTGGCCTGCCGCCCGGTGGCGCTGCGGCGCGCGCTGCGCAATCTCGTGGACAATGCGATGCGCTACGGGCGGCGGGCGCGCGTCTCCACCGCCCGCGCCGGCACGGAGCAGGTGGCCATCCAGGTGGACGACGCCGGGCCGGGGCTGCCCGAGGAATTGCTGGAGGACGCCTTCAGGCCATTCGTGCGCCTGGAACCGTCGCGCAGCGCCGAGACCGGCGGCATGGGGCTGGGGCTCGCCATCGCCCGCAGCATCGTGAAGGCCCATGGCGGCGAGCTGACCCTCATCAATCGCCCCGAGGGCGGGCTGCGGGCGCACATCCTGCTGCCCGTGCACGAACAGGCCGAGGCCTGATGCCCCACGGACTCTCTGTCGGCCCCCGAATGACAAAGTCCCTCCGGCATTGCGTCGGCGCAGGCAAAGGTGCGGGAGCCTTGCAGCACAGCCGACAAGCGTCTCCAGTTTTTAATAAGTCTAATTCAGATCTCGACAATCCATGTGCATATTGCATAACGCAACGTTATCCCCCGTAACATCTCCCCTTCTCGAAAGGGCGATGGCGAATACAATAGGACAGAGTTTCTGCCCCAATGGAGTTTGCCATGCCTGACCCGGAGCGCGACCTGCCCCACGCGCCGCACCGGGGGGAAGAGATGCCCGCGCCCGACCGGCTCGGCCGCGGGCGCCTGCTCGTGACCCTTGATGCCCTCCTGGCCACCCGCAGCGTCACCGCGGCCGCGCGCCAGCTCGGCGTGCAGCCTTCCGGCGTCAGCCGCGTCCTCGCGGAGCTGCGGCTGCTGCTGGACGATCCGCTGTTGATCCGCTCCGGGCGCGGCCTCATTCCCTCGCCGAAGGCCGAGGCGCTGCGGCCGCGGGTCGCCGCCGTCGTCGCCGAGATCCACGGAGTGTTCGACGGCGTGCCCGACGCGGCGGGGCCTGCCCCCCGCCTCGACGACCGCTTCAACCGGCCGCTCGCCCATCCGGTGGCGCCACTCGCGGTGCAGACGGCCGATCTCTCGCAGGAAGCCCCGGCGCCCCGGCGCGACCGCCGTCCCCGCGAGAGCGATGAGCAGCCCCTCGCCGCCCCCCTGCTGCGGCTGGCGGACGCCATCTGCGCCGTGGGGCCGAAGCACAAGAAGCAGGGCGGCACCCTCGAAACGGCCGTGTCCGAGGACGCCATGGACATCATCCTGGGCGGAGAGGCCGACCCGGTGCAGATCGGCGCCCTGTTCGGCATCCTGCAGCTGCGGGGCGTGACGGCGGCGGAGCTTGCCGGCTTCGTCGCAGCGGCGCGCCGGCACGTGAAGGCGCGTTTCGATCCGGGCCGGGGGTTCTCGGTGGATCTCGACTGGCCATGCTACCTCTCGCCCAAGGCGGTCCGCCCGCCATGGTTCTTCCATGCCGCACGCCTCCTCGCGCAGGCGGGGCACAAGGTGGTTCTGCACGGCAATTGCGGCAGCGGCGCCGTCTCCGGCCGCAACGGCCTCGCGGCGGCGACGCTGGACGTTCCGGTCTGCGCCACTGCGGCCCAGGCCCGCGCGGCGGTGGCGACGCAGGGCATCGCCTATATCCCCCTGCCCGATCTCTCGCCGCAGCTGTTCCGCCTGCTGGCCCTGCACGGGCTCACGGGAAGCCGTTCCCCGGTCAACGACCTCGTGCACCTGCTGTGCCCCGTGCCGGCGCGGGCAAGCCTGCTGGGCGTCAGCAAGCCGTCCTACCGGGAGATCCACCGTGACGTCGCGACCATCCTGGGGCAGCAGCACCTCGGCATCATCGAGAGCACGCGCGACGTAGCCGAGCTGAACCCATTCCGCGCCACCACCATCATGCGCCTCGCCGCCGGCATGCCAGCGGACGCCTTCATGCCCAGCGAGCCGGAGCCCCGCGCCCTGGGACGCACCGGAATCACCAGCATGGAGCACTGGCGGGGCGTGTGGACCGGCGAGGCGAGCGACCCCCGCGCCGAGCGCATCATCATTGCCACCGCAGCAGCCGCGCTGATGACGCTGGGCGGCGACCCCAAGGCTGCCTTCGCGCCGTTCCGGGCGGAAGCCGAGATTCTCTGGCGGGGCCGCAATGCGGGCGGCGCGGCCACGCCCCGGACTCAGCGCACGGGGATGGACGGCCAATGTGGCGCCACGGCAACACCTTGCCGCCCGAGCTGACGCGTCGCCGGACTGCGATCCGCCACCGGACCGGCGGCCCTCGCGCAGAATGTTGTTTATGAAGCTTTTTTGAACCCGCGCGCGGCACGTACCTCTGTCGGCGGCCTGTGGCGCGCGGGCGCGCACGCACTCCATCCTGCGCGGCAGGGTAGCGAAACGAGCCCCAATTTCCGTGCGCCCGACGAAATTTAGAACGAGTTCAAATCATTGCGATTGATTGGCATTTTCGCCTTGGCAAATATCCGCCCCGACTTCTCTTCCTTGGGTAAGCCGGAAGTATTTCAGACGTATTATTGGGAGACGTTGATGCCTCACCTTGGTGCAGGGCGGTGCCTGAGGCCGCAGATTTCAGACATGGCGACCGCAGCGGGCGCGCTTCTCGGCCTGACGGTCCTTCCGGCCTCCGCCGTCGCGCAGAGCGCCTCCACGCCGGCCGCGCCGCAGGGCGGGAACGACACGGAGACCGTCGCCCTCGACACCGTGGAGGTGAACGCGCGGGCCAATGAATCCAACACCAATCTCGCCCCCCTCGGCATCTCGCGGCTTCCCTCCACCGTGCAGGAGATGCCGCAGACCGTCACCGTGGTGCCGCAGGAGCTGATCCAGCAGCAGCAGATCACGACCCTGCAGCAGGCGCTGCAGAACGTGCCCGGCGTCACCATGTCCACCGGCGAGGGCAACGGCGGCGCCAACGGCGACCAGTTCCGCATCCGCGGCCTGCCGGCGCGCGGCGACATCTATTCCGACGGACTGCGCGACTTCGGCGTCTACACGCGCGACACCTTCGACACCGAGAGCGTCGAGGTCATCATGGGGCCGAACGGCGAGGCCTTCGGCGTCGGCAATGCGGGCGGCCTCATCAACCAGAGCACCAAGCGCGCGCATATGGGCAGCGTCACCAGCATCGACCAGCAGATCGGCTCGGGGATGCTCTACCGCACGACCATCGACAGCAATTTCGAGATCGACAAGACCACGGCGATCCGCCTTAACGGCGTCTACAACAAGCAGGACATCGCCGACCGCGACAACGTCTATTCCGACCGCACCGGTTTTGCCGCCAACCTCGGCTTCGGCATCGGCACCGACACCAACTGGTTCGTCAACTACATGTACCTGCACGGCAGCAACATGCCGGACATGGGCACGCCTTTCCTGCAGGGACGCGACGGCATCTACCGGCCCATCACCGACTTCGGGCTGCCGCAGATCGACGCCTCCACCTCCTACGTGCGCAACTTCAACCACGACATCACCGACGTGAACGTGGTGACCTCCAATTTCTCGAAGGAAGTGAACAGCTGGTTCACCTTCAACAACGACACGCGGCTCGCCATCTATGACCGCGATTTCAACGCCACCAACCCGGCCGCCTGCACCGGCACCTGCGCCGCCACCCTCCTCGCCGGCGGCAACTATCGCCTGAGCTATGGCGCGGGCGGCGGCATGGCCTACCTGCAGACCGGCTGGGGCTTCCAGAACGTGGCGAGCGGCCGCCTCGAGTTCGAGGTGGCAGGATTCAAGAACAAGGCCATCGTCGGCCTCGACACGGTCTACCAGGAAGACCAGCGCCATCAGCTGACGGCGGTGAACCGCGTCAACAACCAGATGATCGTGAACCCGACCTTCGGGTATCCGCAGACCTACTTCTACTACAACGGCTACAACGCGCGCCTCGCCAACGCCACCGACATCGGCCTGTTCGCCAGCGACCGCTTCTGGTTCACCGAGCAGGTGTCGCTGCAGGCCGGCCTGCGCTGGGATTACTTCAACAGCGAGTTCAACGGCGTCGCCTCCAGCATCCAGGGCAGCGCGACGGCGCGCGAGCTGAGCCCGTCGGTGAGCCTCATCTACGAGCCGACCAAGGACTACACCGTCTACGCCTCCTTCTCGCGCACCTACCGCCCGCTCGGCACCGACATCGGCGCCGCCGTGGGCGGTGTCGCCTCGGAAGTGCCCGCCGGCTCCGACGTGAACGAGCCCGAGCGCTCCGATCTCTATGAACTGGGCGTCAAGGCGAATTTCCTGGATGGCCGCCTCGGCGCCACCGCCGCCGTTTTCCGGGTGGACAAGACCAACTCCTACACGGTCGATCCCTCCACCGGCGACTACGAGCCGGGCTTCTCGGACGCCGGCCTCGGCCTGCGCGTCTCCGGTGTCCAGCTCGGGCTGAATGGGCGCATCACCCGGCAGTGGACCGTCAACGCCGGCTATTCCTATCTCGACGGCGAGGTCACCTATTCCCAGACCCTCTCCCAGATCGGCAACACCGCGCCCGACGTGCCGCCGAACAACTTCAGCTTCTGGACCAGCTACGATCTCGAATCCCTGGTCCACCAGGGCACGAAGCTCATGGTCGGCGGCGGCGCGCGCTATGCCTCGGCCTATTGGTCGGACGCAGGCAACCTGGCCGAGGTGCCGGAGACCTTCTCCCTCGACGCGATGATCTCGCTCGAAAGCCTCGACAAGAAGTGGCGGCTGGCCCTCAACGCCTACAACCTCACCGACCACCTCAACTACGCCTCGTCGTTCAACACCGCGCGCGTCGTGCCCACCTCCGGGCGGACCTTCCTCGTGAACCTTGGCACCACCTTCTGAAAATGCCCCCCGCGCCCGCCCGGCGCGGGGGCTTCCCCGCCTTTTTTCGAGCCCGCCGCCATGCTGCTGACCATTCCCGACATCCTCACGCCCGACGAGTTGCGCCACATCCAGGCCGAGTTCGAAGGGGCAGGCTGGATCGACGGGCGGCGGACGGCGGGCGACCTCGCGGCGAAGGCCAAGAGCAACGCCCAGCTGCCCGTGGAAAGCCCGCTCGCCCTGTCCCTCGGGGAGCTGGTGCTGCGGGCGCTAGCGCGCAGCGCCACCTACAATTCGGCGGTGCTGCCGCTGCGCATCCTGCCGCCCATGTTCAACCGTTATGATGAGGGCATGGCATTCGGCCTTCACACCGACAACGCCATCCGCGCCATCCCCGGCACCAACGGCTTCCGCATGCGCGCGGACGTCTCCTCCACCCTGTTCCTGTCGCCGCCGGAGGACTACGAGGGCGGCGAGCTCATGATCGAGGACACCTACGGCACCCAGGCGGTGAAGCTGCCCGCCGGCCACCTCGTGCTCTATCCCGCGTCGAGCCTGCACCAGGTGGCGCCCGTCACGCGCGGGAGCCGGCGGGCCGCCTTCTTCTGGGCCCAGTCCATGGTGCGCGACGACGGCCAGCGGGCCATGCTCTACGATCTCGACGTGGCCATCATCGGCCTGCGCCGCCGCATCGGCGACGACGACCCGGCCGTGCACGGGCTCGTCAATCACTATCACAACCTCCTGCGGCGCTGGGCCGAGCTGTGACGCCCCCGCCCGCCGCCGGCGCCCCGGCCCGCAAGCCCACCATGGACGAAGTGCACCTCGCCCTCGGCCAGATGTGCCTGGACCGCGGTGACGGCGCCCACGCCCTGGACTGGTTCCGCGCCGCCGCCCGCGCGGGAAACGCCTGCGCCTTCAACATGATCGGCCGCTGCCACGAGCGCGGCTGGGGCACCGCGCCCGCCCCTGCGGCGGCGGCCCCCTATTTCCGCCGGGCCGCCGCCATGGGCGATGGCTGGGCTCTGTTCAACCTCGCGGACCTGCACGCGCGCGGCCGGGGGGTCGCGCACGACGACCACGCCGCCTACGCGCTCTACCTGGAAGCGGCGCGCCGGGGCATCGGCCGCGCCTACAACATGCTGGGCCTGTTCCACGAAGCCGGCCGCGCGGTGCCCGCCGACCGGGAGAAGGCGGCGGACTTCTTCCGCGCCGGCGGCGGGATCGGCGATTGCTGGGCCGCCTTCAACCTCGGTCGCCTGCTGCTGGAGGATGGCGCGGGGGATGCCGCCTTGCCCTGGCTCGAACGGGCGCTGGAGACCGGCTTTCCCCATTTCCACCAGGCCATGGCCGAGGCCATCGGCGAGCAGGACGACCCCCGCCTCGCCGCCCTGGCCCGCCGGGCCGCCGCGCGCGCCGCCGGCCGGAGGGCGTGAGATGACGGTGCCGCCCGACTGCGTCAGCCTGCCGGACTACGAGCGGCACTTCGCCGGCCGCGTCGACCCGGCCGTGCGCGCCTATGTGGACGGAGCCGCAGCCGACGGCATCACCCAGGCGCGCAACCGCGCGGCGCTCGATGCGCTCTGCCTGCTGCCCCGCCTGCTGCGGGACATGCGCGGGGCGAGCGCCGCCATCGACCTTTTCGGGCAGCGCCTCGCCCATCCCATCATCGCCGCCCCCACCGCCTACCATCGCCTCGTCCACCCCGAGGGTGAGCTCGCCTCGGCGCGGGCCTGCGGCCTCACGGGCACGCCGTTCGTGGCGAGCACCCTGGCGAGCACGCCGATCGAGGCCATCGCCGCGGCGACCGCCGGCCCCCTCTGGTTCCAGCTTTACGCCCAGCCCCGCTGGGACGACACGCTGGCCCTGGCGCGGCGCGCGGAAGCGGTCGGCTGCACCGCGCTGATGCTGACCGCCGATGCGCCCGTGAGCGGCATCCGCAACATGGAGCAGCGCGCCGGCTTCCGGCTTCCGGAGGGGATTCACGCGGTCCACCTGCCGCCCGCGCCCGCATCCGCGCCCCCGGCGGCCGGCAGCCCCGTGTTCCAGGGCATGCTCGATGCCGCACCCGGTTGGGAGAGCGTGGAGCGGCTGTGCCGGGAAACGCCGCTGCCGGTGGTGCTCAAGGGCGTGCTCGCGCCAGACGATGCCGCGCACGCCATCGAGGCCGGATGCCGGGGCATCGTGGTTTCCAACCACGGCGGGCGGGTGCTCGACACCGTTCCCGCCGCCATCGAGATGCTGCCGGAAGTGGCCGCGCGCGTCGGCGGGCGGGTGCCGCTGCTTGTCGATGGCGGCATCCGCCGGGGCACCGACATCGTGAAGGCGCTGGCCCTGGGCGCGGCGGCGGTGATGATCGGGCGGCCGGTTCTGCACGCCCTCGCGGTGGGTGGCCTGCCCGGCGTCGCCCACATGCTCACCGTGCTGCAGACCGAGCTTGAGGCCGCCATGGCGCTGACGGGCTGCCGACGGGTGGCGGACATCGGCGCCGGCCTGATCCGGGGCTGACCCTTCGGCATCGGGGCCGGCGGGCCGGCCGCGTTGATCCCGCGCAATGCCGGTGCGCGGGCGCAAGGTAGAGCTGGAGTTCCACATCCGCCCGGCGGGCGCCATGCGGGCCCATGCCGCTCTGGTCCGGCGGGAACCGGCGGTCTACACCTGAGCCGGTAGCCGACGCTATCCATGCCCGAGAGCCGAACGTGACATCTCCAGTACCGAAACCGGGTTTGCGCGGCCGCCTCGCCCTCCTTTGGGCGCATCGCTGGTTCGTCCTCGCGGCCCTGGCGCTGGCGGCGCTGGGCGCGTGGCAGGCGGCGCGCGCCATCCTCGGGCCCGCGGTGGTGGTCGAGCAGGTGGAGCGCGGCGACCTCGTCCAGACCGTGGTGGCGAGCGGCCATGTGGAGACGCCCTACCGGGTCGAGATCGGCGCCCAGATCACCGGCATGGTGGGCGACGTGCTGGTGGAGGAAGGGCAGAGCGTCACCCGCGGCCAGCCCCTGATCTCCATCGAGCGGGAGGAGCTGAACGCCATCCTCGTGCAGGCCCAGGGCGCGGTGGCGCAGGCCGAGGCGCGCCTGCGCCAGCTCACCGAGCTGACGCTGCCGGTGGCGAAGGAGAACCTCGCCCAGGCCCAGGCCCTGCTGAAGAACGCCCAGGCCACCTATGACCGCACCTCGGAGCTGGCGAGCCACGGCAACGCCACCCGCGCCGCCCTCGACGACGCCCAGCGCGCGCTCGACCAAGCCCGCGCGCAGGTGAACGCCGCCCAGTTCCAGGTCTTCACCGCCAGCCCCGGCGGCAGCGACCAGGTGGTGGCCCAGACCCAGCTCGACCAGGCCAACGCCACCCTGGAGGCCGCCCGCTCGCGCCTCGCCTATGCCACCATCACCGCCCCGCGCGACGGGGTGCTTATCTCCCGCAGCGTGGAGCGGGGCACCATCGTGCAGCCGGGGCGCACGCTGCTGGTGCTCGCCCCCGCCGGCGACACCCAGCTCGTGGTGGACGTGGACGAGCGCAACCTCGGCGTGATCGCCCTGGGCCAGCCGGCCCTCGCCTCGGCCGACGCCTATCCCAGCCAGCGCTTCGCCGCGAAGGTCACCTACATCAACCCCGGCGTGGACATCACCCGCGCCACGGTGCAGGTGAAGCTCACGGTGCCCGATCCCCCCGCCTACCTGCGGCAGGACATGACCGTCTCCGTGGACATCGAGACCGCGCGGCGCTCCGGCGTGCTGGTGTTGCCGCGGCGGGCGGTGCGGGACCTCCAGTCCGGCCAGCCGTGGGTGCTCGCCATCCGCGATGGGCGGGCCTACCATCAGACGGTGCAGGTGGGGCTCGCCGGCAGCATGCGCCTGGAGATCACCGAGGGGCTGAAGGCCGGCGATCTCGCCATCCCCGAAGGCGCCGGCATCGCCGCCGGGCAGCGGGTGCGGCCGGTGCTGCCATGAGCCATCAACCATGAAGCCAAGATCATGAGCCCGCGATCATGAACCGGCTGCTGCCGTTCGAATGGGTGGTGGCCATCCGCTTCCTGCGCGAGGGGCGGATGCAGACCCTCTTCATCCTCGTCGGCATCGCCATCGGGGTCGGCGTCATCGTGTTCATGACCGCCATGCTGGCGGGGCTGGAGCAGAACTTCCTGAAGCGCGTGCTCACCTCCCAGCCCCACGTGCAGCTGCTGCCGCCGGACCAGATCGCCCGCCCGCTGCGCGACGCGCCCGGCGTACTGGAGGACCCGGTGGTGCAGCGGCCGAGCCAGCGCATCATCTCCATCGACCAGTGGCGCAAAATCATCGATGCCGCGCGGGCCATGCCGCAGGTGCTGGAGGTCTCCCCCACCGCCGCCGGCTCGGTGCTCGCCGCGCGCGGGGACGCGAGCCGCTCCGTCACCATGAGCGGCGTGGAACCGGACACCTATTTCCGCATCGTGCGGGTACCGGATTATATCGTCGCCGGCCAGCCGCGCCTCACCAGCGAGGACATCATCGTCGGCACCGAGCTGGCGAAGGACCTCGGCGCCGGCGTCGGCGACAAGCTGAACCTGCGCGCCGCCAGCGGGGCGACCCGCGTCCTCACCATCTCCGGCCTCGTGGACCTCGGCAACAAGAGCGCGAACCAGCGCACCACCTTCGTGGCCCTGCGCACCGCGCAGTCGCTGCTCGGCATCATCGGCGGGGCCACCACCATCGACATCACCGTGCGCGACATCTACGCCGCCGAGGCGGTGGCGCAGGAGATCGGCGCCTCCCAGCGGGTGGAGGCGGACAGCTGGATCAAGACCAACGCCCAGTTCTTCACTGCCGTGCAGGCGCAGAAGAACACCAATCTGCTCATCCGCGTGTTCGTCGGGCTCTCGGTGGCGTTCGGCATCGCGGCGGTGCTGGTGGTGTCGGTGATCCAGCGCTCGAAGGACATCGGCATCCTGCGCGCCATGGGCACGCGGCGCGGGCAGGTGCTGGCGGTATTCCTGCTCCAGGGCGGGGTGCTGGGCTTCCTCGGCTCGCTCGCCGGCTCGGCCCTGGGGGCGGGCGCGCTCGTCTACTGGCACAGCCTCGCCCGGCAGGCGGACGGCTCGGAGCTGTTCCCCCTCATCCTGGAGCACAGCCTTTTCATCGAGACCGCGCTGCTGGCGACATTGACGGGCCTCATCGCCGCGACCATCCCGGCCCTGCGCGCGGCCGACCTCGATCCGGTGGTGGCGATCCGTGGCTGAACCGATCCTGGAGCTCGAGGAGATCCGCAAGTCCTATAACGTGGGGCTGCCTTCGCAGACGGAGGTGCTCCACGGCATCGACCTCTCCCTCGCCCATGGGGAGTTCGTGGCGCTCATCGGCCCGTCCGGCTCCGGCAAGAGCACGCTGCTCAACATCATCGGCCTGCTCGACCGGGCGACCTCCGGCCGCCTCATCATCAAGGGCGCGGAGACGGGCAGCCTGCCGGAGCACGAGATCACCCGGCTGCGCGGCCATTCCATCGGCTTCGTGTTCCAGTACCATCTGCTCATCTCCGCCTTCACGGCGCTCGAGAACGTGATGATGCCCATGCTGGCCGACCGCCGCTTCGCCAGCCCGGAGATCGAGGAACGGGCGCGCGCGCTGCTGGCCGAGGTGGGCCTCTCGGCGGTGGCTGGCAACAGGGCCACCAACCTCTCCGGCGGCCAGCAGCAGCGCGTGGCGGTGGCGCGGGCGCTGGCCATGCGGCCGGACCTCGTGCTCGCCGACGAGCCCACCGGCAACCTCGACACCGCCTCGGCGGACGAGGTCTTCGCGCTCATGCGCCGGGAGAATGCGCGCCACGGCACCACTTTCCTGCTGGTGACCCACAATCTCGACCTCGCCGCCCGCTGCGACCGCATCATCAAGGTGGTGGACGGGCGCATCGCGCCCTGAACCCCAGCCTCCACGTCCATCTTCCGCTCCGCGCATGCCGCCTGGTGGCCTTCCGCCGGTACGCGGCTGCGCGCGCATGACTGGGAGCCTTCGTTATTTCGAATAGTTAAAAATTCGCAATTTTTCCAATGCACCCATTGAGTACGATTTAACTTCGATATATCTAAATCTCATCGAAATGAGATGGAGGCGCGGATGCGCAGTTTTTCAAGAGGACAAGGCCACCACGGCGGTGGCGAGAGCCGTGGTGGACACCATGGCGCGAACACGGGCGGGCACGGCTTCCACGGCGGCCGCCAGCATGCTGGCCATGGGGAGGAACATGATCGCCACCGTCATGGCGGCCACGGCGGAGAGCGCGGCGGGCACGAGAGCGTGGGGCCGGAAGGCCGCGCGCACGGCGGCGGGCGGCCCATGCGGCACGGCCGCAGCGGGCACGGCCTCGCGGGACACGCCGAGCGCGGACATCCCGGCGAACGGGCCGGACATGGGCCGGCGGAGGGCGGGGCCCGGCTGGTGCGGGCGGCACTGGCGCTCTACGAGGCCGCGCGGGAACTTTACGGAGACGAACGCCACCCGGTCGAGGCGCGCGCAGCCCAGCCGCAAGCCCAGGCCCCGGCGCGGATCTGCGTGTGCACGGGCCGCGGCTGCCGCATGCGCTGGGACAGCGCCTCGCTGGTCGAGGACCTGCGGCGGGCGGCGGCGGGCGGGCGAGCCGTGACGGTCACCACCTGCCGCTGCCTCGGCATGTGCGACGAGGGCCCGATCGTGGTGGCCGCGCCGGCCGACGGCTTCGCGGCCTCATCCGGGGCTCCGGCCGAACGGGTCTTCGTGAATGTGGAGAAACGGGCTATTCAGGAGATCATCGAGGCGGCCGGGGGCCGCAGGCAATGAGGTGGGCGTCCGTGTCTCGTTCCAGTTCCGGTCCGCGCGATGAGTCCAGCCGGCATGGCGGCCGAGGCCGGGGCCCCGACGACCACGGCTGGGAGCGCCCCTCGGGCCGCGGCGGCGGGCGGCTGGGACGGCTGTTCGCGCACGGCGACCTGCACCTCCTGGTGCTCTCCATGATCGCGGAGAAGCCGCGCCACGGCTACGAGGTCATCAAGTCCATCGAGGCGCGGGTGAATGGCGCCTACAGCCCCAGCCCCGGCACCATCTACCCCGCCCTCACCCTGCTGGAGGAGCAGGGCTACATCCGGGTGGAGGCGAGCGAAGGCAGCCGCAAGCTCTATGCCGTCACCGGCGAGGGCGAGGCCTACCTCGCCGCCAACCGCGCGCAGGTGGAGCACATGCTGGCGCGCATGGACGAGGTGCGCACCCGGCGCGGCGACGCCCCCGCCCCGGTGGTGCGTGCCATGGAGAACCTGAAGCTCGCCCTGCGCCTGCGCCTGGAGCGCGGCCCCCTTTCCCCCGCCGAGGCCCAGGCCGTCGCCGAGGCGCTGGACGGGGCCGCCGTCGCCGTTGAGCGGAGCTGACATCGTGAAGCCCTGGATCCGCGATCGGCTGCGCGCCCTGGCCTGCGCCAGCAGGCTCGGAACACGCGGCGAGGCCGCCCCGCGCGAGGCCGGGCCCGCGGAGCCCGCCCCGCCCGGCAAGGGGCCCGCCCCGCATCGTCCCCCGGCCCCCGTCCGCCGGCTGGAGCCCGCCTCCTGAAGCCTCCGGCATCCGCCGGGCCGCTTCCCCCTCACCTTCCCAAACCCACGCGCGCCCCACGAGCCGCCCTGCGGCCCGCGCGCCGGCGCGCGCGCGCCATGGAGAATGCCATGTCCAACACCCCGACCCGCCACCAGGCGGAACGCGTCCGCCAGGAACCGAAGCGGCGCACCCTCACCGTCACCGCCGTTCACGACATCACCCCCCGCATGCGGCGTATCGAGCTGACCTCGCCGGAACTCGCGGACTTCGCCAGCCGCGCGCCGGACGATCACATCAAGCTGTTCCTGCCGGACCCCACGGAGCCCTCGGGCGAGGCGATGCGCGACTACACGCCCCGCCGCTTCGATGCTGAACGGCGGCTGCTGACCCTCGACTTCGCCCTGCACGAGGCCGGCCCCGCCACGCGCTGGGCGCAGACGGCGGTGCCGGGCGACCGGCTCGCCATCGGCGGGCCCAAGGGCTCGGTGATCGTCCCCGACGATTTCGACTGGTACCTGCTGGTGGGCGACGAGACCGCCCTGCCCGCCATCGGCCGGCGGATCGAGAGCCTGCGGCCCGGCGTGCCGGTGACAAGCGTCGTCATCGTGGAGAGCGCCGACGACATCCAGCACTTCGACACCGCGGCCCGTCACGAGCCGGTGTGGGTGCTCCGATCCGGACGGACGGGCGAAGATGCCGCCCTTCTGCACGAGGCCCTGGCGCGGTGGCGCACGCCCGAGGGCGAGGGCTATGCCTGGATCGCCGCCGAGGCGCAGGTGGCCCGCGCCGTGAAAGCCTACATGCTGGAGGAGCGCGCCCACCCGAAGGCGTGGCTCAAGGCCTCCGGCTATTGGATTCGGGGCGCGGCGGGCGCCACGGACAAGATGGAGGGATGACGCGGGCCGCCCCGGCCACCGGGACCGGGGGGCACGCGCACGGCGATCAGCGCAATCAGCCCCGGGGCCGAAGCCCCGAGGCGCGGGCTGCGGATGCCTCAGTGGTGCAGCGATGGAAGGGCCGAGAGCGGCACGATGATGTTCGCCCACACCCGCGTGTCGTTGCCGCCGTAATTCTCCTGCCACACGTCGGTCGTCAGCTTCAGCTGCACGTTGACGAGCCCGAAATCATAGCCGACGAGGCCGCCGACCGCGAACTGCCGCTGCCGCGCGTAGCCGGCATAGGGCGCGGTGAGGTCGGTGGAGCCGAAGGCCACGGCACCGATCTCGAACTTGCCGAACTTGTGGGTGGCGGTGAGGTCCACGTTGAACCAGGCCGGCCCGCCATCGAGGCCGTCGCTGCCGGTGCCGTAGACGAAGGTGGACGACAGGTTCCATCCGTCCTTCAGGTAGCTGAGCGCGGCGATCCCCTGGAAAGAGGCAAAATCCCTGCCCACGTCGGTGCTGGTGGGCAGGTAGATACCGGCCTGGAAACCGCCGTAGAAGCCGCCGCCCAGGTCCCATTTCAGCTGGGCATCGAGGATGGCGTTGGCGAAGCCCGAGAACTGCGGACCACCGTGCACGTCCACGTTCACATAAGGCATCACGGTGTCGAGCAGGAGCCGTCCGCCGGCGATGGTCCAGGGCGTGGACCAGATGAGCCAAGCCGGCACCAGGGCCGTCACGTCCTGGCGCGGATCGGAATCGCGCGAGCCGTAGGTGGGGATGGTGATGCTGTAGAGCCCCTCCGGCAGGGGGAAGCCCATGGGAATGCCCGTGGAGATGCCCGGCATCAGCTCCGAGCCCGCCTGGGCGGCGGCGGGAAGCGCCAGGGCCAGCGCCCCGGCAATGAATGTGCGGATGGTCTTCATGTCCTCCCCCAGCGCGCGGTTGTTCCGCAGGCGGGCCGGCTCGGTACCGGCATCGCGCCCCGCATGCGCGTCGGAGGGGAAGCTAGAAAACGGGAACTATGCCGTCTAATACTTGATCGTATGCCGCCTCATACCTTCCAAGGTATGAGGACAGCCAGCCCGCCAGCCTCATCTTCGTTGCAGACACCGAAAGCCACTCGGGAACATCATCCCCGTCCGGGGGCGGCCACGTCCGGCAGCGGTGCGGCTTCCGCGTCCTGCTTGAGGCGGTAGGCGAGCTGGCGGCGGGTGATGCCGAGCAGCGTCGCCGCCTGGGTGAGGTTGCCGCCCGCCCGCGCCACCGCCCGCTCCAGCAGGCACCGCTCGTGGCGGTGCAGGTCGAAGCCCTCGCTCAGCAGCGTGTCGTAGAGCTGCTCGCGCCCGGCCTCGTCACTGCGGCCGAGGGCGCCGCGCCGGTCGATCACCGCGCCCGGCGCGGCGGGCGGCGCGCCACCCGCGAACAGGTGCTCCACCTCGATCTGGCCACCCGCCGGCGCCAGGAGAATGCCGCGCTCCACCAGGTTCTGCAGCTCGCGCACGTTTCCGGGCCAGTCGTGCGCCATGAGGGCCCGCAGGGCGCGGTCGCTCACCCCGCGCACCTGCTTGTGGTAGCTTGGGCCGATCTTCTCGATGAGGGCCGCCACCAGCAGGGGAATGTCCGGCTTGCGCTCGCGCAGGGGCGGGATCACCACCGGATAGGTGGCGAGGCGGTAGTAAAGATCGGCCCGGAAGCGGCCTTCCGCGATGGCGCGGCGCAGGTCCACATTGGTGGCCGCCACCAGCCGCACGTCCACCTTGCGCGCCTCGCTGCCGCCCACGCGCTCCACCTCGCCGGTCTGCAGCACCCGCAGCAGCTTCACCTGCGCGGAGGGGGAGAGATCGCCCACCTCGTCGAGGAAGAGGGTGCCCCCGTCGGCCCGCTCGAAGCGTCCAGGGCGGGACTGCTGGGCGCCGGTGTAGGCGCCCTTCTGCACGCCGAACAGCTCGGCCTCGATCAGCTCGTTGGGCAGGGCCGCGCAATTGACGGCGACGAACGGCTTCTCGGCGCGCGGGCTGTTCTCGTGCAGCCAGTTGGCGAACACCTCCTTGCCGGCGCCGGTCTCGCCCAGCAGCAGCACGGTGATAGGGCTGTTGGCGGCCTTGCTCAGCAGGTCGAAGGCGGCGCGGAAGCCGGGGGAATCACCCACCAGCCGGCCGCGGCTGCACTGCTCCTGGAGGCGTCCGCGCAACTGGGCGAGCTCCTCCTCCATCTGCTTGAGCTGGCCTTCCACATTGTCGGGGCGGAAGTAATCGAGATAGGCATCCTCGCCCCAGGCCTCCGCCGGCTTGCCGACGATGACGCATTTCTCGTCACCCCGGCAGATGCACTTCACCTCCCGGAACACGATGAGCCGCTTGAAGAACTGGGTGGTGTAGCCGGAGGCGTAGCCGACCACGCTCCAGCAGGCCGGCTCCTCGCTCTTGCCGAAGACCTGGAGGTGGGATTCCGCCTCCCACGAGCTTTCGAGCTCCACCTCGCCCTCGAAGCTGCCGCTCTCCCAGTCGATGTCCGCGCGGGTGATGGTCGATCTCACCACCCCCTCCACCGCATGCAGCTCGGGGCCGATGCGGAACACCTCCTCGGGCGCGCCCGCGCCGGTGAGCTTGCGGGCGAGGTCGGCGTCCTGCCGCCCGGCGGCGAAGCCCATGCGCAGCAGCAGCCCCCGCGCCCGGCGCGCGCCCAGCGTGTCGAACAGCTCGCGCCGCAGCGCCCCGAAGGCCTGGGTGTGCAGCAGCAGCATGCGGCTCTCGCCGAGCCAGATGTGGGCGTTGTCCAGGTCGAATCTCAGCCGGGAGCGCAGGTCGAACTGCTCGATCAGCTTGCTCTTCGCCATTCTCGGTTCTCCTCCCCCGCCCTTCCCCAGTTCGGCGCGGCGCGGGTGTGACCCCCGCTTGCCCTCCGTCCGGTTTCGTTGTCCGCGGCGTGCCGCCTTTTTCTAGCACATGCCGCCGAAGCGGCACGGGTGAGGCGGCGCCGGGGCGGCGCGCGGCCGAGGCTATCGGGGGTGGGGAAGTCCCTCCAATATCATTGAATGGGATACATCATACCTTTAAAGTATGGCTGGACGACAAAGACGCGAGCCATTCCGCCCATGGACCTCCGGCACCTGAGATATTTCATCGCCGTGGCCGAGGAGAAGAACATCGGCCGGGCGGCGGCCCGCATGCACATCTCCCAGCCGCCGCTGACGCGCCAGATCCAGCAGTTGGAAGCAGAACTGGGCGTGACCCTCTTCATCCGCACCCCGCGCGGCGTGGAACTGACAGAGGCCGGCGAGCTCTTTCTCGCCGAGGCGCGCAACATCCGCGCCGTGGTGGAGCAGGCCACCGAGCGCACCCAGCGGGCGGGCCAGGGCAAGCTCGGCCGGCTCGACATCGCCATCTTCGGCTCCGCCATCCTCGATGTGATCCCGAAACTGCTGCGCGCCTACAAGGCCGACTTCCCGAACGTGAAAATCGTGCTCCACACCATGAACAAGGGCGAGCAGATCGAAGCCCTGCGCCAGCGCCGCATCGGCATCGGCTTCAACCGCATCCTCAGCCCCACCCCCGGCATCACCGCCGAGCTCGTCACCACCGAGGCGCTGGTGCTCGCGGTCAATGCCGCCCATCCGCTGGCGGCGCGCGAGGTGGTGCCGTTCGAGGCGCTGGCGGGCGAGCCGCTGGTGCTGTTTCCCACCGGCGCACGGCCGAGCTTCGTCGATACGGTGGTCGCCCTGTGCCGCAGCGCCGGCTTCGTGCCCGAGGTGTCGCAGGAGGTGGGCGACGCGGTGACCGGGGTGGCCCTGGTGGCCGGCGGCTTCGGCCTGTGCCTGGTGCCGGAATCCGCCACCGTGCTGGCCTTCCCCGGCGTGGCCTACCGCCCGCTCAGCGGCGTGCCGGCGCCGGCGCGGGTGGACCTGAGCTGCATCTACCGCACCGACGACCAGTCGCCATTGCTTGCCGCCTTCCTGGAGCAGGTGCGCCGGTTCCGCTCCGGCCTCAGGAGCTGAGCGGGCTCACGCCTGCGGCGGGCGCGGCCGGCAGGTGTTCTTGCGCAGGGCACCCACCACCTTCAGCATCAGCGGGCTCTCCGGCCGGATGCGGCAGGCGAGCGCGTGGCGATCCTTCTCCTCCTCCACGCTCACATGCTGGCGGCTCATGGCGCCGGCCTGGTAGCGGCCGTCCAGCACCGCCACCTTGCACACGCCGCAGCCGCCGCCCCGGCAGCCCAGCGGAATGCCCTTGCGGCCGAGGCGCGCCATGCCCGTCAGCACGGTTTCGCTCTCGTCGCAGAGGTAGGTTTCGCCGGTGTCCGCGATATGGATCTCGTGCTTCATGGCGTTCCTCCTGTGTGTTCGTCCTGCGGGCGCATCGGGGCGTTCTCGCCCTCTTCCCGCGCGTCTCGCGGGCCCGGGCGCGCCGGCCCGGGCCTCGACCCCCGAAAGGGCAGGTTCAGGCGGCCGCGTCCTTGATGAGGCCGCGGGCCTTGGCCATGGTCATGGCGGTGTCCAGGATCATGTCCTCCTGGCCGCCGATCATCTTCTGGCGGCCGAGCTCCACCAGGATGTCGCGGGCCGGCACGCCGAAGCGCTCCCCCGCCTTCTTGGCGTGCAGCAGGAAGGTGGAATAGACGCCGGCGAAGCCGAGGGTCAGCGCCTCCCGGTCCACCCGCACCAGATGATCCATCATGGGCACGATGACGTCCTCGGCGAGGTCCATCAGCTTGAAGAGGTCCACCCCGGTCTCGATGCCCATGCGCGCGCACACCGCCGCGAACACCTCCAGCGGCGTGTTGCCGGCCCCGGCGCCGAGGCCCGCCACCGAGCCGTCGATGCGGCTCGCGCCCGCCTCGATGGCGGCGATGGAATTGGCGATGCCCATGCCGAGATTGTGGTGGCCGTGGAAGCCGATCTCGGTGGCTGGATCAAGCACCTCGCGCAGGGCGCGGATGCGCTCGCGCACGTCGTCCGGCAGCATGTAGCCTGCGGAATCCGTCACGTAGACGGTCTGCGCGCCATAGCTTTCCATCAGCTTGCCCTGGCGGGCGATGCCGGCGGGGTCGTTCAGGTGGGCCATCATCAGGAAGCCGGTGGTGTCCATGCCGAGCTTACGGGCGAAGGCGATGTGCTGGGGCGCGGTGTCGGCCTCCGTGCAGTGGGTGGCCACATGCACCGAGCGGGCGCCGGCATCATAGGCGGACTGCAGCTCGCGCATGGTGCCGAGGCCGGGGATGAGCAGCACGGAGACCTTGGCCTGCCTCATGCGCCCGGCCACTGCCGCGATGTATTCCTCGTTGCCGGCCAGGGCGAAGCCGTGCTGCAGCGAGTTGCCGCCGAGGCCCGCGCCGTGGGTGACCTGGAGATAGGGCACGCCGGCATCATCGAGGCCGGTCGCGATCCTCACCATCTGGTCGATGCTGATCTGCTCGCGCTTGGCATGCATGCCGTCGCGCAGGCACATGTCGTGCAGAATGACCTTTCGGCCCTTCAGGCTTTCGGAAGAAGTCGTCATCACGCGGCCTCCACGGCTTTCGGCTTGATGCGCCCGGAGAGGATCTCCTCGGCGAACATCTCAGCGGTTCGGGTGCCGGCGGCGGTCATGATGTCGAGGTTGCCGGCATAGCGGGGCAGGTAGTCGCCGAGGCCGGCGACCTCCATGAAGACGGACACTTTGTTGCCGTCGAAGATCGGCCCGTTCACGAGGCGATAGCCCGGAACATACTTCTGCACCTCGCCGATCATCTTCAGGATGGAGGAGGTGATGCGGGCCTCGTCCGGCGTATCGGCGGTGAGGCAATAGATGGTGTTGCGCATGATCATCGGCGGCTCGGCCGGGTTGATGATGGCGAGCGCCTTGCCCTTCCGCGCTCCGCCCACCTTCTCGATGGCGCTGGAGGTGGTGAAGGTGAACTCGTCGAGATTGGCGCGCGTGCCGGGGCCCACCGATTTCGAGGCGAGGCTCGCCACGATCTCCGCATAGTCCACCGGCTGCACCTGCGACACGGCGGCGACGATGGGAATGGTCGCCTGCCCGGCGCAGGAGATCATATTGACGTTCATCTCCAGCCGGTCCGCGTGCTGGCGCAGGTTCACCGGTGGCACGCACAGCGGGCCGATGGCGGCCGGCGTCAGGTCGATCATGATGACGCCCAGCGCATTGAGCTTGCGGCTGTTTTCCGCGTGCACATAGGCGCTGGTGGCGTCGAACGCGATCTGGATGCCGTCCGCCTCCACGTGGGGCAGCAGGCCGTCCACGCCCTCGGCGGTGGTCTTCAGCCCCAGGTCGCGGGCGCGGGCGAGGCCCTCGGAGGCGGGGTCGATGCCCACCATCCACACCGGCTCCAGCACGGCGCTGCGGCGGATCTTGTAGACGAGGTCGGTGCCGATGTTGCCCGAGCCGATGATGGCGCACCTGATCTTGCTCACGGGTTCTGCTCCTCGAGGCTGGGGTGATGGGCGCCGTTGGCGGCGCCGGCGCGCTGCGCCTGGGTGAGGCCGGCGACGAAGAAGGCGTCCTTGCCGTGCTCGGTGATAAGGATGCGCACGGTCTGCGGATCGCACGGCAGGCTCTCGCTCACCGCCTTGGTGACGGCGGCCGCGACCCGGTGCTTCTGCTCGCTGGTGCGCCCCTCCAGCATGTGCATTTCAATGATGGGCATGGGAAAAGACCTTGCTTGCAACGGGTTGAGACCTCAGTCCACGAACCGCACGCCCACCGAGCCAAGCTCCTGGAGGCGCGCGATCACATGGTCGCCCGCCTTCACGGGGATGGCCTCGGTGATGCCGCCGCTCATGACGAAGCTGCCGGCGGGAAGCGTCTCGCCCAGCTCCGCGAGAATGTTCACGAGCATGGCGATGGCCTCGGCCGGGTGGCCGAGCACGGCGGCGGAGGCGCCCATGGCGGCGATCTCGCCGTTCTTCTCCAGCACCACGCCGAGGGTGCGCAGGTCGAGATCTTCAGCGTAGCGCGCCCGCCCGCCGCCGACGAAGCGGGCGGAGGAGGAATTGTCCGCCACCACGCTTTCGAGATCGAACTTGAACCCGGAAAACCGGGAATCGATGATCTCCAGCGCGGGCAGCACGTAATCGGTGGCCGCGAGCACCTCGGCCGCGGTGCATCCGGGGCCCTTCAGCTCCGCCTTCATGACGAAGGCCACCTCGCACTCGACCCTGGGATGCACGAGGTCGGACAGGGTGATGGCGGAGTTCTCCGGCCGCGCCATGCGGTCCGTGAGGAAGCCGACGGAGGGCACGGAAACCCCCATCTGCCGCATCTTCGCCTTGGAGGTAAGCCCCGCCTTCCAGCCCACCAGACGGTGGCCCTGGGCGATGAAGCGCCGGCGCAGCTCGTTCTGCACCGCATAGCCGTCGGCCATGGTCATGGCCGGGTATTCGTCGGTCAGCTTGGAAATGGCGACGGCCCGCTTCTGCGCGCCCTCGATGCGCTCGGTGAGGCGCACCACGTCCTCCCGCGACAGGGTGATGGAAGCGCTCATGCCGCGGCCTTTCCGGAAAAGCGCACCCGGCAGCTTCCGAGGCCGCCGACGGTGCACACCAGCTCGTCGCCGTCCTCGACCGGGATCAGCGTGGATTGCGAGCCGGAGAGGATCACCTCCCCGGCCTTGAAGGGAATGCCGAGCTCGCCCAGCGTGTTGGCGAGCCAGGCCACGGCATTGGCGGGGGAGCCCTGCACCGCCGCCCCCACGCCGGTGGCGACCACCTCGCCGTTCTTCTCCACCACCATGCCCGCAAGCGTGATGTCGAGCCGGCGCGGATCGCCCTTCGCCTCGCCGAGCACATAGACCCCGCACGAGGCATTGTCGGCCACCGTGTCCTGGATCCTGATGGCCCAGTCGGTGATGCGGGAGTCCACGATCTCGAAGCAGGGGCGCACGTGGTCGGTGGCGCGGATGACGTCCATGGCGGTGATGCCCGGCCCCTTCAGGTCCTCCTTCAGCACGAAGGCGAGCTCCGCCTCCGCCTTGGGCTGGATGAGGCGGGAGAGTTCGACGGTGGCGCCGTCGGCATGCGCCATGGCCGAGGTGAGCATGCCGAAATCCGGCTGGAACACGCCGAGCAGTTCCTGCACCGGCCGGCTGGTGGCGCCGATCTTCTTGCCCACGATGGCCTCGCCGGCTGCGAGGCGCCGCGCCACGAAGCGCTCCTGGATGCGGTAGGCATCGGCGATGGTAAGGCCGGGCGCGCGCGCCAGCAGCGGCGGCACCGGCCGGCGGGCGAGGAAGGCGGCGTACAGTTCGTCGCCGCCGGCATTGATCTCGTCGAGGGTCATGTCGGCCTCACAGCTTCACGCACACGTTGCGCAGCTCGGTGTAGAATTCGAGCGAGTGCACCCCGCCCTCGCGGCCGATGCCAGACTGCTTCGCGCCGCCGAAGGCGGTGCGCAGATCGCGCAGGAACCAGCTGTTCACCCAGGCGATGCCCACCTCGACGCGCGCCGCCACCCGGTGGGCGCGCGCGAGGTTCGAGGTCCAGATGGTGGTGGCGAGGCCATATTCGGTGTCGTTGGCGAGGGCCACCGCCTCCGCCTCGTCGTCGAAGGGGCGGATGTGGCAGCAGGGGCCGAAGATCTCTTCCCTGACCACCGCCGCCGTGTCCGGCAGGCCGGTCCAGATGGTGGGCTCCACCCAGGCGCCCTCGACAAGGCCCGCAGGCACCTGCGGCACGCCTCCGCCGGTGACGACGGTGGCGCCCTCCTCCACCGCCCTCTTGTAATAGGACAGCACCTTGGCGCGGTGCTCGTGGCTGATGAGCGGGCCGTAATCGGCGCTGGGATCATCCGGGCGGCCGAACCGCACCGTCTCGACCCTGGCCTTCAACGCGGCGACGAACCGCTCGAAGATGGGCCGCTCCACATAGACGCGCTCGGTGCCGAGGCACACCTGGCCGGAATTGAGGAAGGACGAGCGGAAGATGCCGTCCACCGCCGCCTCGAAATCGCAGTCGGCGAAGACGATGCCGGCATTCTTGCCGCCCAGCTCGAACGACACGTCGCGCATGCCCTCGGAGGCGGCCTTCATGATGGTGGCGCCGGTGCGCGTCTCGCCGGTGAAGGTGATGGCGTTCACCCCCGGATGGCGGGTGAGGAACTCGCCGGCCGAATCGGGGCCGAAGCCGTGGACGACATTGTAGACGCCCTTGGGCATGCCCACCGCGTTCATCACCTCGCCGAGCAGGGTGGCGGTGTTGGGGGTCTCCTCGGAGGGCTTCACCACCACCGTGTTGCCGCAGGCGAGCGCCGGGCCCACCTTCCAGGTCATGAGCATGAAGGGCGCGTTCCACGGGCACACCACGCCCACCACGCCCTTGGGCACGCGCAGGGCGTAGTTGAGCGCGCCCGCGCCGTCGGGCGTCGCCATCTGGAAGGCTTCCGTGGGCACGTTCTTGATGACGTCGGCGAACACCTTGAAATTGGCGGCGCCGCGCGGAATGAAAGCGTGCGTCATCACGTGGCGCGGCTGGCCGGTGTCGGCCATCTCCGCTTCCACGAAATCCTCGAACCGGCGGGTGATCTCGTCGGCCACGGCATAGAGCAGGCCCACGCGCTGCTCGGTGGAGAGGCGCCCCCATTCGCCGTGGAGCGCGGCGCGGGCGGCGCCGACGGCCGCCTCCACCTCCGCCCGCCCAGCCTCGGCGATGGAGGAGATGACGCGGTTGTCGAGCGGCGAGCGCTTGTCGAAGCGCCGCCCATCGGCGGCCGGAATGAACGCGCCGGCGATGAAATTGTCGATCCGGCGCACACCCGAAGGCGAGGGCAGGTCTTGCGCGCGGCTGATGCTGGAGAGCGCCATGGCTGGTGGAACCTTCTGGAACCTTTCACGGATGGCTTTTCGCCCCGTGACATGAGGGTATGGCGGGCCAGAAATACCGTCTAATACTATTGCGTGGCCCGCATGATATCTGGAAGGTATGGCTCGCGCCGCGCGCGGGCCACGCCCGGCGGTGTCAGATGGCCTTGAACAGCGGGCTGCGCACCTGCTGGGCATCGGCGGCCGAGATGAACCTCTCGGTATAGATGTCGCGCTCGAACAGGCGCCCCTGCATGAGGGCGGCGATGGCGGCCTCGATCATCGCCGGGGGCCCGCACAGATAGGCCTTGTGGCCACGGAAATCGTTGCCGAAATGGGCTTTCGCCGCCTCGTGCACGAACCCGCGGAAGCCGCGCCATTCGGAGCCCGCCGGCTCGTGCGAGAGGGCGGGAACATAAGTGAAATTGGGGTGCCTGCGGGCAAGCTCCAGGAATTCCAGGTGATAATAGAGTTCCTGCCGCGTGCGCTGGCCATAGACGAGCGTGATGGGCTTGTCGAAACCCTCCGCGAGAAGATCGAGGATCATGGCGCGCGGGCTGGAGAGGCCGGAGCCGCCGGCCATGAGGATCACCGGCACGTCCGCCGACTTCTTCACGAAGAAGCGCCCGTAGGGCCCCGTGAGCGTCACCCGGTCGCCCACGCGCAGGGTCTCGTGCACATAGGTGGTCGCCCGTCCGCCGGGGACGCGGCGGATGTTCAGCTCGATCTCGCGCGCATCGGCCGGCGGGCTGGCGATGGAGAAGGCCCGCGTGCCGATGCCCTCGGGTAGCCCCAGGTTGACATATTGCCCCGCCTGGAAGCGCAGGCCGGCCGGGTCGTCGAGGGTGATCCACACCCCCTTGATGGTGGGGGTCAGGTCCTCCATGCGGCTGACGGTACCGGGAAAATCCCGCACCGGCAGGTTCAGCGCGTCCACGTCCTCCTCGATCTCGGCCTCGATCACCAGGTCGCCCTCGGCGCGGGCGCAGCAGGCGAGGCACATGCCCTCCTCGCGCTCGAAATCCATGAGGGCGAAGCTGGAGGCCTCGCCGTGCTCCACCGCGCCGTCCGCCACCTTCACCTTGCAGGTGGCACACAGGCCGTGGCAGCAGGCGTGCGGCAAATAGATGCCGGCTCGGAGCGCGGCATCGAGGATGGTCTGACCTTCCGCGATGGAGATGGTCTGGCCCAGGGGCTCGATAGTGAGGTCGTGGCTCATGCCGCGGCCTCCGCCATCAGCGCGTTGAGCCCCGGCGTGCGCATGCGCAGCTGAGTCTTGTGGGTGATGCCGTTCTCGTCGAGCGTGCGCGCGAAATCGGGCGTGAAGGGCGCGTTGGCCTTCAGCCATTCCACCTTGGACCAGTCGAGCGCGGCCGCATCCGGATCCGGCGCGAGCAAAGCGGAGAGCGGACCCTCCACCAGCTCGCGGAAGGTGCTCTGCAGGGGCACGCAGATGAGGAAGGGCGCGGCGAACAGCAGATGCTGGTCCCAGCTCACATAGACCAGCCGGCGGCCGCCGAAGTTCTGCTCGATGTCGCGCGCAATGCCCACATAGGGCTTCAGGGAGGTGATGGTCATGGCGTCGCCCTCAGGTGTTCGAGGTGGCGAGGCCGCGCCACGCCTCGAAATTCTGCCGGTCCTGCGAGAGGGAATAGTCGCCGTTGTCGGCGCCGTCCCTCAGGCTCACCCAGTCCATCCACGCGCCGAGGTCGCCCTTGATGGGCTCCTGGAACAACTGCGGCATGGGCAGCCACGCCTGCACGTACTTCTCGGGCTCCGCCGCGAAGACCTCCTGGCAGCCGTCGGAGCAGAAGTGGTAGGTCTCGCCCTTGTAGACGGTCTCCCGGTGGCACAGGGTGGCGGGGTCGTCCGGCTCGGTGAAGACGCACGGCAGCTGGCAGCACTGGCACAGCTTGGCGAGGCCGTAGTTCTTGAACGGCGTGCCCGCGGCGGCCAGCTTCCTGATATGGTCCCAGCGCGGTCGGTAATACCTGTCGAACGTGGTGGGATACTTGGCGGAAAGCCAGGTCATATCGTCGTCAGACGGAATCCAGCTATGGAAGGCCGTGCCGAAGCTCCACTGGTAGAGGCCCAGCATGAACTGGTGGGACATGTGGTCGATGGCCTTCTCGGCATCGTCCCAATGCTTCGGCGGGCGGATGCCGTAGCGGGCAAGATCCCGGAACAGCGCGCTGCCGTTCTCCACGCCGTAGATCTGCCACGCCTCGCGCCAGGACATGACGCGCTTCGGCAGCATGTAGTCCATCATGGTGGAGACGAGGCCGAGCACCCGGAAGCCGCGCCAGAACCACTTGTCGATCCAGCGCTGGACGATGGGCAGGTTGTCCGGGTCTTGCTCCAGCATGAACTTGATGCATTCGAGGCCCAGCGTCATGTGCCGCGCCTCGTCGGACTGGGCCGAGAAGCCGAAGGTGACGGTGGCCATGTCGCCGTTGTAGGCGGCACCCGACATGAAGGGCACGAACAGCAGGTTCGTCAGCACATATTCGAACGAAAAGCCGATGGCGATCATGAACTCGAACGGCCCGGCGCTCATGGCGTCGTCGAAGAACGAGCGCGCCACGGAGGTGTACCAGATGCGGTCGCGGGCATCGGCGAAGGCGTGGAAGCCCGTGTAATACTTGTTGTAGTTGGAGAGGGCGTGGATCTGCGTCTGCGCGTGGCGCAGCTCGTCGATGGCCTGCATCTGGCAGGCGACCTGGGTGCCGACGCCGGGAAACTCGCGCCCCACGCGGGCGAAGCCCTTGTGCGCGGCATACTCGCCGGGGCTGATGGCCTGCAGGAAGATCTTCAGTGCCGAAAGATAGCGCGCATCGGTGATGTTGAGGTGCCCGTTGTTCTGAGCATGGGCATCCACGATGGCGTAGAACTTGCGTTCCTTCTCGGCCTGATACTTCCAATAGGCATCCATGGTGAGGCGGAAGGGGTCCTCCCACTTCTCCCAGTCGTGCACCTTGATGCCCTCATAGGCGGCGTAGGGAAAAATCCTCTCCTTCGGCTGGTAGCTCGGCTCCCAGCCGAGGTCCCGCGTCATGAGGCGATACTTCTCCTTGAGACCGATCTTCTTCCTCTCGACCTTCGCATCCATGGTCGTCTCCTCGGGATTTGCTTTTGTCTTTCGGCCTTTCCGGCCTTGATGGCAGGGCCTTCAGCGGCGCCAGCTCAGGGTGAGGCAGTCCTCGTCCTCGCTCACGTTGCCGGCGAGGGTGATGAGGTTGACGTGCAGCTCCTGCAGGTCGAACGCGCGGCCCAGGCGCTCCTCCACGCTGGCGCGCTGGATGACGAGGCAGTCGGGCGCGTCGATCTTCACCATGGCCGGCTGGCGGTTCACCACCGCATGGGGATTGTCGTCGGCGATGGCCTCGATGATGGGCCGGGTGTCCTCATTGGCCTGGAGGGCGATGAACACGGTGGACATGGGGCATCCCTCCTTCAGATCATGATCCCGGATTTCTCGAGCCGGGCGCGCAGCGCCCCCGCCTGCTCCTCCACCGCCGGCCCGGCGCCAGCGCCGAGGGCGATGCGCGCCACCGGCTCCATCGCCTCGGCGGCGCGGGCGCTCCAGCTGCCGCACCATTCGGCGAGCACGGCGCGGTTGTGGGCGGATTCCGCCGCAGTGGTCTTCAGCACCGCGTCCACCCACTTGCGGGTTTCCTCGAACCAGGCGCCCATGAACTGGGTGAGCAGCGCCACCGCCGCGCCGCCGCGAACGGGGAACTCGTCCTCCACGATGCGCGCGTAGACGAGCGGATAGAGCAGGCCGTCGAGCGCCACGTTCTGCGCCACGAACAGCTCGAACGGGTCGCGCACCACCAGCGTGTCCTCCACGTAGCGGCGCAGCGGCTGCCAGGGCAGGCCGTGGAGCCAGGCGGCCCTGCCCGCCTCCAGCGCCTCAACGTCGCCGAGCAGCAGGCCGAGCCGCGACAGGTATTGGGCGATGCCGAGCTGGTCCATGGCGGCGAACATGCACGGCTGGGTGAAGGCGACGCCATAGCCGTAGCCGCACACGAAGGTGTCGTTCTGGTTGGCGCCCCACGCCACGTGGCGCAGCGGTACCAGCAGGTCGAGGGCGATGCTCCGCAGGTCTTCCGGCAGCAGGCCGGCAAGGCCGCGCGCCTCGGCGAAGGTGAAGTTGGCGTCGGCGGTTTCCTGCTGGCGGGCGCGGGCGACGGTGTAGCTGCTGTAGTAAAACTGGCGCGGGTCCTTCAGCGCGTACCAGTCCTCCATCACGATGCGGGTGATGCCCGGGTCGTAGAGCTCCTGGTCCGGGTCCCAGGTGGGCCGGTAATGGAGGTTCTCGGCGGCCTGGATGTCGTAGCTGCCTTCCTGGTAGCGCGAGGCCGGCTTGTCGCCGAAGCGGCGCGCCAGATGGTCGAAGGTGTTGCGCAGCGGCTGGATGGAGACCGTGCGAAGGTCGATCTGCATGGGCGGCTCCTGAAGGGGCGTTCCTCGGGTCGGGTTCTTGTTTCGGTGCTGGGGGCAATGCCCTGGAGGGCGCTCCGCACGGGGCGGAGCGCCGGCGTGGATCACCGGCTGCGGGTGCCGGTGGCGTCGCCGAGACGCCAGTCGAAATCGCTGCGCGCATCGGCGCGCGCCGGGTCGGGCGGGAAGGGTTCCACCCGGTTCTCGGCGCAGAACGCCGCGAAGGCCTCCCGGCCGAGGATCATCTCGACGAACAGGTCCGGCTCGCCGATGGCGAAGTCGAACTCCACGAAGCCCGTCGCCCGCTCATGGGTGACGCGGACGAAGCGGCGGCTGGTGTCGAGATGCGCGGGCTCGATCTCCCGCGGGGGATCGGCGGGCTCCATGGGCGCCGCCTCAGGTCACCACCGTGAGGAAGCTGTCGTGCAGCTTGCCATGGGGGAAGTCGAGGCCATGGGGGAAGCCGTCGAAGGTCCAGGTGATGGTGCGCCCGTCCGGATAGGGCTCGTAGCCGCCGGCGAAGGTCTCGAAGCGGTTGCCCGAGGGGTCCCAGGCATAGATGGTCTCGCCGCGGGTGACGCCGTGGCGGGTGGGGCCCATGTCGATGGGCACCTTGTTCATGCCCATGATGTCGCCGGCGCGCAGCACGCGCTCCCAGGTGGGCATGCGGAACGAGAGGTGGTGCAGCTTGCCCGGCTCCGGATACTCCACGAAGGCGATGTCGTGGGTCTTGTGCGAGCAGGAGAGGAACAGGCCGATCTCCGGCTCGCCCGCCTCCACCGGCCCCAGAATGCGCTCCACCAGGTGGAAGCCCAGCACGTCCATGAACAGCGGCTTGTTGGCGAGCACATTGGGCCCGTACAGCAGGCAGTGATCGAGCCGGGTGGGAGCGATGCCACGGTCGGCCTCCGGCGCCCACGGCGGCGGGTTCACCTCCGGCAGGCCGTTGCCGAACCAGGACTTGGTGGCATAGAGCTCGAACAGGTGGCCGGTGGGCAGGCGGAAGCGCACGCGCTCTCCGGTCTCCAGGAGTTCCCCCGCCGGCAGACGCTCGGTGTCGATGCCATAGGCCCGCACGTCGCGCTCGAGCTGGTCGAGGGTCGCCTCGTCCAGCACCTTGAAGCCGATGAAGTCGATACCCGCATGGTCGCTCTCGCGCAGGATCAGGCTGTGATGGTCGCGCTCGTCCCAGCACTTGAGATAGGCGCGGCCCTCGTCGTCGCGGCCGGTCTCCACCAGCCCCAGCACGTCGCGATAGAAACGCACGGCCTCGTCGAGGTTCAGCACGCGCAGCTGGGCGTGCCCCGGACGCAGGATTCCGGTCATGGCCATGTCTGGTCTTCCTCCCGTTGAACATTGCTTCTTGTCACCGGGCGGCAAAACTTCATGACCCCGCCCGGCGCTTGCCTCTTCTCATGGCAAGAGCGATGCCAACTTCCGAAAAACCGCACTATTGCTGATTTTGGCCCGTGGAGAAGGGCCGTAGACGCTGCTGGAGGCCTGACTATTTTGTGCGGTGGGCCGCGACGTATGACAAAAACGTAAAGCTGCAATGCAATAAGTGCAATGCAGCTTCAGCCGCGCACTGCGCGGTGCCCTCAACGGGCAGCCCAGGCCAGGAGGTCGGCCGTGTCCGGCTCGTCCTCCACCAGCTCGGCGGGCCATGCGCCCTCACGCACCAGCTTCACCAGGGTGGCGTGGGCCAGCTCCTCGATGGCGCGCACGGCGTTGGACAGCGGCCGGTCGGACGGGCGAACCAGGTAGAGATTGCGGGAGAGCACCGGGTCGCCCATGGGCCAGATGCGCAGCACGCCCTGCGCCACCTCCGCCCGCAGCGCCGTGCGCGGCAGCACGGAATAGCCGAGCCCGCCCGCCACCAGCAGCTTGATCTGGCCGTAGGTGTCGATGTCGATGACGGTGCTCAGGCGCACGTTCTCGGCGAGCGCCCGCTCCTCCACCAGCTCCCGCAGGCCGTGGCCGGGGCTCGGCAGGATCAGGGGCAAATCCCCCGCCGCCGCGAACGAGACCGGCCCTTCCGGCGGGTGGGGCAGCTCCGCCGAGCGCGCCGGCCCGAGCAGACACAATTCCTCCGAGAGCACGCGCCGGGCCTGGAGCGTGCGGTCCGACACCGAGCGGTAGAGCACGCCCAGGTCGATCTTGCCCTCGCGCAGCCAGTCGAGCACGAAGCCGCTCATGGCCTCGGCCACCCGCAGCTTGATCTTGGGATAGCGCCGGCGCGCCTCGCTGAGGAGCGGCACGCACAGCATCTCGCTCACCGTGCCGGGCAGGCCGAAGCGCACCTCGCCCTCCGGCTCGCTCTGGCCGCGCCGCACCGCCTCCTGCGCCACCTCCACCTGGGTGAGGATGAGCCGGGCGTGGCGCACCAGCGTCTCGCCCGCCTCCGTGGGGCGCACGCCCTGGGGGCTGCGGAACAGCAGCTCCACCCCCAGGTCCAGCTCCATGTTGCGCACATGCTGGCTCAAGGCCGGCTGCGCGACGCACAGGCGATGGGCGGCCTTGGAGAAGGAGCCCATCTCCACGATGGTCACGAAATAGCGCAGCTGGCGCAGGTCCATGGCGTCTCCCCTTTTTGTTAGAGGAGAAGCTTATAGCACTTCACCCGAAAGCGGCTGGAAATTATGGGCGATCATCCCTCCGGCCGGGCGAGCAGCACCGCCCGGTGGGGCTGGTCAAGCCGGATGGCCGCTCCCTCCGGGCGCCCCCAGCGCGCCATGAGGGCGTCCACCTCTCCCCGAAGGCTGCGCGCCGCCTCGGCGCGGGCGGGGTCCACCGCCACCACCTTGGCGAGGAAGGCGTCCACATCCGCAAAGCGGCGGACGTCGTCAAATTCGCGCGCCCGCAAGAGGCACGCGCGCCCCTCCGTCACATGTCGGGCGATGACCGCCTGCGCCGCGCGGCGGATGTCCGTCTCGTCCTCCACCGGCCGCATGACCTCGAAGAAGGGCCCCTCGGCCAGGGGCTCCACCACGAGCACCGGGCCGTTCGTGACGCGCATCGCCTCGTCGAGGGCCGGAGACATCAGGGCCGGCGGCACGTGGTGGAAGCTGTTGAGCAGCGCTACCGCGTCGAAAGCGCCATCCGCGAAGGGCAGCGCCTCGGCGCCGGCCTCCATGAACGTGCCCTCCGGCACCAGAACGCGCGCGGCCGCCACCGCCTCCGCCAGCGGATCGACGCCGCTCACCCGCGCCCCCAGCGCCGCAAGCTCGCGCGCCAGCGCCCCACCCCCACAGCCCACATCCAGCACCCGCCGGCCGGCGAGGGGCGAAAGCCACTCCGCGATGAGCGCGAGCGGCGCCCCCTCGGGCCGCGATGCCGCCGCGCCGGCGGTCCCGGTCTGCTCCATGGGTTCCTCCCGTCTCTCGTGCTCTCAGGCTCGGGCCGCGAACTCGCGCCGCAGCGCCTCGCTCTGCGCGCCGAGCGCCGGCACCGGCCCGAAATGCGGCACCGTGCGGTCGAACAGCGCGCCGGGCGCGAGGCAGCGCACCGGACCGGTGGGGGTCTCCACCTCCACATAGCGGTTCTGCGGATGGTCGGTGAGATCCTCCATGGTGCTCACGCGGCCATAGGCGATGCGTGCCTTCTCCAGCCGCGCCACCATTTCGTCGCGCGGGTGGGCGGCGAACACCGCGCACACCAGCTCCTCCAGCGCCGGCCGGTTGGCGACACGCAGGCTGTTGCCGACGAAGCGCGGATCGGCGGCGAGACCGGGCTCCTCCAGCACGCCGGCGCAGAAATTCACCCATTCGCGCTCGTTCTGGATGGAGAACAGCACGGACCTGCCGTCGGCGCAGGTATAGGCGCCATAGGGCGCGATGGTGGGATGGCTGAGCCCGGCGCGCTCGGGCACCTTGCCGCCATAGGCATATTGCAGGAAGGGCACGTTCATCCAGTCCGCCAGCGCGTGGAAGAGCGACACCGAAATGTGCCGCCCCACGCCGCTCCGCGCGCGGCCGATGAGGGCTTGGAGCACCGCCTGGAACGCCGTCATGCCGGCTGCGATGTCGCACACCGAGACACCCACCCGCGAGAGCCCGGCCGCATTGCCGGTGATGGAGGAGAGCCCGCTCTCCGCCTGCACCAGCAGGTCGTAGGCCTTCAGGTCACGATAGGGGCCGTCCTCGCCGTAGCCGGAGATGGAGCAGGTGATGAGGCGCGGGTTGCGCGCGCGCAGATCGTCCGGGGCGAAGCCCAGGCGATCGATGACGCCCGGCGCGAGATTCTGGATGAACACGTCCGCCTTCTCGATCATGGCGGCCAGCACCGCGGCATCGGCGGCGTCCTTCAGGTCGAGGCAGATGGATTCCTTGCCCCGGTTGAGCCACACGAAATAGGCGCTTTCGCCGTGCACCAGCGCGTCGTAATTGCGGGCGAAGTCACCTTCCGGGCGCTCCACCTTGATGACGCGGGCGCCTGCATCCGCGAGGCGGCCGGAGACGTAGGGCGCGGCCACGGCCTGCTCGACCGAGACGACAAGTAATCCTTCGAGATCGCGGGGCATCGGAACACCGGAAAGCTTCATTTGGACGGGGATGGGGCCTTGCCGCGCGCGCCGGCTGCCGCGGCCGGATCGGCCCCGCTCCCGTGCAAGGTCGCCGTGCCCGCCGGGAAATACAAATAGGACTGAAAACTAGGCGGCATAGCGCAATGTTATGGCCCAGCGCGCAAAAGCTTTTCCGGCGGCTATAGGCTGGGCCTCTAAAGGCCAGCGCAAATCCGTATTTCGTCGTGCGCCGGGTTTGCGGCAAGTCTTCATCCACCGACACGCGACGCCGCCGCGCCCTGCGGGCCGCGCGCATCGCAAAGCGCAGGATGCCGCCCATGACCGCCGCCTCCCGCCCCTCCCCGCTCCGGAGGGGGCGGCTCGCCGCCCTGTTCGTTCCCGCCACCCGCCCCGAGCGCTTCGCGAAGGCCGCGGCGGCCGGCGCCGATGCGGTCATCATCGACCTCGAGGATGCGGTCGCCCACGCGGACAAGGAGGCGGCCCGCGCCGCGCTCGCGGCCGCCCTGAACGCCGGCCTGCCGGAAGGCGTGCCCCTGCTGCTGCGCATCAACGGCGCCGGCACGCCCTGGCACGCGGACGACCTCGCCCTCGCCGCGCGCCTGCCCCTCGCTGGCGTGGTGCTGCCCAAGGCCGAGACCACCGACGACCTGATCCATGCAGCTCGCCAGCTCGCCGGCCTGCCCCTGGTGGCCCTCATCGAGAGCGCGGCGGGCCTCGGCCGCGCGCGGGCCCTCGCGGCGCTGCCGCAGGTGGCGCGCCTCGCGTTCGGCTCCATCGATTTCGCCGCCGACCTCGGCTGCGCCCATACGCGGACGGCGCTGCTGGCCGCCCGCTCCGAGCTGGTGCTTGCCGCCCGCCTCGCCGGCCAGGAGGGGCCGGTGGACGGGGTGACCACCGCCCTCGCCGATGCCGCCCTCGCCACCGATGACGCCGCGCACGCGGCCGAGCTGGGCTTCGCCGGCAAGCTCATGATTCACCCGAGCCAGATCGCCCCGGTGCTGACGGGCTTCGCGCCCTCCGCGGAGGAGATCGCCTGGGCGCGGCGGATATTGGCAGCCATCGCGCAGGGCGGCGCGGTGGTGAGCGTGGACGGCGCCATGGTGGACGCGCCGGTGCGCCTGCGCGCCGAGCGCATCCTCGCGCGGGCCTGAGCGCCCCAACCAGAACAAGACCCAGGGACAAAGACCCATGAAGACCGTCGGCAGCGACCAGTTCGAGGACATCCGCGACGCCGTGCGCGCCCTGTGCGCGGATTTTCCCGCCGAGTACCACCGCAAGGTGGACGAGGCCCGCGCCTATCCGGAAGCGTTCGTGGACGCCCTCACCAAGGCCGGCTGGATGGCCGCCCTGATCCCCGAGCAGTATGGCGGCTCCGGCCTCGGCCTCACCGAAGCCTCCGTCATCATGGAGGAGATCAACCGCGCCGGCGGCAATTCGGGCGCCTGCCACGGCCAGATGTACAACATGAACACCCTGGTGCGGCACGGCTCGGAGGAGCAGCGCCGCCGCTACCTGCCAAAGATCGCCTCGGGCGAACTGCGCCTCCAGTCGATGGGCGTCACCGAGCCCACCACCGGCACCGACACCACCAAGATCAAGACCACCGCGGTGAGGAAAGGCGACCGCTACGTCATCAACGGACAGAAGGTCTGGATCTCCCGCGTTCAGCACTCCGATCTCATGATCCTGCTCGCGCGCACCACGCCGCTCGCGGAGGTCGCCAAGAAGTCCGAGGGGCTCTCCATCTTCATCGTGGACATCAAGGAGGCCATGAAGAGCGGGATGGCGGTTCGCCCCATCCTCAACATGGTGAACCACGAGACCAACGAGCTGTTCTTCGACAACATGGAGATCCCGGCCGAGAACCTCATCGGCGAGGAGGGCCAGGGCTTCAAATACATCCTCACCGGCCTCAATGCGGAGCGCACGCTGATCGCGGCCGAGTGCATCGGCGACGGCTACTGGTTCATCGACAAGGTCACCGCCTATGCCGGCGAGCGGATGGTGTTCGGCCGCCCCATCGGCCAGAACCAGGGCGTGCAATTCCCCATCGCTGAGGCCTTCATCGAGGTGGAGGCCGCCAACCTCATGCGCTTCGAGGCCTGCCGGCTCTATGATGCGCACGAGGCGTGCGGCGCCCAGGCCAACATGGCCAAGTATCTCGCCGCCAAGGCCTCGTGGGAGGCGGCGAATGCCTGCCTCCAGTTCCACGGCGGCTTCGGCTTCGCCTGCGAATACGACGTGGAGCGCAAATTCCGGGAGACGCGCCTCTACCAGGTGGCGCCCATCTCCACCAACCTCATCCTGAGCTTCGTGGCCGAGCACATCCTCGGCCTGCCGCGCTCGTTCTGAGGAGGCCCGCCGTGACAGACACCCCGAAGCTCGACCTCGACCACCTGCGCGAATGGATCGGCCGCGAGGAGGTGGCGCGCGAGCCCGTCACCGCCGCGCTGGTCCAGCGCTTCCGCGCCACCTTTGACGAGGAGCCGGGCACCCCGGCCGAGGGCGAGGCAGCGCCGCGCGGCATCCACCTGTGCCTCGCCCCGCCCACGGTTCCGATGCACGCGCTGGGGCCGGACGGCCACCCCGCGCGCGGCGGCTTCCTGCCGCCGGTGCCCCTGCCCCGCCGCATGTGGGCGGGCGGCGCGTTCGTGTTCGAGGGCGACCTGAGGGTGGGCGACACCATGCGCCGCACCTCGCGGGTGGAGGATCTCTCCATCAAGGAGGGGCGCACCGGCACCCTCTGCTTCGTCACCGTCCGGCACACCATCGCGGCCGGCGAGCGCACCGTGCTCACCGAGCGCCAGGACATCGTCTATCGCGGCCTCGACGCGCCCGGCGGCGCGGCGCGAGCCCTGCCGGCGGCGGGGGAAGGGCAGTTCAGGCGCGAGGTCGACCCCACCCCGGCGCTGCTGTTCCGCTATTCCGCGCTCACCTTCAACGGCCACCGCATCCATTACGACGAGCCCTACGTGACGCGGGAGGAAGGCTATCCCGGCCTCGTGGTGCACGGGCCGCTGCAGGCGACGCTGCTCTACCGCTTCGCGGCGGAGATATTGGGCCGCGCGCCGACGCGCTTCTCCTTCCGCGGCCTCTCCCCCCTGTTCGATACCGGCCCCTTCCTCCTCCACGCTGAGGCGAAGGGCGACGGTGCCGTCCGGCTCTGGACCGCCGCACCCGGCGGCCCCCAGGGCATGGTGGCGGAGGCGCACGCTTAAGGAGCCTCCGACACGCTGGGACGCCCACCGAATACCGAGAGGCGTTTCAGATGCCTGGCGCATTTTTCCGGTGTCGCGGCGGGCGGGCGAGCCCGGCTGCGGCTTGGCCCCGCGACCTCCAGGTGAGCGGGGCACCTCGCAGGTGAAAGCCGCATGAGACAGGTTGAACGGCTTCCGCATCGCAAGCATCGCAACGCAACGGGTGCACCGCACACATGGTTATAAGCGCATTCTATCTCCGCTAGGCTCATTCTCTATTGGCGCACATGGCCGGCTTCCGGATAATGCGCAGAACGAACGCACCAGCTTCTGCAAGAAGTGCGGCAAGGAAGGGACCGGCACAAAGCGCGCCGGCCGCCCTTCCGGCAACACATTGGGAGGACACATCATGAAGTTCACGCTCATCGGCGCCGCCGTGCTCGGCGCCGCGCTTCTCGGCGCACCCGCGGCCATGGCGCAGCAGACGGTCATCAAGTTCAGCCACGTCACCACGCCCGACACGCCAAAGGGCAAGGGCGCGGAGAAGTTCAAGGAGCTTGCCGAAAAGTATACCGATGGCAAGGTCAAGGTCGAGATCTACCCCAACTCCCAGCTCTACAAGGACAAGGAGGAGATGGAGGCGCTCCAGCTCGGCGCGGTCCAGATGCTGGCTCCCTCCCTCGCCAAGTTCGGTCCGCTGGGGGTGCGTGCGTTCGAGGTGTTCGACCTGCCCTACGTGTTCCCCGACAAGGAGGCCCTGCGCCGCGTCACCGACGGCGACGTGGGCAAGCAGCTGTTCGCGAAGCTGGAGCCCAAGGGCATCAAGGGCCTCGCCTATTGGGACAACGGCTTCAAGATCATGACGGCCAATACGCCGCTGGCCCAGCCGAAGGACTTCCAGGGCCTCAAGATGCGCATCCAGTCCTCCAAGGTTCTGGAGGCCCAGTTCCGTGCCATCGGCGCCCTGCCGCAGGTGATGGCCTTCTCCGAGGTCTACCAGGCCATGCAGACCGGCGTGGTGGACGGCTCCGAGAACACGCCATCCAACATCTACACCCAGAAGCACTATGAAGTGCAGAAACACGGCCTGGAGACCAACCACGGCTACATCGGCTACGCCGTGATCGTGAACAAGGCCTTCTGGGATGCCCTGCCCGCCGACACCCGCGCCCAGCTCGAAAAGGCCATGGCGGAAGCCACCCTCTACGCCAACTCCATCGCCCAGACCGAGAATGACGAGGCGCTGGAAGCCATGAGGAAGTCCGGCAAGATCGCCCTCGCCAAGCCGACGCCGGAGGCCACCGCTGCCTTCCGCAAGGCCATGGAGCCGGTCTATTCCGAGATGTCCTCGCGCATCGGCCAGGACACCATCGATCAGGTCCTCAAAGCCACCCGGGCTGTCGGCCAGTAACCTCCCGGCCGCGTGCGGCGCGCTCCGCTCTTGTCGGAGCGCGCCCCTTTTTCCCCTCCGCCCGGCCTTCGGCCGGCTCCGGGACTGGGAGGACCCATGGAAGACCCGCTCCACAAGCTCTACGTCATGCTCGCGGTGCTCGCCGCGGTGTTCCTCGGCTATCTCGGCTACCGCATCCGCGCGGAGGGCCCGGCCAAGGCGCTCGTCCACACGCTCGACTACCTTGAAGAAACGCTGATCTCGGTGCTGATGGCGGCGGCCACGCTGCTCATCTTCGTCGCGGTCGCCCAGCGCTACGCGGCCGGCGTGCCGATGCTCTACCCCTATGTGCGCGGCATCAACCTGGGCTGGGCCCAGGAGGCCTGCATCATCATGTTCGTGTGGATGGCCAAGATCGGCGCCGCCTACGGCGTGCGCACCGGCATCCATGTGGGCGTGGACGTGCTGGTGAACGCGCTCACCCCCTCGCGGCGCTACTGGCTCATTCTGTTCGGCCTGCTGTGCGGGGCGGTATTCACGGCGGTGGTGGGCTCCTTCGGGCTGAAATTCGTGATCGCCCGCTATGGCTTCGGCGACATGACGGCGGAGATGGAGCTGCCTTCCTGGATCGTCTATCTCGCCATTCCCTTCGGCTCCTACCTCATGTGCTTCCGGTTCCTGCAGGTGACCTGGTCGTTCCTGCGCACGGGCGCGCTGCCGGTCCATGACCACGGGCACGTGGCAGGGCTCGACGAGCTGCCCGGCACCGACAAGTCCGCCCTCTTTCCGCAGGATGTCCGCCGATGAGCGCCGCCATCATCTTCGGCCTGTTCCTGGTGCTCATGCTCACGGGCATGCCGATCTCCATCGCGCTCGGCATGACGGTGCTCACCTTCGTCTATACGCTGACGCAAATTCCGGTCGACATCGTCGCTCAGAAACTGTTCACGGGCATCGAGAAGTTCGAGATCATGGCGATCCCGTTCTTCATCCTCGCCGGCAACTTCCTCACCCACGGCGGCGTGGCACGACGGCTCATCGGTTTCGCGACCAGCCTCGTCGGCCACTGGCATGGGGGGCTCGGGCTCGCCGGCGTGCTCGCCTGCGCCCTGTTCGCGGCGGTGTCGGGCTCGTCTCCCGCCACCGTGGTGGCCATCGGCTCCATCCTGCTGCCGGCCATGGCGGCCCAGGGCTTCCCGCAGCGCTTCGGCGCCGGCGTCATCACCACCTCGGGCGCGCTGGGCATCCTCATCCCGCCCTCCATCGTGATGGTGATGTATTCGGTGGCCACCACCGGCCTGCAGATGACCGGCCCCAACGGCGAGCGCGTCACCTCCGCCTCCATCGGCGACCTCTTCATCGCCGGCATCGTGCCCGGCCTGCTTCTGGCGCTGCTGCTTGGCGCCACCACCTGGTACCGGGCGTGGAAGAACGACTATCCCCGCCTGCCGCGCGCCAGCTTCAAGGCGCGTTGGACCGCCTTCCGGGAGTGCGCGTGGGGCCTCGCGCTCATCATCATCGTCATCGGCGGCATCTACACCGGCGCCTTCACCCCCACCGAGGCGGCGGCGGTGAGCGCGGTCTACGCCTTCATCATCGCGGTGTTCGTCTACAAGGACATGGGCCTGAAGGACGTGCCGAAGGTGCTGCTCTCCAGCGCCAACATGTCGGCGATGCTGCTCTACATCATCTCCAACGCGGCCCTGTTCTCCTTCCTCATGACCAATGAGAACATCCCGCAGGCGATGACGGAATGGATGGTGGGCCTCGGCCTCGGCGTCATCGGCTTCCTGCTCATGGTGAACATCCTGCTGCTGCTGGCCGGCAACGTGATGGAGCCCACCTCCATCGTGCTCATCATGGCGCCCATCCTCACCCCGGTGGCGGTGCGGCTCGGCATCGACCCCATCCACTTCGGCATCATGATCGTGGTGAACATGGAGGTGGGCATGTGCCACCCCCCGGTGGGGCTCAATCTCTACGTGGCATCGGGCATCACGAAGATGGGCATCAGCGAGCTCACGGTGGCGGTGATGCCGTGGCTGCTCGCCATGCTCGGCTTCCTCGCCCTCATCACCTACGTGCCGGGCGTCACCATGTTCGTGCCGCGCCTGCTGGGCATGTGAGGCCCCCTCGCCAGCCGCGCCACGCCGGGCGCGGCCGGCGCCTTCTTCCAAAGACCGCAAGGCCCTGCCCGCGAGCCTTCCGGCCAAGCCCGCGCGGCGCGTAGGAAAGAGCCGGCAGGCGCCGTTCGAAGACCGGAGCCGGTGGTATAATTCCCCAGCACGCGGGACATCGCGCCCGCCGCCGCCATTTCCGAGGACAAGACCATGACCCAAGCCTCCTCCCCCTCGGCTCCCACGCACTTCAACCTTGCGGAATACTGCCTCGCCCACCAGGCGCAGCGCTTCGGCGGGCGACGGGCACTGGCCCTGGTGGGCGCCGCCGGCGCCACCGAGGAATGGACCTACGGCACGCTCGACGCCACGGTGCGGCGCATCGCGGCCGGCCTCCAGGGCCTCGGCCTGCCGCCGCAGGCGCGCATCCTCATCCGCGCCGGCAACGATTCCAGCTTCGTCCTCGCCTTCCTCTCCATCATCGCCGCCGGCTATGTGGCGCAGCCCACCTCGGCCCAGCTCACAGAGGAAGAGGTGGTCGCCCTCTCCAACGATTCCGGCGCCTCCGCCGTGGTGCTGGGGCGCGACTATCTCGCCGAGCGCAACGCCTTCGCCCATTGCATCGTGCTCGATCCGGACGACATGGCGCGCCTTTCCGCCCACGCGCCCCTCGCCGACTATGCCCGCACCGGGCCCGACGACCCCGCCTATCTCGTCCACACCTCCGGCACCACCAGCCGGCCCAAGGGCGTGGTGCACGCCCAGCGCGCCGTACTCGGCCGCCAGCCCATGCACAAGGACTGGCTGGGCCTCGCGGAAGGCGACGTGCTGCTCCACGCGGGCGCCGTGAACTGGACCTACACCCTCGGCGTGGGCCTGCTGGACCCCTGGGCCTGCGGCGCCACCAGCGTCATCTACAACGGCCCGCGCGATCCCGCCGTGTGGCCGAAACTGATCGAGCAATGGCGCGCGACCATCTTTGCCGCCGTGCCCACCGTCTACCGGCAGATCCTGAAGAACTGCGACCTTGGGGCGTTGGACCTCTCCAGCCTGCGCCACGGGGTGGCGGCGGGCGAGGCGCTGGCGCCGCAGCTGCTGGCCGACTGGCACGCCGCCACCGGCACCTGGATCTATGAATCGCTCGGCATGAGCGAAATCTCCACCTTCATCTCCAGCCGGCCGGGCGAGCCGATCCGCCCCGGCTCCCCCGGCCGTCCGCAGACCGGCCGGCGGATCGCCATCCTGCCGATCGAGGGCGGCACCGCGCCGCTGCCGACGGGGGAAACCGGCCTGCTGGCGGTCCACCGCTCCGACCCCGGCCTCATGCTGGGCTACTGGAACCGGCCGGAGGAAGAGGCCGCCGTGTATCGCGGCGAGTGGTTCGTGGGCGGAGACCTCGCCGCGTTCGACGCCGACGGCTGGCTGTGGTTCCATGGCCGCAACGACGACCTGATGAACGCGCTCGGCTACCGCGTCTCGCCCATGGAGGTGGAGAAGGTGCTGGCCCATTGCCCCGGCGTCGCGGAAGCGGCGGTGGCGGAAACGCGGGTGCGCGAGGATGTGAGCATCATCACCGCCTTCGTGGTCCCCCGCCCGGAGGAAGCAACGGCCGAAGAGGCCATCCTCGCTTATTGCGCGGCCCATCTCGCCACCTACAAATGCCCCCGCAAGGTGGTGTTCGTGGACCATCTGGAGCGCACGCCCAACGGTAAGGTGAGCCGCAAGGCCACCGCCCGCCGCTTCGCGCCGCCGCCGGTCGCGGCCGCCGGCTGACGCCGAAGTGGGGGGCGCTCACAAATGGGTGCCACTGGAATGATTTCCGCTCGCATTGGCTCGCAGAAACCACTCCAGGCTCTCGCCATCACGCGTTTTCTTCACGCCGGCCGGCACCCACTTCGCTTAAAAATGCTCTCAAGCACCGCACAGGCTTGACCAAGGAGCCCTGAGAAAAGCTCGCGGGCCTTTGGCATGAAGCGGGCGGGAGAGCACCCTGACAGTCAGGCGGCGACGGCAATTCCGGTCGCATCACGTGACCGCATTTTCGTCACGCGCAACGGCACCTGCTTCGCTCGAAAACACCCCTGCGCCCATTATGGCCATGAGGTCGGCGAGCGCGCCGAAGCGTCTCCTCTCAGGCTGCGGCGGCGCGGAGCGTGACAGGGATGGACTTATAGGCGGGCACGCCGCATTCGCGGTCGTAATCCCCGTGATCCACCAGCACGTTCGCCTCCGGGTAATAGGCCGCGACCGAACCCTTGGCGATGGGATAGGTGACCGCCGTCAGCCCCTCCAGCACGCGGCCGGCGCGGCCCACCACATCCACCCGGTCGCCCTCGGCGAGGCAAAGCCGCGCGAGATCCTCGCCATTGACGAACACCACGTCGCGGCGGCCGGTGATGCCGCGATAGCGGTCGTTCATGCCGTAGATGGTGGTGTTGTACTGGTCGTGGCTGCGCAGGGTGGTGCACACCAGGGTATTGTCGTCGAGGCCGTCGTCCTCGTCGGTGCCGGGCGCCACCAGGAAATGGGCCTTGCCGTCCGGCGTGTCCCACTTACGGTTCGAGGCGTCCACCCGCAGGCGGAAGCCGCCGGGCTGGCGGATGCGGGCGTTGAAGTCGAAGAAGTCGGGAAAGACTTCCTCGATCTTGTCGCGGATCTTGTCGTAATCGTCGGCCATGCCCTCCCAGTCGATCGCGCTGCCGGGGAAGGTGGCGCGCGCCAGGGAGGTGAGGATCACCACCTCCGAGAGCAGTTCGTCGGAGGCCGGCTTCAGCCGCCCGCGCGAGGCGTGCACCATGGACATGGAATCCTCCACCGTCACCGCCTGCGGCACGCCGTTGCGCGCGTCGAGCTCGGTGCGGCCGAGACAGGGCAGGATGTAGCTGTTTGCCGCCGTCAGCAGCGCCGAACGGTTCAGCTTGGTGATGATCTGCACGTTCAGGTCGAGCTTGCGGAAGGCGCTAAAGGCGGCCTGCGGGTCCGGCATGGCCACCGCGAAGTTGCCGCCGAGGCCGATGAAGGCGCGCGCCGAGCCGTCCACCATGGCCGCCAGCGCCTTCACCGCATTGTGCCCGTGTGCGCGCGGGGCGGAGATGCCGAACGCCTTGTCGAGCCGCGCGAGGAAAGGCTCGGCGGGGATCTCGGTGATGCCGACGGTGCGGTCGCCCTGCACGTTGGAATGGCCGCGCAGGGGACAGATGCCGGCGCCGGGCCGGCCCATGTTGCCGCGCAGCATCAGCAGGTTCACGATCTGCCGCACGTTCTCGGTGCCGTGCCGATGCTGGGTGATGCCCATGCCATAGCAGGCGATGACGCGCTCGGACGACCAATAGACCTCGGCGATGGATTCGATGGCCACGCGGGCGAGGCCGGAGCGCTGCTCGATCTCATCCCAGCCCGTGGCCGCGATATCCGCCACGAGGCCCTCGAAGCCTGCCGTGTGCTCGGCGATGAAGGCGCGGTCGAGCAGGCCCTCATCGCCGCGCGCGGTGCGGGCGGCATCCTCCGCCAGCAGCGCCTTCATGATGCCCTTCAGCGCCGCGACATCGCCGCCCACCTTCACCTGGTGATAGGCCGAGGCCAGCGGCGTGGAGGAGAGGGTGAGCATCTCCACCGGGTCCTGCGGCGGGGCGAAGCGCTCCAGCCCGCGCTCCCGCAGCGGATTGAGCACGATGATGGGCTTGCCCCGCAGAGACACGGCGCGCAGCGTGGAGAGCATGCGCGGATGATTGGTGCCGGGATTGTGGCCGATGCAGAACACGAGGTCCGCCTGGTCGAAATCCTCCAGCGTCACCGTGCCCTTGCCCACGCCGATGGACTGCGGCAGGCCCACGCTGGTGGGCTCGTGGCACATGTTGGAGCAGTCCGGGAAATTGTTGGTGCCGAGCGTGCGCGCGAACAGCTGGTAGACGAAGGCCGCCTCGTTGGAGGCGCGGCCCGAGGTGTAGAATTCCGCCTGGCCGGGATGCTCCAGGGCATTGAGCCGGGCGGCGATGCCCGAGAAGGCCTCAGCCCAGCTCACCGGCACGAAGCGGTCGCTGCCGGCGTCGTAGCGCAGGGGATGGGTGAGGCGGCCGGCGTCCTCAAGCGCGTGGTCCGGCCAGTCCCACAGCTCGCTGACGGCATGCTGCGCGAAGAATTCGGGCGTCACCCGCTTGGAGGTCGCCTCCCAGGTGACCGCCTTCGCGCCGTTCTCGCAGAACTCGAACGAGGAGGTGTGGCGCGGGTCCGGCCAGGCGCAGCCGGGGCAGTCGAAGCCGTCGGGCTGGTTCATCTCCATGAGGGCGCGGGTATTGGTGCTCGCGCCCATCTCGTTGCGCACCGCCTTCGCCACCGCGGCCAGCGCGTCCCATCCTCCGGCCGGGCCGGAATAAGGCGCGACGCCTTCGATCGGGGATTTGCTCATGGCACACCTCTCCCTTCAGGGCGGCACCGGGAAGGGTGCCGCGGATGTTGCGTCACGCGAGCCCGGTGGCGGCGGCGACACCACGTCGCCGCCGCCACAAGGTCAGCCGATGAGGCCACCCGAAGTCGGGTCCGCCGTCTTCGGCGCACGCATCGCGCCCACCGCCAGCACCAGCGAGATGAAGGCAGCGAGGAACAGCGACGCGTGATCCACCACCCGCAGGTCCACGTAGAAACCGACGGCACCACCGGCGGCAAAACCCACCAGCACCGAGAAGAAGATGCCGGCCCACATCAGGTTCGGCTCGCCGTTGATGCCGTCTCTCCGGAACAGGCTCTGCGCGACGAAGTTGAAGGCCATTTGTACCACGAACGTCACGGCGACATTGCCATAAAGCATGCCATGGTTCTTGTGGTAGGCGTTGCCCTGGGCGCCGGCGACGAAGCTGACCGCATAAGCCACGGTGTGGGGATCGATCAGCCCCATCCGCGAGGCGACACCGAGCGCGACGAGCGCGATGCACTCGAACCACAGCACCACGGGGGTGAAAATGTGGCCGCGGCGCAGCCGCGTGGTCATCAGCACCCCGCACACCGCCGACCCCAGCCCGAACGCGACCACCGAGCCGATGGCGAAGATGAAGGCCGGCCAGTCTCCCTCCACCAGGCGATAGCCGCTCTGCACCACGTTGCCCGACTGCACGGTGGCGAAGGTCTGCGCATGGGCCAGGGTCCATGCGTTCATCAGGCCCGCCATGAAGGCCAGGAAGAACCCGACGGTGCGCTTCTCCATCAGCGGGAAGCGGATCTTCTCCGGATGATCATGAATGACTGCACTGCTCACGAGGCGCCCCTTTCCTTATCCAGCCGAGTGTTTCCGAGGCTGGCCGGCGGGCTGCGGCCGCTTTGGCCGACGACCGCCCTGGGACACCGCCCAACGCGCGCGAAGTGACGCAGAGCGCCCCTCGCAACCCGCACAACAACCAACACCTCAAGACATTAATGCTTTGCAGATCGGGGATATCCACTCAATATCCCATGTTGGATACTCATCTTAGCTCTGAAAACATCTTTGAAGCCGACACGCGAACGCATCGCCCCCCCCGCGGGGGCCCGGTGAGAAATCCACGATGACGGCCAATCAGCGCGCGATCAGGCCTCGAATTCGCGCCGCAGCGCCGCCCCGTGCTGGTCGAGGGCGGGCGCGGCCGGGCGCTTCAGGGGGTCCTCATAGCCGCTGAGCTTGATGGGATTGCCGGGCATGCGCAGGCCGCCGGCCTCGATCACCATGTTGCGCGCCGCCGTCTGCGGATGCTCGATGGCCTCCGCCACGTCGAGGATGGGGCCCACCGGCACTCCCGCCTCGTGCAGCGCCTTCAGCCAGTGCGCCGCCGGCTGTGCCTTCAGCGCCGCCTCCAGCTCCGCCTTCAGCGCGGCCACGTTGTGGTTGCGGTCCGGGTTCGTGCGGAAGCGCGCGTCCTCCACCAGATCGCCCCGCCCGACCGCGGCACAGAGCTGCGCGAACAGGTGGTCGGAGCCGGTGGCGATCACGAACGGCTTGTCGGCCGCCTCGAACACATCGAACGGCGCCATGTAGGGATGGCGGTTGCCGATGCGCGGCGGCGCCTTCCCGGTGGCCACATAGGCCATGAAGCCGTGCTCCAGGAAGGAAAGCGTGGCGTCGAACATGGAGATGTCCACGTGCGTTCCGCGCCCGGTCTTCTCGCGGGCATAGAGCGCGGAGGTGATGCCGGCGTACATGAAGATGCCGCCGCACAGGTCCGACATGGAGGTGCCGACGCGGGTGGGCGGGTCCGTGGGCAGGCCGGTATCCATCATGATGCCGCTCATGCCCTGGATGATGGTGTCGTAGGCCGGGAACTGCGCCATGGGCCCGGTCTGCCCGAAGCCGGAGGACGAGGCATAGATCAGCCGCGGGTTGATCGCGGACAGCTCGTCATAGCTGAGGCCCAGGTGGGCCATGGTGCCCGGCTTGTAGTTCTCGGCCAGAATGTCCGCCTTGCGCACCATGTTGAGGAAGACCTCGCGGTCGCCCTCGTTTTTCAGGTCGAGGATGATGCTTTCCTTGCCCCGGTTCAGGAACGAGAAGTAGAGCGACTGGTCCCCCACGAACGGCCCGTAGGTGCGTGTGTCGTCACCGTGGCCGGGCTCCTCCACCTTGATGACCCGCGCCCCGAGATCGGAGAGGATCATGGTTCCGAACGGGCCGTTGAGGATGTGCGTAAGGTCGATGACCAGCAGGCCCTTGAGCGGGCCGTCGGGAGAATTGGCGCCGGCGGGCGCGTCGGCTTCGGACATGGGCACCTCGAAGGGGAAGGACGGCTCGCGGGGGAAACGTGCAAGGACCCTCCCTCCGCGCGGATGAAGGGCCCCGGCGACGCAGGTTCAGCTATGGCTCACGGCGCTCTGCGGATTGAGGTTCGTGAGGTGTCCGCTCTCGGTGCCGGCGTGGGGATCGATGACCGCATTGATGAGGGCCGGCTTGCCGGAGGCGAGCGCCTCCGCGAGCGCCTCCGCGAGCGCGGCGGGTGTCTCCACGTGATAGCCCCTGCCGCCGAAGGCCTCGATCACCTGATCATAGCGCGCCTTGAGGTCGAGCACGGTGGGAGCGGGATCGCTGCCGCCGCTGCGGTTGTGGTCGTCGCCCTTGTAGATGCCGCCGTTGTTGAGCACGACCAGGGTGACGGGCAGCCCATAGCGGCAGATGGTCTCCACCTCCATGCCGCTGAAGCCGAAGGCGCTGTCGCCCTCGATGGCCAGCACCTGCTTGCCGGTGGTCACGGCGGCGCCGATGGCATTGCCGAGGCCGACGCCCATCACGCCCCAGGTGCCGACATCGAGCCGGTGGCGCGGCAAATGCTGGTCGATGAGGTTGCGGCCGATGTCGAGGGTGTTCGCACCCTCGCTCACGATGTAGAGGTCGGGCTTGTCGGCCACCACCTTGCGGATGGCGCCGAACGCGCTGAAGAAGTCCATCGGGCTCGGATTGGCCGCAAGGTGCTTCTCCATCTTCTCGCGGTTGACCGCCTTGTGGGCGTCGAGGGCGTCGTTCCAGGCCGTCTGCGGCTTCACCCCCGCGGCCGGCAGGCCGGCCAGCATCGCCTCGACGCTGGAGAGGATGTCGCCCACCACGGGGGCCGCCACCCGGCGGTTGGAATCCATCTCGGCGGCGTGGATATCCACCTGGATGAGCTGGAAATCCGGCGCCCATTCCGGGCTCTTGCCATGGCCGAGCAGCCAGTTGAGGCGCGCGCCCAGGAGCAGGACCACATCCGCCTCCTTCAGCGCCAGGGAGCGGGCGGCCGCCGCGCACTGGGGATGGGTATCCGGCAGCACGCCCTTGCCCATGGACATGGGCAGGAAGGGAATGCCGGTCGCCTCCACGAACTGGCGGATGGCATCCTCGGCGCGGGAATAGGCGGCGCCCTTGCCAATCACGATCAGCGGCCGCTTCGCGCCGGCGAGCAGCGCCAGGGCGCGGGCGACGGCATCGGCCGCCGGAAGCTGCCGGGGCGCGGGGTCCACCACCTGGATGAGGGAGCGCTTGCCCGCCGCGGCGTCGATGGTGGCGCTGATGACGTCCGCCGGCAGGTCGAGATAGACGCCGCCCGGACGGCCCGACACCGCCGTGCGGATGGCGCGCGCCACGCCGAGGCCGATATCCTCAGGGCGGTTCACGCGGTAGGCCGCCTTGGCATAGGGCTTGGCGGCATTCATCTGGTCCAGCTCCTCATAGTCGCCGCGCTGGAGATCGACGATGGCCCGGTCGCTGGAACCGGAGATGAGGATCATCGGGAAGCCGTTGGTGGTGGCGTTGGCGAGCGCCACCATGCCATTCAGGAAGCCCGGCGCGGAGACCGTAAGGCAGATGCCCGGCTTGCCGGTGAGGAAGCCGCTGACGCCGGCGGCGTGGCCGGCCGGCTGCTCGTGGCGAAAGCCGATGTAGCGCAGGCCCTCCGCCTGGGCGAGGCGGGCGAGATCCGTGATCGGGATGCCCACCACGCCGAAGAGGGTGTCGATGCCGTTGAGCTTCAGCGCATCGATGACGAGGTGCGCGCCGTCGGTGAGGTTTTCCGTTTCGCCTGCCATTGCTGCCTCGATCTTCCGGGAAACGCGCCGGCCGCCATGCGTTCAGGGAGCGGCGGCCGGCGTGCGAACATGGTGCGATCAGATCACCTTCTTCGCGCGCAGATCCTTGATCTGGTCGGCGCTGTAGCCGAGATGGGTGAGCACTTCGTCCGTGTGCTCGCCCAGCAGCGGCGCGCTGGTGATGTTCGGCGTGAAGTCGGAGAACTTGATGGGGCTGCCTACGGTGAGGAACTTGCCGCGCAGCTTCTGCTCCACCTCCACCACCGAGCCGCTCCTGCGCAGGGACTCGTCGTGGGCGATGTCCTTCATGGAGAGCACGGGCGCGATGGGGATGCCGAACTTGCGCATCTCTTCCACGGCCTCGAACTTGGTCATGGTCACCAGCTTCTTCTCGATCTCGGCGAAGATGTCGAAGATGTGCGGCTGGCGGGCCTCCGGCGTGTTGTACTTCGGATCATCCTTCCATTCGGGATGGCCGATGGCCTCGGCGGTGGGGCCCCAGTCCTGCTCCTGAATGGTGAAGTAGACATAGGCGTTGGGATCGGTCTCCCAGCCCTTGCACTTCAGCACCCAGCCCGGCTGGCCGCCGCCGCCGGCATTGCCGCCGCGGGGCACCGCGTCGCCGAACGGCGTGTTCGGATACTGGGGGTATTCCTCCAGGTAGCCGAGCTTGTCGAGCCGCTGCTGGTCCCGCAGCTTCACGCGGCAGAGGTTGAGCACGCTGTCCTGCATGGAGACGGTGACGCGCTGGCCCTTGCCGGTCCGCTCGCGCCCCACGAGCGCGGTGAGCAGGCCGATCAGCAGGTGCATGCCGGTGTTGCTGTCGCCCAGCGCGGCGGCGCTCACCGTCGGCGGGCCGTCCCAGAAGCCGGTGGTGGAAAGGGCACCGCCGGCGGCCTGGGCCACGTTCTCGTAGCTCTTGATGTCGGCATAGGGCGATTCGTCGTTGAAGCCCTTGATGGAGCCGAAGATGAGGCGCGGGTTCAGCTCCTGCAGGCGCTCCCAGGTGAAGCCCATGTGATCCATGGCGCCGGGGTGGAAATTCTCGACGAGAACATCCGCCTCCCTGATGAGCTGCTCCATGATCTTCTCGCCCTCGGGAGTTTTCGTATTCAACTCGACCGAGCGCTTGTTGGCATTCAGCATCGTGAAGTAGAGCGCATCGAGGTCGGGAATGTCCCGAAGCTGGCGACGGGTCACGTCTCCGACGCCGGGACGCTCCACCTTGATGACGTCGGCGCCATACCACGCCAGGAGCTGCGTGCAGGAGGGGCCAGACTGAACACCCGTGAAATCAATGACCTTGATGCCGGTGAGTGGCAAAGTCATGGCGCTCCATACCTCCATCAAGACATCCGGACCGTCACGATAACGGTAACCGGCTCCATTGACGATCAAAGACCTTAGGGCAAGTTGACGCAACTTCCCCGATCCCGAGCCTGGCCCAGGGCGCGCATTCACCTTCTTCCGGATGTCGACGCGATGAGTTTCCGCAGGCCGATCGCTTGCCCTTCAGTTAATGCCAAGACCTGGATCGACCATATCCCAAATGGGATCTAACGGCGCTGCGGCTTATATTTTCCGATTACACCGACATGAGATGGCCCGGCACCTTCGCCCGGCCTCCACGCTCACCACCCGCCCAGCTTCGAGAGCTGGAGCACGAGCTCCGTCTGCCGGTTGATACCCAGCTTCGAGAACACGCGCTTCAGCACCACCCGCGCGGTGCCCTGGGTGATGCCCAGCCTGTCGGCGGCCTGCTGCAACGCCACGCCGCCGCCGATGAGCGAGGCGAGGCGCGCCTCGCCCAGGGACAGGCCGAACATGTCGCGGATCACCGCGGGCGCCACCATCTGCTGGTGCTCCAGCGGCACGGCGACAATGAGAACGCGCGCCTCCCCTTCCTGCCCGCCGATGCGCCGGCGCGATTCCACCGTGACCGGCAGCGCCCACACCGCGAGGCGCTGCCCCGCCTTCCCGGTGACGATGCAGGAGCGTGGAGGCTGGTCGGTTTCGCCCACGCACCGGGCGGCCTCCACCATGGCGAGGAAGCGAGCCCGCTCAGAAGGCTGGCGGGGCGCCATGCGGCCGTCCGGATCGCAGAAGTAATCCTCGAACTGGTCGCGGGCGCTCTTGTTGGCCAGTACCCGGCGCCCGTCCGCGTCGAGCGCGCAGATGCCGGCGGAGACCGCATCGAGCGCCGCGAGCATCGCCACCTGCGAGGTGTCGAGATTGGCGATGCGCATGGAAAGCCGCAGCGCCTGCTCCACATGCCGGCTCAGCATGCGCAGCATCTCCATCTCCTCCGCGCCGAAGGGGCCCCTGGCCTTGGCGCGCGGCACCGAGAGCGCGACGAGGTAGCCGAAGTCCGGCAGCATGATGGCCGACATCAGCCAGCCGAAACCCACGCTGCGGAAGAACTCGGTGTAGATGGGATGCGTCTCCATCTCGTCCTGGGAGGCGATGGTGAAGTCGCTCATCACGTCGCCGTCGCGGAAATGATGCTCGATGGCCCGCAGGGCGTGGAGGTCGCGCGTCCACCACTCGCCGTCGAGATAGGCGCGCACCGCTCCCTCCAGCTCCGGCGCATGGATGAACTCCGAGCGCGCGTCCTCCTTGTAGAACAGCACGATCGCGCCCTCGCCCTCGAAGGCGGCGCCGATCTTCGAGAGCACGGCCGGCCACTGCTCCGGATCCAGCGCTGCGCCATAGATCGCATAGATAACGTCGTCGAACTGGCCTAACGATGCCATGCGATGAAGCCACCCCTTCATTCAACGCCGCTGACACGGCACGCGTACCCCGGATGCCCCAGCGGCGCGGGGCGCCGGTGACGGAAGAGGAGCTGGAGCATGATGGCCTCTCATGCATTCCGAGGGAAGGCGCCAATGGCGCGCGGCCCGTCGACGGCCCGCATTCCGCTTCGGCCCACACGAGCGCGTGATCGCTCTTCCCGCGCCCTGCCCCGGCCAGCGCCCTTGTGCATTCCGTGTCGTTCTTTCCCGGCGGGGAGAAGCACGCATAAATTCTGCATATTGCACGGTAAATAGCTGGGCCGTATTGAGCTTTCCCAAGAAATAACAAGCGATGCCAACACCGAAAGGGTAACCGATGGCCAACACGACGGCAGAACTCGAGGCGCTCCTCATGCAGCGCTCGCTGACCGACCCGCAGCTTCTGGCCGCGGCCGACACGGCCGAGGATTTCCGGATCCTGCCCGATGCGACCGTGATCAAGATCGGCGGACAGAGCGTCATCGACCGCGGGCGCTCAGCGGTCTATCCGCTGGTGGATGAAATCGTCACCGCCCGCAAGGCGCACAAGCTCCTCATCGGCACCGGCGCCGGCACCCGCGCCCGCCACCTCTACTCCATCGCCGCGGAGCTGAACCTGCCGGCGGGCGTGCTCGCCCAGCTCGGCGCCTCCGTGGCGAACCAGAATGCCGAGATGCTCGGCCAGCTCCTGGCCAAGCACGGCATCACCACCGTGAGCGGCGCCGGCATGTCGGCGGTTCCGCTGACCCTGGCCGAGGTGCACGCGGTGGTCTTCAGCGGCATGCCTCCCTACTCGCTGTGGACCCGCCCGGCGGCCGAAGGGGTCATCCCGCCCTACCGCACCGATGCCGGCTGCTTCCTGCTGGCCGAGCAGTTCGGCTGCAAGGCCATGATCTTCGTGAAAGACGAGAACGGCCTCTACACCGCCAACCCGAAGACCTCGAAGGATGCCACCTTCATCCCGAAGATCTCGGTGGACGAGATGAAGTCGCGCGGGCTCGCCGACTCGATCCTCGAGTTCCCGATGCTCGACCTGCTGAAGTCCGCCCGCCACGTGCGCGAGGTCCAGGTCGTCAACGGCCTCGTGCCCGGCAACCTGACCCGCGCGCTCAACGGCGAGCACGTCGGCACCATCATCACCGCGAGCTGAGGAGCGCACGCAATGTCTGAAACCACCAGCGCCATCAAGCACGTCGCCTCGCCGCTCGCGAGCCAGACCCTTCTCGACAGCCACCTCACCCGCCCGGTGGCGGGGGTGCGCCCCATCCGCCTCCTGCCCTGGCTGCAGGTGGTGAAGATCGGCGGCCGCTCCATCATGGACCGCGGCCCGGAGGCCATCCTCCCGATCGTGGATGAGCTGCGCAAGCTCCTGCCGGAGCACCGCATGCTCATCGTCACCGGCGCCGGCGTGCGCGCCCGCCACCTCTATAGCGTGGGCCTGGACCTCGGCCTGCCGGTGGGCTCGCTCGCGCCGCTCGCGGCGAGCGAGGCCGGGCAGAATGGCCACATCCTCGCCTCGCTGCTTGCGCCGGAAGGGGTCTCCTACATCGAGCACCCGACCATCGCGGGCCAGCTCTCGATCCATCTCGCCGCCGCCCGCGCGGTGGTGGGCAGCGCCTTCCCGCCCTTCCACCACCACGAGTTCCCCGGCACCCGCATCCCCGTGCACCGGGCCGATACCGGCGCCTTCCTGCTGGCCGACGCGCTCGGCGCGGCGGGGCTGACGATCGTGGAGGATGTGGACGGCGTCTACACCGCCGACCCGAACGGCCCCGAGGGCGGCAAGGCGCAGTTCCTGTCGGAGACGACCTATGCCGACCTCGCCAAGCAGGAGGGCCCCCTGCCCTTCGACCGGGCCCTGCTGGAGGTGATGGCCACCGCCCGCCACATCGAGCGGGTGCAGGTGGTGAACGGCCTCGTTCCCGGCCGCCTCACCGCCGCCCTGCGCGGCGAGCAGGTGGGCACGCTGGTCCACACCGGCGCGCGCAAGGCCTGAGCCCTTCCGGACCTCGGATGAAACGAGCCCCCTTCCGCGCCGCGGGAGGGGGCTTTTTCGTGCGCCGCGGGCAGACCGGCCCCGCACCTTAGAACAATTATAATTACAATGATTTTCAGGCACTTACACAAGAAGCGCTAAAGTGCTACAGCTTAGGGCACCTGTCGGGTACCCGGTTGAGGACGGGTCCCGCTCCTGAGCATGGCGGACGGCGTGATGGCGACAATGAAGGGGATTTCCCCGCGGGAACACGGAACGCCCTCCGGGCACCTTGCCCGCCCCGCCCGCCAGCCCGGCCCATGTATGCAATTTTCCAGCACCGCCTGCGCCGGCACGCGCCGACGAACGCCTCATCTCCCGGCTGCGCGCGTTATGCGCGCGGCGCGCTCACCCCGCGCGATCTTCACAGGCACGCCTTTCATCTTCCGCGACATTTCCGGCTCCGAGGTTTGAGATGCACGATTCATCCCCGAAATTCGCCCATGCAGGCCAGATCACGACCCTCGCCAACCTGCAGCCCGGCGAGAGCGGCGTCGTCGAATCGGTGGAGGCCGGCGTCTTCGAGCACGGACTCTCGGTGCGGCTGCGCGCCATGGGCGTGAGCGCGTCGCGCCAGGTGTCCATGGTGCGGCGGGGATGGTTCGGCGGGCCTCTCGTCGTCCGCGCGGGCAAGGCGACCGACATCGCCATTCGCCGGGCGGAAGCCGCGCAGGTCAAGGTGCGCCGGGTCTAGGGCCCGCCCGAAGCAAGGAACACGCGCAAGCGCGATCATTCAGGACGATTGCCGCCAGCCGCGGCCAGCGAAAGGCGATCCCGGACCGGCCGGCCCCACCGGTCCGCATCATGGCGAGCGGCACCCGCCGCCGCCCCGACGACCGCCGCCGCCGGCACCAGCCGACGGACGGATGTGGATCTTTGGAACAACCGCGTCCGGGCAGCTCCCCGCGAGCCGCGCCGGAGTGCCATCCGGCTGGGAATTACGATGGATTGCTGCGCTCCCGAGGTTAAGCTCGCGCCCACGCTGAACAACATTCCGCGCGTCGCCCTCATCGGCCAGCCCAACACGGGCAAGTCGATGCTGTATAACCGGATCACCGGGGCCAGCGCCTATGTGGGCAACTGGCCGGGCATCACCGTCAGCCTCTCCAATGCGCGCGTGAAGCTGGGCGGCCGCGAGGTCGAGTTCATCGACCTGCCCGGCATCTACGACCTCGAGGGCTTCTCCGAAGACGAGACGGTGGTCGCCAACTTTCTCAAGGCCTATCCGGTCGACCTCGTGATCGTGGTGGTCAACGCCAGCCAGATCGACCGCCAGATCCTGATGCCGCTACAGGTGAAGCTGCTGGGCCTGCCGGCGGTCGTGATGCTGAACATGGAAGACGAGGCGCGCCGGGCGGGCATCGAGATCGACCCCGCCGCCCTCTCCGCCCGGCTCGACCTGCCCGTGCATCTCATCAGCGCCAAGTATGGCCATGGCTTCGCCGAGGGCATGGCCTCGGTCTCGCAGGTGCTCGAGCAGCGCGCGGGCACCCCGCCGGTACTTGCCAATTACGAGCACCTGCGCGCCACCCTCATGAGCGAGGAGACCCTCTCCGAGACCATCGCGGGCGCCGTCGCCTATCCGCACGAGCCGCCGAAGACCCTCACCGAGCGCCTCGACCGCTGGCTGCTGCACCCCATCCTCGGGCTGCCGCTGTTCTTCGCGGTCATGCTCGGCGTGTTCTACATCGTCTGGAGCATCGGCCTGCCCTCCCAGGACTGGGTGGGCGCCATCACAGACTGGATCCAGGCCGACATCCTGGAGCCGGTGCTGGGCCTGGGGCCGAGCTGGCTCCAGAACTTCGTCATCAACGGCATCTGGCTGGGCGTTGCCACCGTCGCGTCCTTCGTCCCGCTCATCATGCTGTTCTTCTTCTGCATGGCGGTGGTGGAGGACAGCGGCTACCTCTCCCGCGCCGCCTATCTCATGGACACCTGGATGCGCCGGCTCGGCCTCGACGGGCGCGCCTTCGTCATGCAGATGATGGGCTTCGGCTGCAACGTGCCGGCGCTGATGGGCACGCGCGTGATGCGCTCGCGACCGCTGCGGCTCCTGTCCATGCTCATCATTCCGTTCTCGCTGTGCTCGGCGCGGCTGGCGGTGTTCGTGTTCATCATCTCCGCCGTGTTCCCGCCGGCCCAGGGGCCGCTGGTGCTGTTCTCGCTTTACGTCATCAGCTTCCTGGCGGCGTTCCTGGCGGCGGCGATCTTCAGCCGCTCGAAGCAGTTCAAGAGCACCGAGCCGTTCGTGCTGGAGCTGCCGCCCTATCGCGTGCCGACGCTCAGGCAGGTGTGGCTGCGCGGCTATGGCGAGCTGCGCGAGTTCCTGCACCGCGCCACCAGCTTCATCATCCTCGGCACCATGGGCGTGTGGTTCCTCACCAACTTCCCCACCGACGCCGAGGGCCTCGACACCTGGGGCGGGCAGATCGGCCAGTTCCTGCAGCCGATCATGGCGCCCATCGGCATCGACCCCTACCTCACCCTGGCGCTGATCTTCGGCTTCATCGCCAAGGAGGTGGTCATCGGCTCGCTGGCGACCATCTATGCCATGTCGGCCGGCCTCGTGGCGCAGCACATCTCGGTCACCGTCTCCCCGGCCGCGGCCTACAGTTTCTGCCTGTTCTGCCTGCTCTACACCCCCTGCCTGACCACGGTGGCGACGGCGAAGGCGGAAAGCCGCTCGTGGGGATTCATGCTGTTCTCCCTGGGCACCTCGCTGGTCTATGCGTGGCTGGTGGCCTTCGTCTTCTACCAGTCGGCGCTTCTGCTCGGGTTCAGGTAGGCCCGGCGGCGCCCCCGCGGGGGCGCCGTCTGCGATCCCGACATGCCTGCGCGGAGCTTGCACCCGCGCAATTCCCAGGCTACCGCCGGAAATAGCGATCCGCTAAGCTTCGCCGCAGCGCATCTTGCGGACGACGGGCGGTCCCCGAACGGTTTGCGGCCTCCCGCCACCAAGGCGCGCGGCATCGTGCGGCGGCCCTGCTCCCGCTGCGCCATCGGGATATCGTAGCTGGCCGGTCGGGGCCCGGGGGGATCAATGTCGTTCAAGAACTGGTCGCTGACGCTGAAGGTCGTGAGTCTCCTGCTGCTGCTCGCCATCCTCTCGTTCGGCGCGATCCTCTACGCCTCGTTCCAGATGACGGTCATCAACGCCGTCGGCACCGCCATCATCGAAGGGCCCGCCCCCGCCGCCGCCAACCTCGCCCGCACCAACCGCCTCCTGCGCCAGGTCGACATCGGCCTCTACCGTCTGATCGTGGCCGACACCCCGGCCAAGGACGAGGAGGCGACGCAGCTCATCGAAAAGGCGCTTGAGGACTACAAGTCCAGGGTGGAGCTCATCAAGGCGGAGACGCCCGAGTTCGCGGCGGAGATGGACCAGCTCCTGCAGCGGGTGAAGGGCACCATGGCCGCGGAGTGCGGCACCATCCTGCGGCAGGCCCGCACCGCCGCCTCCGCCGAGGAAATCGCCCGCCTGGGCGAGACCATGCGGACCACCTGCTCGCCCAAGCTCGACGCCCTCGCCGACGCGACCACCGGCATCAACAAGCGGCTGACCGCCTCCATGGAGGCGCAGCACGCCGCCGCCACCGCCCTCGCCCACCGCACCGCCTGGCTGCTGGTGGTCGGCATGGCGCTCGGCACGCTCGCGGTGATCGCGCTCGCGGTCTTCATCACCCGCCGCAGCATCGTGGGGCCGGTGAAGGAGTCCATGGACGTCATGGCCGCGCTCGGCCACGGCAGCCTCGAGGTGAGCGTGCCCCACGCCGACCGGCACGACGAGGTGGGCGCCATCGCCAAGTCGCTGGTGGATCTGCGTGGCCAGCTCCAGGAGGCGGCGCGCGTGCGGGCCGCCCAGGCCGAGGCGGAAACGGCCGCCAAGGCGCAGATCCTGCGCCGGGGCAAGCTCGCCGAGGAGTTCGTCGCCCACATGCAGCAGCTCGTCTCCGCCTTCGTCCACTCCTCCGGCGAGGTGGCGGACGCGGCGCGGAACCTTTCGGCCACGGCGGAGGAAACCTCCCGCCAAGCCCAGGCGGTGGCAGCGGCCTCCGAGCAGGCGTCCACCAACGTGCAGACCGTGGCCTCCGCCTCCGAGGAGATGGCGGCCTCGGTGCGGGAAATCAACGGCCAGGTGGCCCATTCCGCGACGGTTGCCGACACCGCCTTTCAGGAAGCGGAGACCTCCAACGGCCACATCGGCGCCCTGGCCAAGGCGGCGGTGGACATCGGCGAGGTGCTGGACCTCATCAAGGACATCGCCGCCCAGACCAACCTGCTCGCCCTCAACGCCACCATCGAAGCCGCGCGCGCGGGCGACGCCGGCAAGGGCTTCGCGGTGGTGGCCTCCGAGGTGAAGCAGCTCGCGGAGCAGACCGCCAAGGCCACCGACGAAATCTCCTCCAAGATTTCCGAGATCCGCGACGCCACCGACAGCACGGTGAAGTCCATGGCGGAGATCGTCCGCGTCATCACCACCATCAAGGAGACCGCCACCGCCATCGCCGGCGCAGTGGAGGAGCAGGGGGTGGCGACCTCCGAGATCGCCCACAACTGCCAGCAGGCCGCCTCCGGCACCAGCGAGGTGGCGCAGAACATCACCGGCGTCGGCCAGGCCGCCAATATGACGGGATCGGCATCGAGCCAGCTCATGGGCCTTTCGGGCGGGCTCTCCGCCCAGGCCAACGAGCTGCGCGAGGCCGTGGACACCTTCATGAAGGATCTCGCCGCGGCCTGACGCCGGCTAGGGCGGCCGCGCGCCGCCCCTTCCAACGGCCATCGCGGGCGAGCCTGCCGCTGAACTTGCGGATCTGCGAGCGCGGGCGTGCGCTGATGCACGCGGGCGAGGGGATGCGGTGGCCGCAATCGCCACCTACCTTCAGGGGTACCTTCCCCCTCGCGCGGTATCCATCGTGAAGAAGATCGGCTTTCTGTCCTTCGGGCACTGGACCCCCTCCCCCGGCTCCGGCACGCGCTCCGCGGCCGATGCGCTGCTCCAGTCCATCGAGCTTGCGGTCGCGGCCGAGGAATCGGGCGCGGACGGCGCCTATTTCCGCGTCCACCACTTCGCCCGCCAGCTCGCCTCGCCCTTCCCGCTGCTGGCGGCGGTGGGCGCCCGCACCCGCCGCATCGAGATCGGCACCGCCGTCATCGACATGCGCTACGAGAACCCGCTCTACATGGCGGAGGATGCCGGCGCGGCCGATCTCATCGCCGGCGGACGGCTCCAGCTCGGCATCAGCCGCGGCTCGCCGGAGCAGGTGATCGACGGCTGGCGCCATTTCGGCTACGCGCCGGCGCCCGGCGAGAGCCCGGCCGACATGGCGCGGCGCCACACGGAGGTGTTCCTCGACGTGCTGCGCGGCGAAGGCTTCGCCCAGCCCAATCCCCGGCCCATGTTCCCCAACCCGCCCGGCCTGCTGCGGCTGGAGCCCCACGCGCCGGGCCTGCGCGAGCGCATCTGGTGGGGCGCAGGCTCCAACGCCACGGCGGAATGGGCGGCACGGCAGGGCATGAACCTGCAGAGCTCCACCCTCAAGGATGACGAGGGCGGGCTGCCCTTCCATGTGCAGCAGGCGAACCAGATCCGCGCCTATCGCGCCGCCTGGAAGGCCGCCGGCCACACGCACGAGCCGCGCGTTTCCGTGAGCCGCAGCATCTTCGCGCTGGTGGACGACCGCGACCGCGCCTATTTCGGCCACGGCGGCGAGGAGCGTGACCAGGTAGGCTTCCTCGACGAGACGACGCGCGCCATCTTCGGCCGCTCCTATGCCGACGAGCCGGAGGCGCTGGTGCGCCAGCTCGCGGCCGACGAGGGCATCGCCGAGGCCGACACCCTGCTCCTCACGGTGCCCAACCAGCTCGGGGTGGATTATAACGCCCATGTCATCGAGGCGATCCTGAAGCATGTCGCCCCCGCCCTCGGCTGGCGCTGAGCGCGTTTCGGGATCGCGGGATTCGACGCATGCCCCGCGCCAGCCATCGCCCGGCGCGGGGCATGCGCGAAAGGGAAGCCGAGGGACGGACGGCATGTCCAAGGCCACGCGCGCCACCAGGGCGCTGGAGCAGGCGAAGATCGCCTTCACCGTGCACACCTATGATTACGACCCTGACGCCGACAGCATCGGCCTGCAGGCGGCCGAGGCCATCGGCGAAGCGCCGGAGCGGGTGCTGAAGACCCTCATGGTGCTGGTGGACGGGCGCCCCGCCTGCGCCGTGGTGCCATCCGACCGGGAGGTCTCCATGAAGAAGCTGGCGGCGGCCTTCGGCGGCAAGTCGGCGCAGATGATGAAGCCCGCCGAGGCCGAGCGCATCGCCGGCTACAAGGTGGGCGGCATCAGCCCCTTCGGCCAGATGCGCCCGCCGCGCGTGGTGATGGAGGAGCAGGCGCTCGCCCAGCCCCATGTCTTCATCAATGGCGGCCAGCGCGGGCTCCAGGTGCGGCTCGACCCACGCGCGGCGGCGGAGGCGCTGAACGCCATCGTCGCCCCCGTGGTCGCCTGAGGCCGGCGCCCCCGCCCCTGCGGCAGGTTGCGCGGGCACGGCGCGGGCGCCAAAGTTCCCCGGCGCGGCGGCATGTTCGCCGCGCGAGAACGGACGAACCGCGCCTCAAGACGCGGCCACCGGGAGGACGAGGCCATTCACACGCAAACGCGTCCGGCGCGGGGAAAGACGCGCGCCGCCATCGCCACAGGGCTGATGCTGTGCGCCCTGCCCGCCGCTGCCAACGAGGACGTGCTGCGGCGGGCCGCCGGCGGCCGCGAGCAGGTTCTGCAAACGGTGGACTACGCCAACACCCGCTATTCCCCGCTCGACCAGATCGACGCCGGCAATGTCGGGCGGCTGAAGGTGGCCTGGACCTTTTCCACCGGCGTGCTGCGCGGCCACGAGGGGGCGCCGCTGGTGGTGGGCGACATCATGTATGTCCACACGCCCTTTCCGAACGTGGTCTACGCCCTCGACCTCGCCCACGACGGGCGCATCCTGTGGAAATACGAGCCGCGCCAGTCGCGCGCGGTGGCCGCCGTCATGTGCTGCGACCTCGTCTACCGGGGCCTCGCCTATGCGGAAGGCATGGTGTTCCTGCACCAGGCGGACACCACCATCGTCGCCCTCGACGCCCTGACCGGGGAGAAGCGCTGGTCCGCCGTCAACGGCGACCCCGGAATCGGCGAATCCAACACCGCCACCGTGATGCCGGTGAAGGACAAGCTCATCGTCGGCATCGCCGGGGCGGAGTTCGGCGCGCGCGGCCACCTCACCGCCTACGGCATGAAGGACGGCAAGCGCCTGTGGCGCGCCTACAGCACCGGGCCGGATGCCGAGATGCTGGTGGACCCAGAAAAGACCACCGCCCTCGGCCGCCCCATCGGCCCGGATTCTTCCCTCCAAAGCTGGCAGGGCGACCAGTGGAAGACCGGCGGCGGCGCCACCTGGGGCTGGTTCGCCTATGACCCGAGGCTGAACCTGATCTATTACGGCACCGCCAACCCCTCCACCTGGAACCCCTCCCAGCGGCCGGGGGACAACAAGTGGTCGCAGTCCATCTTCGCCCGCAACCCGGACACGGGCATGGCGAAATGGGTCTACCAGATGACGCCCCACGACCAGTGGGACTATGACGGCGTCAACGAGATGATCCTGACCGATCAGGAGGTGGAGGGGAGTGCGCGCCCCCTTCTCACCCATTTCGACCGCAACGGCTTCGCCTACACCCTCGACCGCGAGAGCGGCGACCTGCTGCGCGCCGACAAATACGACGCCAGCGTCAACTGGGCGACCGGCATCGACATGGACAGGGCGAGCCCCGGCTTCGGCCGCCCGATCCTCGACCCCGCCTATTCCACGCAGGCGCGGGGCGAGGACGAGACCTATACCGGCATCTGTCCGGCCGCCATCGGCACCAAGAACCAGCAGCCGGCCGCCTTCTCGCCGCAGACGCGCCTGTTCTACGTGCCGGTGAGCCGCATGTGCATGGACTACGAGCCCTTCCATGTGGACTACGCTCCCGGCCAGCCCTATGTGGGCGCCACCCTCACCATGTATCCCGCCCCCGGCGGCGAGGGCCGCACCGGCGGCTTCATCGCCTGGGACGCGCGCGCCGGCCGGCCCGCATGGTCGCGGCCGGAGCAGTTCTCGGTGTGGTCCGGCGCCCTTGCCACGGCCGGGAACATCGTGTTCTACGGCACGCTCGAAGGCTATCTGAAGGCGGTGGACGCGCACACGGGCGCGGAGCTCTACCGTTTCAAGACACCGTCCGGCATCGTCGGCAACGTCACCACCTACATGCATGCCGGCCGGCAATATGTGGCGGTGCTCTCCGGGGTGGGCGGCTGGGCCGGCATCGGGCTCGCGGCGGGGCTCACCGATCCCGAGGACGGCTCGGGCGCCAACAAGGCCTATGCGGCGCTCGGCAGCTACACCGCGCTCGGCGGCCAGCTCACCGTGTTCACCCTGCCCGATGGAGAGTGAGGCCCCGGCGCGACACTGTCGTGGTCCTGTCATCGAACCGAACCACATCTGCCACCGGATCAGCGCGGGTGCCCCATGGACTATTTCAGACGCTTCACCTTCCTCTTCGCGACCCCGACCTTCGACGCGGAGGACCTGGAAGGCGCCCGCTACAACCAGATCGTGGCGGAGATCGAGCGCTCCGGCTTCGAGGTGGTGCGCGCGCGCAACCTGGAAGATGCGGAGATCGCGGTGCAGACCGATGCCGCCATCGGCTGCATGATGGTGGACTGGGGCAAGAAGGGCCTGGAGGGCAAGACCGCCGCCCTCATCAACCTGATGCGCCGGCGCGGGCTCGATTTCCCCATCCTCCTGCTCATCCGCCGCAAGCGGCTGGAGGATGTGCCGGTCGAGGTGCTCGACTTCATCGACGGCTACGTCTTCCTCTCCGAGGAGACGCCCGCCTTCATCGCCAAGAACCTCATCAGCCGCCTCAAGAAATATGCCGACACGCTGAAGACGCCCTTCTTCGGCGCGCTGGTGGACTATGCCCAGGAGGGCAACCAGCTGTGGACCTGCCCCGGCCACAACGGCGGCATGTTCTATTCCAGGAGCCCCATCGGCCGGGTGTTCATGGAGCACCTGGGCGAGGCGGTGTTCCGCGACGACCTCGACAATTCGGTGCTCGACCTCGGCGACCTGCTCACCCACGAGGGGCCGGCCCTGGCGGCGCAGAAGGAGGCGGCGAAGATCTTCGGCGCCGAGAAGACCTATTTCGTGCTGAACGGCACCTCCACCTCCAACAAGGTGGCGCTCTCCGCCCTTGTCACCGACGGCGACCTGGTGCTGTTCGACCGCAACAACCACAAGGCCGCCCACCACGGCGCGCTGCTGATCTCCGGCGGCATCCCGGTCTATGTGCCGACCGCGCGCAACGCCCACGGCCTCATCGGCCCCATGGACTTTTCCGCCTTCGACGAGGACACGCTGCGCGAGCGCATCCGCACCCATCCGCTGGTGAAGGACAAGGACGCCTGGAAGAAGGAGCGCCCGTTCCGCGTGGCGGTGGTGGAGCAGTGCACCTATGACGGCACCATCCACAATGCCGAGATGATCCTCGGGAAGATCGGCCATCTGTGCGAATACATCATGTTCGACGAGGCCTGGGCGGGCTTCATGAAGTTCCACCCGCTCTATGCCGGCCGCTTCGCCATGGGGCTGAAGGACCTGGGGCCGGACAGCCCCGGCATCATCGCCACCCAGTCCACCCACAAGCAGCTCGCGAGCTTCTCCCAGGCCTCGCAGATCCACATGAAGGACCGGCACATCAAGGGCCAGAAGCGGCGGGTGGAGCACCGGCGCTTCAACGAAAGCTTCATGCAGCACGCCTCCACCTCGCCCTTCTACCCCCTGTTCGCCTCACTCGACGTGGGCGCGCAGATGATGAAGGGCCGCTCGGGCGAGGTGCTGTGGGACGACACCATCCGCCTCGGCATCGAGCTCAGAAAGAAGATCCGCGCGGTCCGGCGCGAGTTCGAGGAGAAGGAGCAGCGTCCCGAGCGGCAGTGGTTCTTCGAGCCGTTCGTGCCCGACCGGGTGCAGATCCCCGATGCCGCGCGCCCCGGCGGCGTGCACGACGTGCCGTGGGAGAGCATCTCCACCGACCTGCTCGCCTCCGATCCCGCCTTCTGGCAGCTCGCGCCCGGCGCGGCATGGCACGGCTTCTCCCGCATGGAGCCGGGCTTCGCCATGACCGATCCCAACAAGCTGACCCTGCTCACCCCCGGCTTCGACCCGAAGACCGGCGCCTACACCGAGCACGGCATCCCCGCGCCCGTGGTCGCCCAGTATCTGCGCGAGAACCGCATCGTCGCCGAGAAGAACGACCTCAACTCGCTGCTGTTCCTGCTCACCCCCGGCGTCGAGGCCTCGAAGGCGGGCACGCTGATCTCGGGCCTCGTCGCCTTCAAGAAGCTGCACGACGACAACGCGTTGCTGGAGGAAGTGATCCCCGAGTTCTCCCGCCGCCGCCCGGCCCGCTATGCGGAGGTGCGCCTCAAGGACCTGTGCGGCGCCATGCACCGCTTCTTCCGCGAGGCCAACGTCAGCGCGCTCCAGGCCATGCAGTTCCGCGCCGAGCACCTGCCGCCGATCGCCATGTCGCCCCATGACGCGGCCCGCTGCCTGGTGCGCAACGACGTGGACTACCTGCCCATCGGCGACATCCTCGGCCGCATCGCCACCACGCCGTTCGTGGTCTACCCGCCGGGCATCGCCACCATCGTGCCGGGCGAGCGCATCACCGAGCAGGCGAAGCCCATGATCGACTATCTCAAGATGTTCGAGGCGTGCTTCAACACCTTCCCCGGCTTCGAGGTGGAGATTCAGGGGGTCTATCGCGAGACGGATGCGTCCGGCCGCGTCAGCCTTCATACTTACGTGGTCGCGGAATAGAGCGGGGGAGCCTCGGGTTCGGTCATGGAGCAGGAACAGGAAAAGGCGAGGGGCATCGTCGTCCGCCCCTCGCGGGACACCGACGTCGACGCCATGCTGGCGATCTACCGCCGCCACATCCGCCGGGGCGTGGAGGACGGAGTGGAGGACGAGGGCACGCCGGAGCCCGATGACCTGCGCGATCGCCGCAAGAATCTCAAGAACCGCCGCCTGCCCCACCTCGTCGCCGCGCTGGACGACCAGGTGGTGGGCTATGCCTATGTGGTGCTGTTCCGCAAGCGGCCCGCCTACCGCTATACGGTCAAGCACTCCATCTACATACACCACGAGCACACCGGCCAGGGGGTCGGCGGGCTGCTCATCAACGCGCTGATCGACGCCTGCGCCGCCGCCGGCTTCCGCCAGATGATCGGCTACATCGACGCCGACAACACCGCCTCGCTGGCGCTGCACGAGCGGGTGGGCTTCACACGGGTGGGGCACCTGCCGGCGGTGGCCTATCGCTATGGCCGCTGGGCCGACAGCATCATGATGCAGCGGGCGCTGGGGCCGGGCTCCGCCACGCCCCCGCCGCCGCTGCCGCTCTCCACGCGCTGAACGGCCGGCGCGCCACAGGCCTCCACGAAAGCCGGGCTCCTGGGGGCTGCGCTTTTTCCTCCATGGGCTGGGATGCGACATGCCCCAGCGAACAGCCGGACAGGAGCCCGACGCGCCCTAGGATGCCGCCGCGAACAAAGCGAGCAGGGCGTCGCGGGCCTCGGCGATGCGGCGGTAATGGGCATCGCTACCGCCGGCATCGGGATGGGCGGACTTGGCGAGGCGCCGGAAGGCGGCATTGATCTGCGTCACCTCCAGCACGCCCTCCACCGGCAGGTCGAGGGCCTCCCGGTGGACCCGCCCGCCATCGCCCGGCGCTGGCGCCGACATGAAGGCCCGGCGCGTCCTCAGCGCCTCGGCGCGCAGTTCCACCTGATCCTGCCGCCACCGCGCGCGCGACATGACGAGGCAGGCGCCGAACGCGATCCGCCCCTCCGCCTCCAGCTCGTCGAGGCTGAACGGGCCGACGATGCCATAGGGCGGATCGAGGAAGCCGAGCCGCCCCGCCTCACCCGCCTCGACCCGGCCGATGCTCACCATGTCGAGGATGCCCAGCGAGCCGTTCCAGATGACCCATTGCTCGTTGTCCGCCATGGCCGCGCGCGCTTCCATACAAAAGCCGGCACGGCACCCCCTCGTTTTGTGCGGAAGGGCGCGCGACGGCAGGAATACGCACTGCCATGCAGGTTCGGCGCCAACCGGACGCGACCCCGGAAACGACGACGGCCGGAGCGCCCCGAGGAGCGTCCGGCCGCGCAGGCGATGAAGGGTCGATCAGATCTTGTATTCGTACAGCAGGCGAGCGCGGATGGTGCCCTCCAGCGCGCGGATCTCCTCCAGCACGCGCTGGGTGTCGGCGGCGGAGGCGTCGGCGTCCAGCACCACGTAGCCCACGTCGGCATAGGTCTCGTAGTATTGCGCCGCGATGTTCACCGCATGGCGCGCCAGCACCTCATTCAGCCGGCCGAGCATGCCGGGCAGGTTGCGCTGCACCTGGATGAAGCGGGTGCCGAGAGGGCGGGCCGGAAGCTGCACCTCGGGAAAGTTCACCGCGCCCACGGTGGAGCCGGTGTCGCTGTAGTCGAGCAGCTTGCGCGCCACCTCGGAGCCGATGCGCTCCTGCGCCTCCACGGTGGAACCGCCGATGTGCGGGGTGATGATGACGTTCTCAAGCCCCTGGAGCGGCGAGTTGAAGCGCTCACCGTTGGCGCGGGGCTCCACCGGGAACACGTCCACGGCGGCGCCCAGCAGGCGGCCTTCGCGCAGCACCTCGGCGAGGGCGTCGAGGTCCACCACCGTGCCGCGGCTGTTGTTGATGAAGTACGAGCCGGGCTTCATCGTCGCGAACTCGGCGCGGCCGATCATGTTGTGGGTGGCCGGCGTCTCCGGCACGTGCAGGCTCACCACGTCGCTCTGCGCGAGCAGCTCGGCGAGGGTGGCCGTGGGCTCGGTGTTGCCGAGGCGCAGCTTGTCCATGATGTCGTAGAAGATGACGCGCATGCCCATGGCCTCGGCCAGGTTCGAGAGCTGCGAGCCGATGTTGCCGTAGCCGATGATGCCGAGCGTCTTGCCGCGCACCTCGAAGCTGTTGGTGGCCGACTTGTCCCAATCGCCCTTGTGGGCGGCGGCCGAGCGCGAGGGGATGCGGCGCAGCAGCATCACGATCTCGCCGATCACCAGCTCCGCCACGGAGCGGGTGTTGGAGAAGGGGGCGTTGAACACGGGAATGCCGTGGACGCGGCAGGCGTCGAGATCCACCTGGTTGGTGCCCACGCTGAAGCAGCCCACCGCGATCAGCCGGTCGGCGGCCTCCAGCACCTTGGCGGTGACGTGGGTGCGCGAGCGGATGCCCAGCAGGTGCACGCCCTTCACCGCCTCCAGCAGCGCGTCGCCTTCCAGCGCCTTGCTGAGGCGCGTGAGGTTGGTGTAGCCGGCAGCCGTCATCATCTGGACAGCGCTGTCGTTCACGCCTTCAAGCAGCAGCACCTTGATCTTGTCCTTGGACAGCGACAGGTGCGGCGTATGGGAATTGCTGTCGTTCACGATCTCGGCGTCCTTCAGCGGAGAATGGGCAAATAGCGGGAAACCGGAGTGGAAAGCTCGGCTCGGCACGGCGGATTCTTCGCCCGCGGCGCGCTGATCCGCAGGCGGGCGAGAACTTAGCGCTTTTGAGCCCCGCGTCTAGGCTCTGAGGGCGCCCCGACCCCTCCGAAAGTCGCGCGGACGTGCATTTGTGAACTTCGGTCGCACCACCCGCAGGCCGGGGGCTAGGGCGTACCGCTGCATACAACAAGCACGGGGCCGATCCCCCTGCCTCGCGGCCTCAGACCGGGATGCGCACCGTGGCGCGCAGGCCCCCGAGCGGGCTGTCGGCGAGCACGATGTCGCCGCCATGGGCCCGCGCCACGTCCCGCGCGATGGACAGGCCGAGGCCGGAGCCGCCCTCGTCCTGGTTGCGCGCGTCGTCGAGCCGCAGGAAGGGGCGGAACACCTCGTCGCGCTTCTCCTCGGGAATGCCGGGGCCGTCGTCGTCCACGTTCACGATCAGCCAGCGGGCGTCGCGGGCGCCGGAGATATCCACCGTGTCGGCGTGGCGCACGGCGTTGTTCACGAGGTTACCGATGCAGCGCTTGATCTGCTCGCCCTTCACCTCCACCAGCGGCGGCCCCATGAAGCTCGCGCTGGCCATGGCGCCGTCGCGCTCGGCGTTCTGGCGCAGGTCCTCGATGATGGCGCCCATGTCTGTGAGGACGGTGGGCTCGCCGGTGTCGCCGCGCGCGAAGGCGAGATAAGCCTCCAGCATGCCCTGCAGCTCGTCCACGTCCTTTTTCAAGGCCGCGGTGTCGGCATTGTCCGGCAGGAAGGCCAGCTCCAGCTTGAAGCGGGTGAGGATGGTGCGCATGTCGTGGGAGACGCCCGCGAGCATGGCGGTGCGCTGCTCGATCTGCCGCTCGATGCGCCGTTTCATCTCCAGGAACGCCACAGACGCCCGCCGCACCTCGCGCGCGCCGCGGGGGCGGAAGCTCTCGACGTCGCGCCCCTTGCCGAACGCCTCGGCGGCATCGGCCAGGTCCTCGATGGGGCGGATCTGGTTGCGCAGGAACAGGATGGCGACGGTGAGCAGCACCAGCGAAGTGCCCACCATCCACAGGAGGAAGATGTGGGAGTTGGAGGCGTAGGCGGTGTTGCGCTGGGCGAAGATGCGCAGCACGGCGTCCGGCAGCTTCACCCGCACCTCGATGAGGTTGGAGCGGCCCACGGTATCGATCCAGAACGGCTGGGTGACGCGCTGGCCGATCTCCCGCGAGAGGGCGCTGTCGAGCACGGAGAAGAACGGCTTGGGCCCCGGCGGCGGCAGCGGATCAGGCGGCAGCACGGCCACATTGAGCTGGAGATTGCGCCAGGCGATGCGCCGCAGGGCGGCATAGTCGTCCGCCGGCGGCAGCTCCCCATAGAGCGCCACCACCGCCGAGATGTCCTGGCTGACGGCGGCCGAGAGCCGGCGCGTCACCGTATTGTAGTGGCGCTCCATGAACACGAACGCCACCACCGACTGCAGCAGCACCATGGGCGTGACGATGATGAGCAGGGAGCGCGGGTAGAGTCCCTTCGGCGTCACCCGGTTGAACCAGTGGCCGAAGCGGTGGTTCGCCTCCTTCAGCACGCGTGCAGCGCGGCCGAGGCCCGAAAGGGTGCCATGCGCGAGGCTCAAGGCGTAACCACCAGCCGGTAGCCGATGCCGCGCACCGTCTGCAGATAGATCGGATTGGCGGGGTCGCGCTCCAGCTTGCGGCGCAGGCGGTTCACCTGCACGTCCACCGCCCGCTCGCTGGTGGCCCCGCCGCCGGCGAGGGCGAGGCGCGGCACCGTCTCGCCGGGCTCCTCGGCAAGAGTGCGCAGCATGTCGCGCTCCCGCTCGGTGAGGCGCACGATCTCCCCGTCGCGGGTCAGCTCGCCACGCTCCAGGTGGAAGGTGAAATCGCCGAAGCGCACGCTCTCGATGGCCTTCTGCGGCGGCGGCAGCGCCCGCTTCAGGATGGAGCCGATGCGCAGCAGCAGCTCGCGCGGCTCGAACGGCTTGGCGAGATAATCGTCCACCCCCGCTTCCAGGCCGGTGATGCGGTCCTCGGTCTCGGCGCGGGCGGTGAGCATGAGGATCGGCACGGCGGAGGTCTGCCGCAGCGCGCGGGCGAGGTCGAGCCCGCTCTCGCCGGGCATCATCACGTCCAGCACCAGGAGGTCGAAGGTGAGGCCCTCCAGCCGGCTGCGCGCCTCGGCGGCGGAGGCGGCGGTGGTGACGCGGTAGCCGTTCTCCACCAGCAGGCGCGAAAGCAGGGTGCGGATGCGGTTGTCGTCGTCCACCACCAGCAGGTGGGGCACGTCGTCCGGCAGCGGCGCCGCCGGGCGGCCCTCGGCGCTCGTCTCCGTCGGATCAGGCATCACGCAGCTCCCCCGTGGACCGGCCCGCGGGGACCGGCGCTGATGGACCGGCCCGCCGCCGGCCGCGCTCGCCCTCCGGCTTGCACGGCGGACGCGGCCCGCGTCAAGTCCGGCCGGCGGGCCCTCGCGCTTGCGGGGTGCCGCCGTGCGGGGTGCAGGATGCTTCCACGCTCACACGCCGCGCGGGCTTCAAGGTATTCCACGCTCAGGCGCCGCGCGGGCTTCAAGGTATTCCACGCTCAGGCGCCGCGCGGGCTTGAGGCGCCGCGAGGGGCTCACGCCCCGCGGGCGCGGCGGGCGCGGTCGGCGCGCTGGATCAGGCGCTCGACCGCCGCGCGGTCCTCCGGGTCGATCATCGCAAGCAGGAAACGGTGCACCGTCTCCTCGGAGCCCGGCCCGGCCGCGTCGAGGGCGCGGGCGATACGACGACTCTGGATGCCCACGAAGTCCCGCGCGAGCTGCTCGGCCTTGTGCGTTGGATAGAGCAGGCGCTGGCGCCGGTCGGCGGCGCCGGCCCGGCTTTCCACGAAGCCCTCGTCCACCAGCTCGCGCAGCACCCGGCCGAGGCTCTGTTTGGTGATCTGGAGGATGTCCAGCAGGTCCGCCACGCGCATACCCGGGTTGCGATTCACGAAGTGGATCACACGGTGGTGCGCGCGCCCGAAGCCGATGGGCGCCAGAATCTCGTCGGGATCACCCACGAAGTCCCTGTATGCGAAGAACAAAAGCTCAATCAGGTCCACCAGCGGCACACCATCGCGGATGTCCTCCGGCGCGGTGCGCGCGGAGGGATCGGCCGGCGCGGGAGCTGTATTTATGTCAGCCATATTGACTTTTTCGGTGCGATCGTTACCTAGGATGGCAGTTTCGCGAAACGATCGGTCGCCGTCGAGCAAAAACGTGATCGAACATTACGCGAGAGGGCATGCCGGTTGCCACTCCCTGGAGCCGGCGTAAAGATATTCCCATGGACGACCGCTGCAAAGGCTCTGCGCCGAGGACGCACGCGCCGCGACCGCAGCCTTCGGCGGAAGTCCCGGGAGAAAGCCGCGCGGACGACGCGGCCGGAACAGGAGCAAGAACGATGAGCGCACCCGGTATCCCCATGGATCAGCGCGAAGGCTGGATCTGGTTCGACGGCGCCTTGGTGCCCTGGGCGGATGCCAAGATTCACGTGCTCACCCATGGCCTGCATTATGCCAGCACCGTGTTTGAGGGCGAGCGCGCCTATGGCGGCGAGATCTTCAAATCCATCGAGCATGCCGAGCGCCTGCGCCATTCCGCCGAGCTCCTGGACTTCACCATTCCCTATTCCATGACCGAGATCGTCGCCGCCAAGAAGGCGACTCTCGACAAGAACGGCCTCATCAACGCCTATGTGCGCCCCGTCGCCTGGCGCGGCAGCGAGACGCTGGGCGTCGCGGCGGAGCACAACAAGGTGCACCTGGCCATCGCCGTGTGGGAGTGGCCGAGCTATTTCGACCCCGAGCAGCGCACCAAGGGCCTGAAGATCGACCTTGCGGAGTTCCGCCGCCCCGACCCGGCGACCATCCCCTGCAAGGCCAAGGCCGCCGGCCTGTACATGATCTGCACCATCTCCAAGCACCGGGCCGAGCGGCGCGGCTTCGCGGACGCGATGATGCTCGACTATCGCGGCTACGTGGCCGAGTGCACCGGCGCCAACATCTTCTTCGTGAAGGACGGCGTGATTCACACCCCCCTCGCCGACTGCTTCCTGGACGGCATCACCCGCAAGACGGTGATCGAGCTCGCCCATCGCAACGGCATCGAGGTGCAGGAGCGCCACATCAAGCCCGAGGAGCTGGCCGGCTTCTCCGAGTGCTTCGTCACCGGCACCGCCGCCGAGGTGACGCCGGTGGGCTCCATCGCCGACTGGCACTTCACGCCCGCGAGCGTCACCCACCAGCTCATGGACGCCTACACCGCCGAGGTGCAGGCCAAGAAGAAGGCGGCCTGAGCAGGCGGCCCGGAACCGGCCGCGGCGCCTTCCCGGCGCCGCGCCACGGCAAACACCCCTCGCGCCCCGCGGCACGAGGGGTTTTTCATGCCCGGCCTCAGACGTGCTGGCCGCCGTTGATGTGGATCTCGGCCCCATTGAGATAGGACGAGATGTCCGTGCACAGCACGTAGATGATCTTTGCCACCTCCTCCGGCGTGCCCAGGCGCTGCATGGGGATCTGCGCCACGATCTTCTCCGTGCCGGGCGAGAGGATGGCCGTGTCGATCTCCCCCGGTGCGATGGCGTTCACCCGGATGCCGCGGCGCCCGAAGTCGGAGGCCATCTCCCGCGTCAGCGCCGCCAGCGCCGCCTTGGAGGTGGCATAGGCCGCCCCCGCGAAGGGATGCACCCGCGAGCCGGCGATGGAGGTGACGTTCACCACCGAGCCCCGCGCCTTCTCGAGCTCCGCCGAGAGGCCCCGCGCCAGGATGATGGGCGCGAAGAAGTTCACCTGGAACACGTCCACCCAGGTTTCGAGATCCGTGTCGAGGGTGCCGAGGCGCGAGCCGCCCTCACCCTTGGGCGAGATGGCGGCATTGTTCACGAGCGCGTGGAGGGCGCCGTCGGGCAGGCGGCGCTTGACCTCGGCGATGGCGGCAAGCGTGCTCGCCGGGCTCGACAGGTCCACCTGCAGGTGGTCCTCCGGGCCCGCGCCCCAGGGACACTTCTCGGGAAAGGCATGGCGCGAGCAGGTGATGACCCGCCAGCCGGCGGCCGAGAACAGCTTCACCGTGGCATGGCCGATGCCGCGCGAGGCGCCGGTGAGCAGCATCACCGGCTGCCCGCCCTCGCGCACGTTCGCGCGCGGCATCGCCCCGTCATGGGTCGCATCCGCGGGCATGCCGCCCATGGGCGCCGCCGCCGTGGACGCGCCGTGAGCCACCGGGCAGCGCGGCGCGGACGGCTCGGGAGAAGAAGCGGGCGGGGGTGCCGCGGCACCGGTCTCGACTGACGCGGCGCGCGCATCTGCGGTGGCGGAAGGCTCCGCATGGGGGCATCGGGGCGCGTCGGTCATTGGCCATCCTCCCGTGACCCGTCCGGCGATGGCAGTCACCCCGCGGGGGTGCCGCAGCGGGGCGCGCGGGTCAAGGGCGCCGCATCAGCCCTTCCGGCGAAAGCCCTTGAGCACGGTGTTGAGCAGCGACAGCACCACCGCCGGCAGGGCGCTGTCCAGCGGGTTGCGCACGAAGGCCGCGAGCCGCGTCGCCTCTGCCCCCACTGACCGCAGATCATTGTTGACGGCGGCGAGGGCGGCGCCGTGCACCTCATTGGCGATCTGAAGCTCGCGACCCGGCTTCACCTGGGCGCCGAGAAGGGCGAGCAATCCCGCCAGCACCACCGCGCCGCCGCCGACAATGAGGGCGGCGAGGATGGGGCCGTAGTGGGCCTCCAGCGCCAGAAAGCCGGCGATGCCCAGCATCACCAGCCCGAACGCCCCCACCACCCCCGCCACGGCGAAGAAGGCGGACTTGGTGGCCGCCCGCCGCAGGTGGATCTCGGCGATGATGAGATCCGCGCGCAGCAGCACGCGCGCGTTCCGCACCAGGGTATCCAGATCGGTCATCGTCCCCTGCCCCATTTCCAAAGACCGCCGGCCACCACCCCCGCCAGCAGGCACAGCCCCGCGCTCGCGAACGGGTGCGCCTTCACCCACGCCATCGTGCGGGAGAGCGCGGCCTCCGCGTCTTTCAGCTCCACCCCAGCGGCGGCACGCGCCCGCTCTACCGCCGCGTGGGCGGCCTCCCGCGGGCGGACGGCTTCAAGATCAGCCTGAAGCGCCGAGAGCCGTGAAGCGAGGGAGCTGCTGTCGATCATGCCATTTCCCGCCGAGATGCGGCGCGCGTTTTACAGCATGGACCGCCGGGGGGCCCGCCGGCAAGCGTCGCGCGCCCTGCCTGCCACACGCGGTGCTGCTATAAGGAGCGGCAACGGAGGACCAAGCATGGCGCGGCGCATCGATTATTACTTCTCCACCATCAGCCCGTGGGCCTTCATCGGCCACGCGCCCTTCACCGCCGTCGCCGCGCGGCACGGCGCAGAGGTCGCCTTCCACCCGGTGGCGCTCGGGCCCGTCTTCGCCGAGAGCGGCGGCCTGCCCCTTTCCCAGCGCGCGCCCCAGCGCCAGCGCTACCGCATCCTGGAACTGCAGCGCTGGCGCGTGAAGCGCGGCATCGATTTCCATCTCCACCCCGCCTTCTGGCCGTTCGATCCCACCCTGGCCGATCGCACGGTCATCGCCGCGCTCCAGGCTGGCCACGGGGTGGAGCGCCTGCTGCCGGGCCTGTTCGCAGCGGTGTGGCAGGGCCAGCGCAACCTGGCCGATCCCGCCGAGGTGGCCGCCATCGCCGATGCCGCGGGCCTGCCCGGCGCCGCGCTGGTGGAAGCGGCAACCGGCGAGGACGCCGGCGCCGCCTACGCGGAGAACCGCGCCCGGGCGATCGCGGCCGACGTGTTCGGCGCCCCCTCCTATGTACTCGACGGCGAGGTGTTCTGGGGCCAGGACCGCCTCGACCTGCTGGATGACGCGCTCGCCAGCGGCCGCGCGCCGTTCCGCGCCGATGCCGGCTGAGACCGGAGGCCGGCGCGCATGACTCAGGAGCCCTTGCTCAAGCCCGCGCGGCGTTTGAGCGAAGCGGCGCGGCCGCCCCGCTTCGGCCCCGATCCTGCCGGACATTCCAGGCCGAAGGTTCCCCCGCAAGGAGGCGCGATGACCATGCCCGCCCGTTCCGCCGTGCCCGCCCTGGTGGCCCTCGCCGTGGCGGGACTGCTCGCCCTGCCGGGCGCGGCCCGCGCCGAGGGCGAGCCGCCGCAGCAGCCGCGCTTCGCCTTCGCGCCCGTGGAGGGCGGCGCCCTCAAGATGGACACGCAGACCGGGCAGGTCTCGCTCTGCACCAAGGGCGCGGGCGGCTTCGCCTGCATCGCAGTGCCCGACACACGCGACGCCTACGAGGCGGAGATCACCCGCCTTCAGGCCGAGATCGCCGCCCTGAAGAAAGGCGCGACGGCCCCCGGCGCCCCCCCGCAGGCGGAGCCCTCCGACATGGACCGCGCGCTGGACTACGCTACCCACCTCTACCGGCGCTTCCGCCAGCTTATCGACGAGATGAACGCCCCCGACCGCGGCGAGACGCTCTGAGCCGGCGCCACGTCAGAAGGTGGAGAGGAACTCGTCCATCTTCTTCAGCGCCTGGTCGGCCAGGGTGCCGGGGAAGCCGATGAAGACGTGGCAGCCGCCGGGATAGACGCCGAGCGAGGTCTCGTTGCCGGCGGCGAGCCAGGCATTGGCCATGAACAGCGTGTCGTCGAGCAGGGGATCGCGGGTGCCCACCGTGAACATCGCCTTCGGCAGGCCCTTCAGGTTGGCGAGCAAGGGCGAGACGTCCGGGTCGTCGGCGCGGCCTTCCAGGCGCAGGTAGCCGGTGATGAAATGTTCCACGTCGCTGCGGTTGATGACGAGCGGCAGGTCGCCCCAGTTGCGCACCGAAGGGGTGAGGCGCAGGTCGTAGCAGCCGGCGGTGAGGTTCGCGGCGGAAAAGGGCGTAATGCCGTGGCGGTCGCGCAGGCGCACGAGGGTGGCGACCACCAGCGTCGCCCCACCCGATTCGCCGCCGATGGCGAAACGAGTGGTGCCGAAGCGGTTCTGCGCCTCGCGCAACAGCCACAGCGCTGCCGCCTCGCAGTCATCCGGGCCGGCGGGATAGGGCTCCTCCGGCGCGAGCCGGTAGTCCACCGAGACCACCGCGAGGCCGCAGCGCGCGGCGATGCGGTCCGTGAGGTTCTCGTTCTCGCGGGCCGAGCCCAGGGTCCAGCCGCCGCCGTGGATATGGAGATAGACGCCCTTCGGCGCGCCGTCCGGCATCAGGATGCGCAGTGGGATGGGCCCGCGCGGGCCGGGAATGGTCTCCACGTGGGCGCGCGGGCTCTCGGGCGGCAGGGCGAAGGTGCCCTTGCCGGCGAGCCGCGCCGCCCGCACCAGGGGCAGCGGCACCAGCCACCGGTCAGGCACCGCCAGCATCGCCTTCACGATGGCGTCATTCACCATCCGCGTGTCGACGGCGACGGCGGACTCCTCAAACACCACGGAATCGAGAACGAGCTTCGACATCGGGGCTCCTGCCTCGCGAGTCACTAATCGGGCGGCGTCAAGGTTGCAGGCCGGGCCGCGAGAGGCAATACAGTCCCGCAACCGATGCAGTGCAGGCATGCCACCATGTTCCGTCTCGACCGCACCCCCGCCCGCGTGAGCCCCATCGACACCCATGCCGAATGCCGGCTGACGGTGCCGACGGAGGGCGAGGGCTTCACCGAGATCACCCGCGAGGCGGAAGCCTTCCTGGTGGAGATCGGCGCCCGCGAAGGGGTGCTCACCGCATTCTGCCGGCACACCTCCGCATCCCTGACCATCCAGGAAAACGCGGATTCCGACGTGCAGCGCGACCTGCTCACGGCCCTCGGCCGGCTCGCCCCGCGGGATGCCGGCTGGGTGCACGACACCGAGGGGCCGGACGACATGCCCGCCCACATCCGCACCTTCCTCAGCGGGGTGAGCCTCTCCATTCCGGTGAGCGAGGGGAGCCTTGCCCTCGGCACGTGGCAGGGCGTCTACCTCGTGGAGCACCGGAATGCACAACACAGACGGGAAGTGGTATTTGCCTTCACCGGTCACGCAGGAGTTTGAGGCATCCGCTTGCCACAGCTTCGCCACGGATCGATGATTTCGAAAGATGATTCGTTGCGCGGGCGGTGCGCGGCGAGGAAGAATGTGTCCGGGAACGGGTAAAAACGCAGAAGCTTCCGGGGAGGGTGCATTGGGAGAAGCCGCGGGAAGTGAATTGCGTCTGGTCATCGCCGATGACCATCCCCTGTTCCGCGGCGCCCTCAAGGAAGCTGTGCTGAGCCACCACCCGCGCGCGACCATCATCGAGGTCGGCACCTTCGACGCGCTCACCGCTTTCCTGGACCGCGACAACGAGCTGGATCTCGTCCTGCTCGATCTCACCATGCCCGGCGCGCGCGGCTTCTCCGGCCTCATCTACCTGCGCGCGCAATATGCCACGCTGCCCGTGGTGGTGGTCTCCGGCAACGAGGAGCCGGCGGTGATCCGCCGCTGCCTCGATCTCGGCGCCTCCGGCTTCATTCCCAAGACCATGGACACGCGGCAGATGCGCGACGCCATCTCCGACGTGCTGAAGGGCGAAGCCTTCGTGCCGCCGGACATCGCCCCCGGCGCCGGCGGCGACGGAGAGACCGACGCCATCATCGCCCGCCTCTCCACCCTCACGCCCCAGCAGGTGCGGGTGCTGATGATGCTGGCCGAGGGCCGCCTCAACAAGCAGATCGCCTACGAGCTCTCTGTGTCCGAGGCGACGGTGAAGGCCCACGTCTCCGCCATCCTGCAGAAGCTCGGGGTGGAAAGCCGCACCCAGGCCGTGATCGCCGTCTCCAAGGTGGAGACCGGCCTGTGGACCCAGGCCTGAGCCCGGCGCGGGTGCCCGGCGGAGGCGTTTTCTTAACGCACCCGGTGTTCACTGCGGCCCCGCGCGCGGCGAGCCGCCACCGCGACAGGCAACCGACCGGATTTCGCGTGGACCCACGATGAGCGACCACACCGCCCCCTCGACGCCCGCGGCGCGGCGCTCCTTCCTCGATGCCCTCACCGTCTATGCGCGCCCCAGCGTGCTGGTGGTGATTCTGCTCGGCTTCTCCTCCGGCCTGCCGCTGGCGCTCACCGGCACCACGCTCTCGGTGTGGATGACCGAGAGCGGCGTGAGCCTCGGCAGCATCGGCCTGTTCTCGCTGGTGGGTCTGCCCTACACGCTGAAGTTCATCTGGGCGCCGCTGGTGGACGCGCTCGACGTGCCCGTGCTCTCGCGCCTGCTGGGGCGGCGGCGGGGCTGGCTGCTGGCGACCCAGCTCGCGCTCCTGGCCGGCATCCTCTTCCTCGGGGCGCAGAACCCCCTCGCCTCGCCCTTCATGGTGGCGCTGGGGGCGCTGGTGGTGGCCACCGTCTCCGCCACCCAGGACATCGTGGTGGACGCCTTCCGCGTGGAGCGGCTCGATACCTCCGAGCAGGCGGCCGGCATGGCCGGCTATGTGGCCGCCTACCGCATCGGCATGCTCGTGTCCGGCGCCGGCGTCATCGCCCTCGTGGCCTATCTGGAGGCGCACGGCGCCGTGCGGGCCGACGTGTGGTTCTGGGGATATGTGGCGGCGGCGGCCTTCGTCGCCGTGGGCATGCTCGCCACCCTCATGGCGCGCGAGCCCGCCGCCCCCGTGCGCGAGGAGGGGGTGGGCGCGGTGGCCCGCGTCACCTCCACCGCCATCGGCGCCTTCAGCGAGTTCCTGGCGCGCGAGCAGGCGGTGACGATCCTGCTGTTCGTTCTGCTCTACAAGTTCTGCGATGCCTTCGCCGGCGTGCTCACGGCGCCGTTCGTCATCTCCATAGGCTTCGACAAGGCGACCTACGCCGGCATCGTGAAGGGCGTGGGGCTGGGCGCGGCGCTGCTCGGCGGCTTCGCCGGCGGCTTTATCGCCCGCGCCCTGCCGCTCGCCACCTGCCTGTGGGTGGGCGGGGTGCTGCAGATCCTCTCCAATCTCGCCTTCACCGCCCAGGCCCTCATCGGCGTGAACGCGGCGGCGCTCACCGCCACCATCGTGGTGGAGAATTTCACCGGCGCCATCGGCACCGTGATCTTCGTGGCCTACCTCTCGGCCCTGTGCGGCGCGCGCGCCCACACCGCCACCCAATATGCCCTGCTGACCGCGCTCACCGCCGTGGGCCGCACGTTCCTGGCCTCCGGCGGCGGCTTCATCGCAGAAGCCACGGGCTGGCCGGTGTTCTTCGTCATCACCGCCTTGGCGGGGCTGCCGGGCCTTGCCCTGCTGGCCTTCCTGCAGGCGCGCGGCCACTTCCGCACCCTCGCGCACGAAGACCGGGACTGAAGGCGCCCCGCCCTCCCCCCCGTGACGCGCCTGCCCCCGGTGCTGCCGCGCCTGGAGACGCGCGTCCTTAAATCGACAATGACGATAGGTGATGAGAGGTAGTTCACAGGCCCATTTTCACATGCTATCCATGAATCACGTGAAATACGTTTTTAAACGTACGTGAAATGTGAATTTGGGAGTCCATCCATGATCCACCGCCGGGCCTTCCTCGCTTCGGTGCTTGCCGGCGCCGTCGCGTCCGCCGCGCTGCCCGCCCTCGCCCAGACGGCCCAGCCCGCGCCGGGGCCGGACTCCATCCTCAACGTCTCCTATGACATCGCCCGCGAGCTGTTCGCGGCGGAGAACGCGCTGTTCATCCCGGCGTGGAAGGAGAAGACCGGCCAGCAGCTCACCGTGAACCAGAGCCACGCCGGCTCCTCCCGCCAGGCCCGGGCCATCCTGGAAGGGCTGGAGGCGGACGTGGTGACCTTCAACCAGGTGACCGACGTGGACGTGCTGGCCAAGGCCGGCTTCGTCGCCAAGGACTGGCAGAAGAAGTTCCCCAACAGCGCCTCGCCCTATTATTCCTTCCCCTCGTTCCTGGTGCGCGAGGGCAACCCGAAGAACATCAAGGACTGGGACGATCTCGTCCGCGAGGACGTGAAGGTCATCTTCCCCAATCCCAAGACCTCGGGCAACGCGCGCTACACCTATCTCGCCGCCTATGCCTATGCGCTGGAGAAGAACAAGGGCGACACCGCCAAGGCCGACGCCTTCGTGAAGAAGCTGCTCGCCAACGTGCCGGTGTTCGACACCGGGGGCCGCGGCGCCACCACCACCTTCGCGGAGCGCGAGACCGGCGACGTGCTGGTGACCTTCGAGGCCGAGACCCGTGCCATCCAGGGCCTCTACCCCGACCGCAAGCTCCAGGCCATCGCCCCCTCGGTGAGCCTGCTCGCCGAGTTCCCGGTGGCGGTGGTGGACAAGGTGGTGGACAAGCGCGGCTCGCGCCCGGCCGCCACCGCCTACCTGGAGTTCCTCTACTCCCCCGCCGGCCAGGAAGTGGCCGCCAAGGCCTTCCACCGGGTGGTGAACCCGGAGGTGGCCGCCAAGTACAAGGACCAGTTCCCCGAGGTTCGCCTCGTGAAGGTGGAGGAGGTGTTCGGCGGCTGGGACAAGGTCCAGGCCGACCATTTCGCCTCCGGCGCCAAGCTCGACGAGCTGTTCGTGGGCCGCTGAGGCCCTTCCTCACCCCACCGACGGCCGGGCCCTGCGCCCGGCCGTTTGCGTTCCGGCCCGTGCGATCCGGGACAATCGGGCACCGGACCGTGTCGCACTTGTGCCATGCGCGCTGGAGGTGCGGCGATGCCGCCCACATCCCGGGCACGTCCAACACCTTGCGGAATTTGACTTATCTCAAATCTGCACGAATGCGGCACGGATTTTGAATGTTTCCAGGCTCCGGAGCCCTAATCGAAGAGCCGCCATGTCCGAAGTCGCTGAAAGCGCCGAAGTCCTGGAGATCCCCCAGGTCTACACGCACCATGTGTTCTGCTGCTTCACCCAGCGCCCGCCGCAGCATCCGCGCGGCTCCTGCGGCGCCAACGGCGCCCAGCCCCTGTGGGACCGCCTGGGCAAGCAGCTCGAGGCCTCCGGCCGCCGCGACATCGCCATGACCGCCTCCGGCTGCCTCAGCTTCTGCTCGGCCGGGCCCATTATGGTCGTCTATCCCCAGGGCATCTGGTACACGCCCAAGACCCCCGAGGATATCGACGAGATCGTCTCCTCCCACCTCCTGGGCGGCAAGCCCGTGGAGCGGCTTATCATCGTCCCGCGCATCTGATCCCCACCGGGACCGGGCCGACGCCGGCCGGTCCCCTTAGCCGGCATGCCGGCCGGCGCCGCCACGGCGCCCCTTGCCAGCGCCCGCCGGGTGCGGCACACGAGGGGCGCCGGGAGCGCCCGTTTGCCGCGAGGCGGAACGAACATCCCGGTTCCTGGGCCCGTCGCCCATCTGCTCTCGGAGACCGTGCCGCCCCGCCGCCCGGCGGGAGGACGGACCTCTTGCGGGGATCGCCTCATGTCGTCGTCCATCTCGCCTCTCGCCCCCCAGTTCGTGCCCCAGCTCCAGCCGGTGCCCGGCGTGGTTCTCACCACCGCCGCCGCGGGCATCCGCTACCAGGGGCGCACGGACGTGCTGGTCATGTCGTTCGTGCCGGGCACCACGGTGGCCGGCGTCACCACCCGCTCCCTGTGCCCCTCGGCGCCGGTGGAGTGGTGCCGCGACCTGCTGAAGAAGGGCAAGGCCCGCGCGCTGGTGGTGAACTCCGGCAACGCCAACGCCTTCACCGGCAAGAAGGGCCGCGAGGCGGTGAAGCTCACCGCCGAGATCGCCGCGGCCCATCTCGACTGCAAGCCGAACGAGGTGTTCCTCGCCTCCACCGGCGTCATCGGCGAGCCGCTGGACGCCACGAAATTCGAGCCCGCCCTGTCCGAAGCCGCCGGACGGCTGGTGGATTATCCCTGGATGGACGCCGCCCGCGCCATCATGACCACCGACACCTTCCCCAAGCTCGCCGCCGCCGAGGTGCTGCTGGATGACGTGCCGGTGCGCATCAACGGCATCGCCAAGGGCGCCGGCATGATCGCCCCGGACATGGCGACCATGCTCTCCTTCGTCTTCACCGACGCACCCATCGCCGCCGACGTGCTGCAGAAGCTGCTCTCCAAGGGCGTGAAGGATTCGTTCAACGCCGTCACCATCGACGGCGACACCTCCACCTCCGACACCCTGCTCCTGTTCGCCACCGGCGTGGCCGAGGAGCGCGGCGCGCCGCGCATCAAGGACGTGGACGACCCGCGCCTCAAGGCCTTCCGCCGCGCCCTGTTCGAGCTGCTCGCCGACCTCGCCGAACAGGTGGCCCGCGACGGCGAGGGCGCCCGCAAGCTGCTGCGCGTGCAGGTGAACGGCGCCGTCTCCAAGAAGTCGGCGCGGCGCGTCGCCATGTCCATCGCCAATTCGCCTCTGGTGAAGACCGCCATCGCCGGCGAGGACGCCAACTGGGGCCGCGTGGTGATGGCCATCGGCAAGGCCGGTGAGCCGGCGGACCGCGACCTGATCACCATCTCCTTCGGCGACATCCGCGTCGCCCACCAGGGCGCGCGCGACCCCGATTACGACGAGGCGCTCACCTCCGCCTACATGAAGAACCCTGTGGTGGACCTCACCGTGGACCTGGGCCTCGGCCGCGGCTCGGACCGGGTGCTCACCTGCGACCTCACGAAGGAATATGTCGCCATCAACGGGGACTATCGCTCGTGAAGATCACCCTGGTGGTGGCCTGCGCGCTCATCGATGCCGACAACCGGGTGCTGGTGGCCCAGCGCCCGGAGGGCAAGGCGCTGGCCGGCCTGTGGGAGTTTCCCGGCGGCAAGATGGAGCCCGGCGAGCGGCCCGAAGAGACTCTCATCCGCGAGCTGGACGAGGAGCTGGGCATCACGGTGAAGGAGGCCTGCCTTGCCCCCCTCACCTTCGCCAGCCACGCCTATGAGGATTTCCACCTGCTCATGCCCCTGTGGATCTGCCGGCGCTGGGACGGCCCGGTGACCCGCAAGGAGCACCAGGACCTCAAGTGGGTGCGGCCGGGCAAGCTGCGCGAGCTGGCCATGCCGCCCGCCGACGAGCCGCTGATCCCGCCGCTGATCGACCTGCTCGGCCCCTGAGCCGGCTCGCCCGGCATCGACGAGCCCGCGCGTCTCGCGATGCGTATCGGTGGAGCGCCCCCTCCGAACCACCGATGGCTCGCCGCAGGGGCCCGCGCCCGCGCCTCTGCCGTGCGCTTCTGCCCATGGCGGCCATCCGGCCCGGACCGAATGCCCGTGGCCTGCCCCGAGGCGTGGCCCTTCCTCCCGCCGCGCCAGCCATCACGGCCTGTCGGCGCGGCGCCAACCGGCCCCGCCGAGGGCGCCCCGCCCGGACCTCCCGCCATGACCCCGGCCATCGCCACCCGCACCGGTCTTCTCGCCATCGCGCTCTGGGCGACGCTGGCCCTGCTCACCGCCGCCACCGGGCGGGTGCCCGCCTTCCAGCTCACCGCCCTCACCTTCGCCATCGGCGGGCTGGTGGGGCTCGGCGCCGCGCTCGCCGGGCCGGGGCTGCGGGTGCTGGTGCAGCGGCCCATGGCCTATGTGCACGGCGTGGGCGGGCTGTTCGGCTACCATTTTCTCTATTTCGCCGCGCTGAAGCTGGCGCCGCCGGCGGAAGCCGGGCTCATCAATTATCTCTGGCCGCTGCTCATCGTGCTGCTCTCCGCCACCCTGCCGGGCGGGGGCCTCAGGCGCGCCCATGTGCTCGGCGCGCTCCTGGGGTTCGCGGGCACGGTGGTGCTGCTGCTCGGCAAGGGTGGCTTCTCCGGCATCGAGGGGCGCTATGTACCCGGCTATCTCGCCGCCTTCGCCTGCGCCTTCATCTGGGCCGTCTATTCGGTGGCGTCCCGCCGCTTCGCCGATGTGCCCACCCATGCGGTCGCCGGCTTCTGCCTCGTCACGGCGCTCCTCGCCGGCCTGTGCCACCTGGCCTGGGAGGAGACCGTGTGGCCGGTGGGTGTTACCGAATGGGCGGCGGTGGCGGCGCTGGGCCTGGGGCCGGTGGGCCTTGCCTTCTACGCCTGGGACATCGGCATGAAGAAAGGCGACGTGCGCCTGCTGGGCGTCGCCTCCTATGCGGCGCCGGTGCTCTCCACCCTGCTGCTGGTAGCGGCGGGCTATGCCGCGCCCACCCCCGCTCTGGCGCTGGCCTGCGCGCTCATCGTGGGCGGCGCCGTGGTGGCGACGCGGCGCGGCGGACGGCGCGCGCCATAAGCCGGCCGCGAGCCGCCGCACCGCCCGGCGGCGCCTTGCGCTCGCACCGCTAAAGTCCTAGCACTCCCGCCGGTCGCCCCAGGGTGAGGGCCCGCCGCCGGCGCCACGCGCGCCAGAATCGCGGCGAGCCGCCCCTGCAACAGACGAAGGAAACATCCATGGCCACCCACAAGCTTCTTCTTCTCGCCGGCGACGGCATCGGCCCGGAAGTGATGACCGAGGTAAAGCGTGTTATCGCCTGGCTGGAGCGCGAGGGCCTCGCCTCGTTCGCCATCGAGGAGGACCTGGTGGGCGGCAGTGCCTATGACGCGCACAAGGTGGCGATCACCGATGCCGCCATGGCCCGCGCCCAGGCGGCGGATGCCGTGCTGCTCGCTGCCGTGGGCGGCCCCAAGTGGGCGAACGTGCCCTATGAGGCGCGCCCGGAAGCCGGCCTGCTGCGCCTGCGCAAGGACCTGCAGCTGTTCGCGAACCTGCGCCCCGCCATCTGCTACCCGGCGCTGGCGGACGCCTCCTCCCTCAAGCGCGACGTGGTGGAGGGGCTCGACATCCTCATCGTCCGCGAGCTCACCGGCGGCGTCTATTTCGGCGAGCCCAAGACCATCACCGACCTCGGCAACGGGCAGAAGCGCGCCGTCGACACCCAGGTCTACGAGACCTACGAGATCGACCGCATCGCCCGCGTGGCGTTCGAGCTGGCCCGCACCCGGCGCAACAAGGTGACCTCCTCCGAGAAGCACAATGTGATGCGCACCGGCGTGCTGTGGAAGGAGGTCGTGACCCAGGTGCACGACGCCGACTACAAGGACGTGGAGCTGGAGCACAACCTGGCCGATTCGCTCGCCATGCAGCTCGTGCGCTGGCCGAAGCAGTATGACGTGATCGTCACCGACAACCTGTTCGGCGATGTGCTCTCCGACATCGCCGCCATGCTCACCGGCTCGCTCGGCATGCTGCCCTCCGCCTCCCTCGGCGCGGTGGACGCCGCCACCGGCAAGCGCTCGGCCATGTACGAGCCGGTGCATGGCTCGGCCCCCGACATCGCCGGCAAGGGCATCGCCAACCCCATCGCCATGATCGGCTCCCTGGCCATGGCGCTGCGCTACTCCTTCAACCAGGGCGAGGTGGCCGATCGCATCGAGGCCGCCATCTCCGGCGTGCTCGACGCCGGCAAGCGCACCGCCGACATCCGCACGCCGGGTGCGGACGTGATCTCCACCCAGGGCATGGGCGAGGCGATCGTGGCCGAGCTGGACGCCGCCCGCGCCTGAGCGCGGCACAGACGAGCATGAGACAAAGGGCGGCTCCGGTGGGGCCGCCCTTTTTGTTTACCCTTCCCCTTCCGGCCCGCGCCGCCTTAAGCTCGCGCTATTGAAAAAGCCCGCGCGGCGCTTTTGCGCGCCCTCCAAGGGTGGTCGAAAGCCCGCCCGGAACGGTCAAGCGCGGTGCAGCGCATGTTGTTTTCGTCTTTTGTTCAAAGGAGCCGTCATGGCCCGTGCCCTCATTGCCTATCTCCCCCGCGCCGGCGTGCCCGACCGCAACGCCCTGCAGGCCGCCCTCGACACGCTGAAGCTGAAGCTGACCCTGGATGACGGCTATGTGCCGCTGAAATCCGCGGGCTATCTGCCCTGCACCTTCGACGGCGAGGATGCCGGCTTCACCATCCGCTTTCACGATGTGGACGCGGACCTTAATGCCCTGCCCCAGCTCAAGGCCGCGCTGAACGGGCAGGATGTGGCCATCGACATCAAATGGGGCGGCGATCCGCGCGAGAAGGTGAGCGCGCTGGGCGTTGCCGCCGCTTTCGCCAAGGACTTCGGCGCCCTGGTCCACGATGCCGCCAGCGACAAGATGCTGAGCGCAGACATGCTCGCCAAGCAGGCGCGGGACGAGATCGAGACGATGTGACCTGGACCGGATGACCTGCGCCAAGCCGGCGCGCACAACAAAAAAGGGGCGCCGCAGCGCCCCTTTTCATGATCGCAGGCGCGATCTCACTTCTTCGCCGGTTCCGCCGCAGCGGCAGGCGCCGCCGCGGGCGCGGCCGGGGTGGCGGGCACCGGGGCGGGAGCGCCGGCGGCCTTCTCCACCTTGGCATCGGCGCGCAGCTTGGTGACGAGATCGGCCTGGGCCTTGCGCACCAGATACTGCTCCACCTGCCCTTCCACCTGCTCATAGCTCGGCACGGGCTTGCTGCGCTTGTCCTCGATCTTGATGACGTGCCAGCCGAACTGGCTCTTCACGGGATCGGAAACCTGACCCTTGTCGAGCTTGAAGGCGGCCTCGGCGAACTCGGGCACCATCTGCTCCTTGGTGAAATAGCCGAGGTCGCCGCCGTCGTCGGCGCCGTCCTTCGAATATTCCTTGGCGAGCTTGGCGAAGTCCTCGCCAGCCTTGGCCTTCTTGGCGATTTCCTTGGCCTTCGCCTCGTCGTCCACCAGGATATGGCGCGCGTGCACCTCCTCGTCGGCGGGGGAGGACTTCACGAATTCCTCGTAGGTCTTGCGCTTCATCTCCTCGGAGACCGCCTTCTTGGCCTCCTGGGTCATCAGCGCTTCCATGAGGGCCTTGGTGCGGGCGTAGGCGAGGCGCTCCTTGAAGGCCGGCGTCTGGTCCAGCTTCTGCGCCTCGCCCGCCTGGGCCAGCAGGGTCATGTCGGTCAGGAAGGAGAGCACGTATTCCTGGCGGGCCGCGCCCTGGAGCTGCGGCGGCAGGCCGGGGCCGATATCCTCGGCGGCGATGGCGACCTCGCTCGCGCGGATGGGCGTTCCGTTGACGGTGGCCACCACCGCGTCAGGATCGGCCGCCTTCGCATCGGCGGCCTTGGCGGCGGGCGCCGCCGACTGGGCGAGGACCGGAGCGGAAAGGGAAACGAAGGCGACGGACGAGGCGAGAGCAGCCGCGAGCGCGGCGGTGTGGACGGAACGCTTCATGGGTCCGGTTTCCTCGGGGATTGGGGCGAGCCCCATAACGGCGCACACCCGAATGACGCGCGCCGGAACGGGGCGCACCGTTGCGCAGCTCTCCTTGACTGGCAAGTGGGCATTGTTGAGGCGCACGCCCGAAGGATGCTTGCGCACAAGCGGCCGTGTGGGGGGCTTCCGCTCCGGCTCAAGAGCCTGTATAAGGCGCGCCTTCAGATAAGAAGAGGTTTCGCAGAGGCTCGCGCGAACCGCCGCAGTGGGCGAGACCTGTCTTAGGATGTCTCGTCTTCAGGAGTTTGGACAATGGCCGTCCCCAAGAGAAAAACCTCGCCGTCCCGCCGCGGCATGCGCCGCTCGGCCGACGCGCTGAAGCAGCCCACCTACGTGGAGGACAAGGATTCCGGCGAGCTGCGCCGTCCCCACCACGTCGATCTCAAGACCGGCATGTACAAGGGCCGCCAGATCCTCAAGCCCAAGGCCGAGGTCTGATCCGAAGGGGCTGATCGGCCGCGGCCGATCCCCGGATCATGATTGATCGGGCCCAGGCCCGATTTTCCATCCCGCACCGCCCGCGGCCATTCCGCGGGGGTGCTCAGCCCGCGGCAGCGCCACGGCACGATTCGGCTGGAATGCGCAGGCGCCGGTGCCGACCATGACCGGAGCAGCGCGAGCCCACCGTGACAGCGGCGGGCGATTCTCCCGCCCCATCCTCTCCCGCCGGGCCGCAAGGCGGTGTCCTGCGATCATTTCCCCCGCCGAATCTGCGCGTCGCACAGCCGCCTGAAGCCCGGGTTGCGATCGCCGCCGCCGTGACAGCCGTGCACCACCCGGTCCCTTGCCGGCCGGCGCCCTCCCCACACGCCCGCCAAGTCCTCAGCCGGTAGCGACGCAAACCGCGCGCCTCGGAAACGGAACGGTGACACTCCCCGGAGCAAGGTGCCGGCCTGTCCGGCCCCGCGCGCGTCATGCGGGGCTCCGTCCCAAGGAGCATCATATGCTGACGCCCGTGCCGCTGCTGATCATTCCCCTGGCGCTCTTCAACATCGTCGCGTTCCTGACGCCGAGCCTCGACTGGAGCTCGCAGCTCGCCCTCATCTCCATGCTGTCCGGCGCGCAGTGGAAGATCACGCTTGCGGAGGCCTTCGTGGCGGTCTGCCTGCTGTTTCTCTTCTTCGAGATCCTCAAATCCACCCGCATCAGCTCCCGCTCGCTCATCGACCACATGCTGTCGATTCTGCTGTTCGTGGTGAGCCTCGCTGAATTCCTGCTGGTGGCGCAGGCGGGCAACTCGGTGTTCGCCCTGCTGCTGTGCGTGATGCTAGTAGATGTGGTGGCCGGCTTCTCGGTGTCGATCCGCGTCGCCCAGCGCGACCTCGCGGTTCGTCCGGACGCGGCGTGATACACAGACCTGCGCGCCTTTTTCACAGGTCTCCGGTCACGTCGGCGCGACAATTGAGCGAAGCTGAGCTGGCGCCAGCCGAAGACCCGGGTCGATGAAATAAGGACAGCCCTCCGCGCGAAGCTTCCCTGAAACGCAGACGGCCCATCCCGCGAGGCGGGATGGGCCGTCGATCGTTCGGGTCGAAAGGCCGAGGGTCAGCCGTTGCCGCCGAAGCCTTCGCCTAGCTTCGGCGCATCCGGCGTCTCTTCGGACGGCGGCGTGGCAGTGGGAACCGTCTCGACGGGGGCCGGCGGAATCGGGGCCGGCGGTGCCGGCGACTCGGCGGGGCGCGCCACGAGCTGCTCCAGCTTGGCCTGCATGGCCGCCATCTGCTGCTTCAGCACGTCCAGCTCGTCCTGCGCGCCGGGCGTGGCCGCGGTCTGCGGCGCCTGGACAGGCGGCACGACGCCCTCGGCCTGCGACACGGCGCCTTCGCCGCCTTCCTCGTCAGTCTTCGGGAACGGCAGGAACATGTGGAACGCGCGCTCGAACATGTCCATGTTGCGCCGCACATGATCATCGAGACCAGTGAAACCGCCGCCAGTCAGCGTCTTCGTGACATGGTCCCGGAACTTTCCCTGGTCCTTGGTGAAACTGTCGATGGATGCTTCCAGATAGCGAGGCACCAGCATCTGCATGCTGTCACCGTAAAACCGGATGATCTGCCGCAGGAAGGTGATAGGCAGAAGATTCTGCCCCTTGTTTTCCTGCTCGAAGATGATCTGCGTGAGCACCGAGTGAGTGATATCCTCACCGTTCTTCGCGTCGTATACGACGAAATCCTCGCCGTCCTTCACCATGTTGGCGAGGTCTTCGAGAGTCACGTAGGTGCTCGTGCCGGTGTTATACAGGCGACGGTTGGCGTATTTCTTGATGGTGACTGGCTCTTGTGATTTTGCCATCGTCCGGTCATCCAAATTCCTTGGGGGTGTTGTCACGTTAGGGCGTTTCCACCCCCATAGCTACCAAATTATGTGCAGCGCGCGTGCAGGCTGTGCGATGCAACCGCGGCCCCCACCGCATGTCGGACTTGCCAGCATCGGCCGCGACGTGACATCGCTTCATGACAGGAGATCGTTCCATGACGCCGCACCCTGTCATCATTTCATGGCTCCGCCGAATGCCGGTATTCCATGACATGGATCATTGACACAAAGCCGTGGCCGATCTCGATATAATGCCCGGCATCCATAAGCGGCGCCAAGCCGCCCCGCCTTTCCAGAGTCCGCCAGTTCCAAGCCCCAGGAGAAGATCATGAAGGACGAGGTCGTCATCGTCGCCGCGGCGCGCACCCCCGTCGGCTCGTTCAACGGCGCCCTGGCGCCGCTGCCCGCGCATGAGCTCGGCGCCATCGTCGTGAAGGCGGCGCTGGAGCGGGCCGGCGTTCCCTCCGCCAACGTGAGCGAGGTCATCCTCGGCCAGGTGCTCAGTGGCGCCCAGGGCCAGAACCCCGCCCGCCAGGCCTCCGTCAAGGCCGGCGTGCCGATCGAGAGCCCGGCCTGGACCGTGAACCAGGTGTGCGGCTCGGGCCTGCGCACCGTCGCGCTCGGCGCCCAGGCCATCGCCAACGGCGACAGCGAAGTGGTTGTGGCCGGCGGCCACGAATCCATGAGCCAGTCCGTACACGCCGCGCACCTGCGCAACGGCCAGCGCATGGGCGGCCTCGAGTTCGTGGACACCATGATCAAGGACGGCCTGTGGGATGCCTTCAACGGCTACCACATGGGCGTCACCGCCGAAAACGTCGCGAAGCAGTTCCAGATCACCCGCAAGGAGCAGGACGAATTCGCCGTCGCCTCCCAGAACAAGGCCGAGGCGGCCCAGAAGGCCGGCAAGTTCAAGGATGAGATCGTCCCCGTCGTCATCTCTACCCGCAAGGGCGAAGTGGTGGTTTCCGAGGACGAATACATCCGCCACGGCGCCACGCTGGAAAGCATGGAGAAGCTGAAGCCTGCCTTCGCCAAGGACGGTACCGTGACCGCCGGCAACGCCTCTGGCATCAACGACGGCGCCGCCGCCGTGGTGCTCATGAGCGCCGCCAAGGCCAAGGCCGAGGGCAAGACCCCGCTCGCGCGCATCGTCTCCTGGGCCCAGGCCGGCGTCGATCCCTCCATCATGGGCACCGGTCCCATCCCGGCCTCCAAGCTGGCGCTGGAGAAGGCCGGCTGGAGCGCGTCCGACCTCGACCTCATCGAGGCCAACGAGGCGTTTGCCGCCCAGGCCATCGCCGTCAACAAGGGCCTCGGCTGGGACACCTCCAAGGTGAACGTGAACGGCGGCGCCATCGCCATCGGCCACCCCATCGGCGCCTCGGGCACCCGTATTCTCGTCACCCTCCTGCATGAAATGCAGAAGCGGGATGCGAAAAAGGGCCTTGCCACGCTGTGCATCGGCGGCGGCATGGGCATCGCCATGTGCCTTGAGCGGGATTGATTCGTCACGCTACTGTCAAAAATCGGACCGCGATCGAAGGTCGCGGTCCGAGACACTCGCAACCGTTTCGAGAAGTCCTTAGATACAATCCGAGCGTGGCTCGATCCGTTTCGGAATGTTCACTTTAAACTTGGTCGAGCCAACATGTATGGAGGGAACTATGGCGCGCGTCGCATTGGTTACGGGTGGCACACGCGGTATCGGTGAGGCCATCTCGATCGCGCTCAAGACGGCAGGCTACACGGTGGCCGCCAACTACGCCGGCAACGACGATGCCGCCAAGGCCTTCACCGAGAAGACGGGCATCCCCAACTTCAAGTGGGACGTCTCCAATTTCGACGCTTGCAAGGACGGCGTCGCGAAGGTGGAAGCCGAGGTCGGCCCGGTCGACGTTCTCGTGAACAACGCCGGCATCACCCGCGACGCGCCCCTGCACAAGATGTCGCTGGAGCAGTGGAACGCGGTGATCGGCACCAATCTGTCGAGCTCCTTCAACATGTCCCGCAACGTGATCGAGGGCATGCGCGCGCGCGGCTTCGGCCGTATCGTGTGCATTTCCTCCATCAACGGGCAGAAGGGCCAGTTCGGCCAGACCAACTATTCGGCCGCCAAAGCCGGCGAGATCGGCTTCGTGAAGGCCCTCGCCCAGGAATCGGCCAAGCACGGCATCACCGTGAACGCCATCGCGCCCGGCTATATCGGCACCGAGATGGTGCGCGCGGTGCCCGCCGAAATCCTCGCCAAGATCGTCGCCACCATCCCGGTCGGCCGCCTCGGCGAGCCCGAGGACATCGCCCGCGGCGTCGTGTTCCTGGCGTCGGACGAAGCTTCCTTCGTCACCGGCTCGACCCTGACCATCAACGGTGCCCAGTACATCTGCTGAGTGCGTTTGGCTCCACTATCGGAAGAAAGCCGGTCCGCTTGCGCGGGCCGGCTTTTTCTTTGCCCGATATCGCTCCCCAGGCACACGCCCCAGGCCCGCCGGATCAGGCCGAAGGCCCGCGACGGATCCTGTGGGGCCCCGCTCAAACCGCTAGGGGCTCAAGCACCCGGCGCACGGCCTCGGGCAGCGGCACCGGCCGCTGGCTGGCCCGGTCCACATAGACATGGACGAAGTGCCCCTGCGCCGCAGCCCGCGCGTCCTCCCCCTGAAACAGGGCGATCTCGTAGCGCACCGAGGAGGAGCCGAGCTTCGCCACCCGCATGCCGGCCACCACTGGCGCCGGAAAGGTGAGCGAGCGGAAATAGGTGCAGCGCGTCTCCACCACCAGGCCGATCACCGCGCTCGCCTGCGGGTCGAGCACGCCATGGGCGATGAGGTGCTCGTTCACCACCGTGTCGAAGTAAGAATAATAGACCACGTTGTTCACATGGCCGTAGACGTCCACGTCCGCCCAGCGGGTGCTGAGGGTGAGGAGGTGGGGAAAATCGCTCCGCAGGGCCGGCTCCTCCCGCCCCGCCTGCCTGGCCGTCGCCTCGGTGCCGCTCATGGTGTCCTCCCCGTTCGCGGGGGTGCCATGGGGCGCTGCGGCCCCGCTCTACCCCCATGCCGCCTTGTAGAGCGCCGAGATATCCTGCGCCAACAGCGGGCGCGGATTATTGGCAAGAAGCCGCCCCTGGCGCTGCGCCGCGCTGGCGAAAGCTGCAAGATCGCTGCGCCCGAGGCCCGCGCCATCCAGGGTATCGGGCAGGCCGATGAGGGAAAGCAGGGCGCTGAGCCGCGCCGCGAACGCCTCCGCCCGCACCTGGGAATCGCCTGCCGAAGGCGCCTCCGGAAACAGGCGGGGCAGCAGGTCCGCATAGGCATGGGCGGCGGCCGGCATGTTGAAGCGCACCACGTGCGGCAGCAGCAGCGCCGCCGCGAGCCCGGCAGGCAGGCCGTGGCGCACGCTCACGGGATAGGCGAGCGCATGGGCCGCGCCCGCCGGCGCGTTGGCGCTCGCCTGCCCGGCCATGAGCGAGGCGGAGAGCAGCGCCTGGCGCGCCCGCCGGTCCGTCCCCTCCCGCACCGCCAGCGGCAGCGCCCAGGCAAGGAGGCTCAACGCGCCTTCCGCCAGGGCCCGCGAGAGCGGATTGGCATTGGCATGGGTGGAAGTGAAGGCCTCCACCGCCAGCGCCACCGCTCCCACGCCCGCCGCGGCAGTTTCGGCCGGCGGGGCGGTGAGGGTAAGGTCCACATCCAGCAGGGCGGCATCGGCCACGAGGCAGGCGGCCACCACCGCCTTCTTCTCCCCGCCCGCGCTCACCAGCGCCATGGGCGTCGCCTCCGCGCCGCTGCCGGCGAGGGTGGGCGCCAGCACCAGCGGCAGGCGCGGCCCGGCGGCAAGGCCGGCGCCATAGATCTCCGAAAGGGCATCACGCCCGGTGGCGAGCAAGGCGGCGAGCTTCGCCACATCGAGCACCGAGCCGCCGCCGAGGCCAAGCACGCCCTCGGCCTTCATCTCCACGGCAGCTGCGGCGGCGGCCATCGCCGTCGCGTCATCGGGGCCGCGCGGCACCTCCTGGAACACGCGATGGGCCACGCCCGCCGCGCGCAGGGCATCGAGCACGATGGAGAGCCCGCCGGAACGCGCCACGCCGGTGTCCGTCACCACCAGCACGCGGCCGACACCGGCCGCGCGGAAGTGCTCGCCCGCCTGCCCTGCCGCCCCGGCGGCGCAGACGATCCGCGCGGGCGTGTTGAAGACGAAACCGGCCATGCGCACCCCTGCTGTAGGATCAGGTTCCGACGGTGATGCTGCCGCTTTGCCGCCGCGCGTCAAGGCCGGCCGGGCCAGCGCCGCGCGGAGGCCTCATGCCGGCTGCTCCGGCCTTCGCTTGCCGCCGGCCGAATTCGGCACAGGCGTCGCGCGGCATTCGGCCAAAGACCCATGAGAAACACTCACGGGCCTTTGATATCAAACGCCGCTGTCCGCCGGAGGTACGGTGGCGTTCAGAGCGGCGGCGAGGCTCATTCTGGCGGAACCGGGCGCAAGCGGCTTCTGCTGGCTCTCGTGCGGCGCCCAGCCGGAGAGCCAGACGATGTCGAAGGTCACGCGCAGCCGCCCGTCCGAATCGCTGAAGCGCTCCGCATAGACCTCCGCCGCGCGCATCAGGGTGTCGCGCCGCAGGGGCACGCGGCGCCGCTCCGCCAGCGCATTGGCCGCGCCCATGCGGCGCAACTCCCCGAACAGGGTGAATGGCGAGCCATAACGCACCACGATGCGGTCCGTATCCGCCACCGGCAGGGCGAAACCGGCGCGCTGCAGCAGCCCGCCAAGGTCCCGCACATCGGCGAACGGCGCGACGCGGGGCGAGATGCCGCCGGTGGTCTCGCTCTCGGCGATGGCGAAGGCCTGCCGCAGCTCGGTGAGGCTGGAGCCGCCCACGAATGCGGCGAGGAACAGCCCATCGGGCCGCAGCGCGCGGCGCACCTGAGCGAGCACACCCGGCAAATCGTTCACCCCCTGCAGGGCCAGCGCCGAAACCACCAGATCGAGCGAGCCGGGCGCGAAGGGCAGCGCCTCCTCATCCGCCACCGCGGCCGCGCGGCGGATGCCCAGCCCCTCCGCCAGCGGCGCGGCCGAGAACAGGCGCTCCACCGCCGGATGGCCGGCAAGGGCCCGTGCCAGCGCATCGGTGGGGGTGCCAAGATCAAGCGCGGTCGAGAAGCGCCGCTTCACGGCCGAGAGCCGGTCGGCCAGATCTTCGGCCACCCGGTCGAGAAGGAAGGCCTCCGGCCCCAGGCGCACGGCGCGGGCGAGGCGGCGGCGCAGCAGGGCGCGATCGAACACGAGGGGCGGCGTCTGGCTCATGAGGCGCATATAGGCGCTTCCCGCCACCGATGCACGCCACCGTACGCAGGCGGCCCGGTCCTTTGCCGCGCAACATGACAGCGCACTTCCAATATTGACAGTGGACTGTCGTTTAGACATAACGCTGTCGATATGGACCAGATATTCGATCCCTTCACCCACCCCACCAGCCGGCTGGTGCTGGAGGTGTTCCGCCTCAACGGCGCGCTCATCGCCGCCGGCGACACGCTGGTGGCGCCGCTCGGCCTCACCAGCGCCCGCTGGCAGGTGCTGGGCGCCATCACCGAGGCCGGGGGCGGGCTGCCCACGGCCGGCATCGCCCGCAACATGGGCCTCACCCGCCAGTCCGTGCAACGGGTGGTGGATGATCTTTCCACCCTGGGCTTCGTCCGGTTCGCGCCGAACCCGCACCACAAGCGGGCCAAGCTGGTGCAGCTCACGCCCGAGGGCACGGTGGCCTTCGCCGCCGCAAGCGCCTGCTGGGCGCCCCTGGCGGACGCGCTGGCCGCCACCGCCTCGGCGCCCGCCATGGCGCAGGCGACGGACGTGCTCCACCGCCTCACCGAGGCTCTCGCCCGCCACGCCGAGGCCACCCCGGACACCGGCGGCAAGGAGGAGGAGCCGTGATCCGCCGCATCCACCCCGTGGCCGGCGGCATCGCGCTCGCCACCATCCTGCTGTTCTGGACCTCCACCGTCGCCACCGAGGCCTTCGGCGACGGCGCCCTGGTGGCGCAGGTGAAGACCGCCATCCTGTGGGGCATGGTGGTGCTGGTGCCGGCCATGGCGACGGCGGGCGCCACCGGCTTTCGCCTCGCCGGCCGCGCGCAGGCGCCGCGCATCCGCGCCAAGAAGCGGCGGATGCCCGTCATCGCCCTCAACGGCCTGTTGGTGCTGCTGCCGTGCGCCGTGTTCCTTCAGGCGCGCGCGGCCGCCGGCCTGTTCGACATGGCCTTCGTCGCCATCCAGGCCCTGGAGCTGGCGGCCGGCGCGTTCAACATCACGCTGATGGCGCTTTCCATGCGCGATGGCCTCGCCCTCGCCCGCAGCCCGGCGAAGAGCTGAGAGCGCCGCCAGCCGGGCGTCGCTCAAGCGCCGCACCGGCCCGGTCGAAGGCCCGCGCGAAAAGCGCACGGGCCTTCGCCTCACACCGGCTGCAGACGGGGCGCGGTGGCCGGCTTCAGGGTGCGCGGGGCGGCATCGCCGTCGAGGTGCAGCACCCGGTCGTGCAGGCCCACCAGGGTCGAGCGATGGCCGATGGAGATGAAGGTGGCGCCGGGCAGGGCCGTGCGCAGCAGGCGGTAGAGCTGCGCTTCCGCCGCCTCGTCGAGGGCGGAGGTCGCCTCGTCCAGCAGCAGCACGTCCGGCTTTTCCAGAAGCGCGCGGGCGATGGAGAGGCGCTGCTGCTCGCCCAGGGAGAGCACATGGGGCCAGAGCGCCTCCTCATCAAGCCGCGCCACGAGCCCGGAAAGGCCCACCGCCTGGAGCGCGGCCTCCGCCGCACCGCGCGGCACGCTTTCGGCCGGGCGGGGATAGGCGAGCGCCGAGTCGAGCCGGCCGGCGGGCACATAGGGCTTCTGCGGCAGCACCATCACCGTCTGCCCCGCCATGCGGGCGATCCGCCCCTCGCCATGGGGCCAGATGCCGGCGATAGCGCGCAGCAGCGTGCTCTTGCCGGCGCCCGAAGGGCCGGTGATGAGCACGCATTCGCCGTGATCGATGGACAATTCGCCGGTCGCCAGCAGCGGCGCGCCGCCGGGCAGGCGCACCTCCACCCCCGAGAGGCCGAGCGCGGGCCCCTCCGTATGGGCGGCCGCGGCGAAGGCCGGGCTTTCCGCCTGGGCCCGCGCGCGGGCGATGGCCTGCTCGAAGCCGGTGAGGCGCTGCACCACGGAGACCCATTCCGCCAGCGTGACGTAGCTCGCCACGAAGAAGGAGAAGGACCCCTGCACCGAGCCGAAGGCCGAGGCGGTCTGCATTAGTTGCCCGAGCTGGATCTGGCCGGAGAAATAGGCCGGCGCCACCACCACATAGGGGAAGATGGTGGAGATCTGATTGTAGCCCGCGGTGAACCAGGTGAGGCGCTTCTGCGCCTTCATCAGAGCGAAGAAATTGCCCCACACGTGGGTGAAGCGGCCTTCCAGCTTGCGGTCCTCCGCTCCTTCGCCGTGAAGCAGCGCGATCTGCTCGCCATTCTCGCGCACGCGCACCAGGTCCACGCGGAAGTCCGCCTCGTAGCGCTGCTGGTCATAATTCAGGCGCACCAGCGGGCGGCCGATGAAATGGGCGATCCAGGTGCCAGCCGCCGCATAGACCAGCGCCGCCCAGAACAGATAGCCCGGCACCGAGAGCGCGTGCCCGAACAGGGAGAAGGCGAGTGGGCCCGAGAGGTTCCACAGGATCACCGAGAAGGAGATGAGCGACACCACCGTGCCGAGCAGGCCGATGCCCACCCCGATGGTGCGCCCCACGAACAGCTGCACGTCCTCGGCGATGCGCTGGTCGGGGTTGTCGGCTGCGTCGCCGGAGAGGCGCAGGCGGTAGTGGACCTCATCGGAGAGCCAGGCGTGAAGGTAGCGCTGCGTGAGCCAGCGCCGCCAGCGGATCTCCAGCCACTGCTTCAGGTAGATCTGGTAGACGGCCACGCAGATGGCGCACACCGCGATGGCGCAGAAGATGAGAAGCTGCTTCTGGAACGCGGCGAAGTCCTTATCCTGGATGGCATTGTAGAAGGCGACGTTCCATTCGTTGAGGATCACCGTCGCGCCCACCCAGGCGAGCTCCAGCGCGATGACGGCCGCCAGCAGGCCGATGGCCACCCATCGCTCCTCGCTCCGGAAATAGGGGAGCGCAAGGCGGCGGATGTCGCCGAGAAGGGAAAGAAGGGCGCGCACCGGCATCGTCTCCGCTGAAGGGTCGCCGCCCTTGTGGCGCCGCGAACCTGACCGCACCATGGCGGCCACATGAACGATTGGAAAGGTGGCGCTGGGGAAGGCGCGAACGCGCCGCCGCCGGCCGCGCATGTGCCGCGCCGGAGCCCCCGGGAACGCAAAATGCCCGGACGATGTCCGGGCATTTTCTATCGGTCCGCGATCTGGCCGCCGCGTGGGCGCCTCACGCCTTCTTCACGAACTCGGTGCGCAGCACCAGGCCCTTCACCTTCTCGACCCGGCAGTCGATCTCCTCGGGGTCGCCGGTGAGGCGGATGCCCTTCACCAGGGTGCCGCGCTTCAGGGTGACGGAGGTGCCCTTCACCTTGAGGTCCTTGATGAGGGTGACGTTGTCACCGTCCTTCAGGACGGCGCCGTTGGCGTCCTTGACCTCCATCTCAGACTTCCTTCGCCAGCTCGCGCAGGCGGAACTTCTGGATCTTGCCGGTGGAGGTCTTCGGGATCGGCTCGAACACGATATGGCGCGGGCACTTGTAGCCGGCGAGGTGGGTCTTGCAGTGGGCCAGCAGTTCCTCGGCGGTCACGCTCATGCCGTCACGCAGCTCCACGAAGGCCACCGGGGTCTCGCCCCACTTCTCGTCGGGCTTTGCCACCACCGCGGCGGCGCTCACGGCCGGGTGCTTGTAGAGGGCGTCCTCCACCTCGATGGACGAGATGTTCTCGCCGCCGGAGATGATGATGTCCTTGGAGCGGTCCTTGAGCTGGATGTAGCCGTCGGGGTGCTTCACGCCCAGGTCGCCCGAATGGAACCAGCCGCCGGCGAAGGCATTGTCGGTGGCGGTGGGGTTCTTGAGGTAGCCCTTCATCACCGTATTGCCGCGGAACATGACCTCACCCAGCGTGGTGCCGTCGGCGGGCACGGGCTGCATGGTCTCGGGGTCCAGCACGTCGAGGGCGTCGAGCGCGGCGTAGCGCACGCCCTGGCGGGCCTTCTTCACGGCGCGCTCGGCGGCGGGCAGGCTGTCCCACTCCGAATGCCAGTCGTTCACCACCGAGGGGCCGTAGACCTCGGTGAGGCCGTAGACGTGCACCACGTTGAAGCCAGCGTCCTGCATGGCGGCAAGCACCGCCTCCGGGGGCGGCGCGGCGGCGGTGATGAACTCCACCTTGCCGGGCAGCGGGCGCTTGTCGGCCTCGGGCGCGCCGAGCAGGGTCGACATCACGATGGGCGCGCCGCACATGTGGGTGACGCCATAATCGGCAATGGCGTCGAACATGGCCTTGGCGCGCACCTGCCGCAGGCACACATGGGTACCGGCCACCAGCGTGATGGACCAGGGGAAGCACCAGCCGTTGCAGTGGAACATGGGCAGCGTCCACAGGTAGACCGGATGCTTGCCCAGGGCGCAGGTCACCACATTGCCCACCGCCAGCAGGTTCGCGCCGCGATGGTGATAGACGACGCCCTTGGGGTCGCCGGTGGTGCCGGAGGTGTAGTTGAGCGCGATGGCGTTCCACTCGTCGTCCGGGCCGGTCCAGGCGAATTCCGGATCGCCGGTCTCGAGGAAAGCCTCGTATTCGATGGTGCCGATGCGGTCGCCCTTGCCGGTGTATTCCGGGTCGTCATAGTCGATGACGATGGGCTTGCGCACGGCCATGGCGAGCGCCGCCTTCATCACCGGCGAGAACTCGCGATCGGTGATGAGCACCTTCGCCTCGCCGTGGTCGATGGTGAAGGCGAGGATGGCGGCGTCGAGCCGGGTGTTGAGGGAGTTCAGCACGGCGCCCGTCATGGGCACGCCGTAGTGGGCCTCCAGCATGGCGGGGGTGTTGGTGAGCATCACCGCCACGGTGTCGCCCTTGGCGATGCCGAGCTTGGACAGGGCCGAGGCGAGCCGCCGGCTGCGCGAGTAGAAATCGCGATAGTTGCGCCGGAGCGCGCCGTGGATAATGGCGGTGTGATCGGGGAACACGCTGGCGGCACGCTCCAGGAAGCCGAGCGGGGTCAGGGGCTGGTAATTGGCCTGATTGCGGTCGAGATGCAGGTCATAGATGCTACCGGCCATGGAATCCCCCTAAAATCCTCAAGTCCGCTCCCGGCCGAGCGGCGGGCGCGAAGGAGCATGGAATGGCGCGCGTCGCGCGGCGTGCAACCTAGCCACGGGCCGGGAACCGCGCAATCGGCGGGCGCAATAGAACAAGGCCTTTATCCATCCAACCAAGGTCGTACGCAGTTGTGCGTACTTGCCCCGCCGGAGGGGCCCCGGCACTAACCAACACAAAGATACGCCGATAAGGGAGACGTCCATGGACAACACGAGCAGCAGCCGGTACGCGCAAACCTATGCCCGCTGGCGCGACGATCCGTCCGCCTTCTGGGGCGAGGCGGCGAAGAAGATCGACTGGACCCGCCCCGCCGACAAGGTGTTCGACGCCGACGCCGGCGTCTACGGCCGCTGGTTCGTCGGGGCCACCGGCAACACCTGCTTCAATGCCGTGGACCGCCACGTGGCGGGCGGGCGCGCAGGGCAGGCCGCCATCATCTATGACAGCCCCGTCACCGGCTCCAAGCGCACCATCACCTATACCGAGTTGAAGCACGACGTGGAGACCCTCGCCGCCGTGCTGCTGGATCTCGGCGTGGAGAAGGGCGACCGCGTGCTCGTCTACATGCCCATGGTGCCGGAGGCGCTGGTGGGCATGCTGGCCTGCGCGCGCATCGGCGCCATCCATTCGGTGGTGTTCGGCGGCTTCGCGGCCAAGGAGCTCGCCACCCGCATCGAGGACGCCGAGCCCAAGGTGATCCTGGCCGCCTCCTGCGGCATCGAGCCGAACCGGGTGGTGCCCTACAAGCCCTTGCTCGACCTCGCCATCTCCATGTCGGCGGTGAAGCCGGAGCATTGCGTGGTGCTGCAGCGCCCGCAGGGCCCCGCCACCCTGGCGGAAGGCCGCGACATCGACTGGGCCGGGGCCTGCGCCGCCGCTTCCGCCGCCGGCAAGGCCGCCGCCTGCGTGGACGTGGCCGCCACCGATCCGCTCTACATCCTCTACACCTCCGGCACCACCGGCAAGCCGAAGGGCGTGGTGCGCGACTGCGGCGGCCACATGGTGGCGCTCGCCTGGACCATGGAGAACCTCTACGGCATCAAGCCGGGCGAGGTGTTCTGGGCCGCCTCCGACATCGGCTGGGTGGTGGGCCACTCCTACATCGTCTATGCGCCGCTGCTGGCCGGCTGCACCACCCTCGTCTACGAGGGCAAGCCGGTGGGCACGCCCGATCCCGGCGCCTTCTGGCGGGTGGTGGAGGAGCACAAGGTGGTGGCCCTCTTCACCGCCCCCACCGCCCTGCGCGCCATCAAGAAGGAAGACCCGGACTGCACCTTCAAGACCGGGCGCGACATGTCCCATTTCCGCACCTTGTTCCTGGCCGGCGAGCGCGCCGACCCGGACACCGTGAAGTGGGCGGAAGAAAAGCTCGGCGTGCCGGTGGTGGACCATTGGTGGCAGACCGAGACCGGCTGGGCCATTGCCGCCAATCCGGTGGGGCTCGGCCTCCTGCCCATCAAGCTCGGCTCCCCCACGGTGCCCATGCCCGGCTATGACGTGCAGATCGTGGACGAGGCGGCCAAGCCCGTGCCGGCCGGCACCATGGGCTCCATCGTGGTGAAGCTGCCGCTGCCTCCCGGCTGCCTGCCCACCCTGTGGCAGCAGGACGAGCGCTTCAGCGAAAGCTACCTCGCCGACTATCCCGGCTACTACAAGACCGCCGACGCCGGCTACATGGATGACGACGGTTACGTCTTCGTCATGGGCCGCACCGACGACATCATCAATGTCGCCGGCCACCGGCTCTCCACCGGCGGCATGGAGGAAGTGATCGCCTCCCATCCCGACGTGGCCGAGTGCGCCGTCATCGGCGTCAAGGATTCGCTGAAGGGCGAGGTGCCCTGCGGCTTCGTGGTGCTGAAGGCGGGCGAACGCCGGGCGCCAGAGGTGATCGAGAAGGAGCTGGTGGGCCTGGTGCGCGACCGCATCGGCCCGGTGGCCGCCTTCAAGCTGGCGGTGACCGTGAACCGCCTGCCGAAGACGCGCTCGGGCAAGATCCTGCGTGGCACCATGAAGAAGATCGCGGACCATGACGCGTGGTCCATCCCCGCCACCATCGACGACCCGGTGGTGCTGGAGGAGATCGAGGGCATCCTCAAGGAACGCGGCATCGGCTGAGCGGACAGGGGCGCCCCTGCGGCGCCCCCTCCCTTCCGCGCCGGCGCCGGGCTCAACCGCCGCCGCCGCGCCCGCCGTTGCGCGACGGCTCGAAGCAGGTGTAGCCCACGAAGCACTGCGGATTGTCGCGGGTCGGCACCCATTCTGGCTTCAGCTGCTGGTCGTACATGCAGAAGCGCAGGTCCCGCACATAGCGGTCGTAGAGGGTGGGCGAAGTGGCGAGCACCACCGCCCCCTCCTTCTGAACGAGCGCAGCCGCCTGGGCGCAGCTCATGTCGGTGCTGCGGGGCATGGCCTGGGCCGCCGCCGCGGAGGCGGCTATCACCAGCACCCCGGTCGCGAGCACTTTCAGCATCATCTCTCCATCCTCCGACACAGCGCCGCCGGCCTTGCGGCCGGCCCCGGCGCATCGCGGCACCCGCCTCGGGCAGGCCTCGCACCCGCCCCGAATGCATCCCACAGATGGGCGAGCCGCCGCCTGCGCGCAACGCGACAAAGGTGCTGATCCCTCGTCATATGAGGCGGCCGCTCATGGAAACACCGGCGCCGAGAATGAAAGCTGGTGTACCGCTTCCATTTACCTCCCGTTTACCATGACATGGTTACCAAATGCTTGAAACGCCCTTCGGCCGCGGGGTCCTGCGCCCGTGCGGGCACGCGTTCCAGCGGCAAGCCGCCCGCACGCGGCTTTCAGCTTCGGGGTTAGCGCATGAAGTCCATCGCCCTCGCCGCCCTTGCGGCCAGCGCCCTCGCCCTGCCCGCCGCGGCCGCCGACGTCACGGACCGCGCCACGCTCATCAAGGCGCTGATGCCCCGCAGCTTTTCCTGGACCGGCGCCTATGCCGGCGCGAATGCGGGGTATGGGGGCGGAGACGTCTCCTCCGATTCGCTGCTCTTCAGCACCAATTCCCTCACCACCCTCTCCACCTTCGAGGGCAGGGGCGCCACATCGTCCGGATTCGTGGCGGGCGGCCAGGGCGGCTTCAACTACCAGCTCCCGAACCGCTTCGTGCTGGGCGCGGAGGCAGACCTGCAGTGGAGCGGCATCGCCGCACGAGACCAGCAACAGGTGCTTTCGCCGCCGGGCGGCGTGCGCGCCTCCTCAGCCACTCTCGATTATTTCGGCACCGTGCGGGCGCGCCTCGGCTACGCCATGGACCGCTTCATGCCTTATCTCACCGGGGGCATCGCCTACGGCCAGGCCGGTTTCGGCCACACGGCGCTCGGTCTCAGCGGAGGCTTCTCGGCGTCATCCTCTTCCGCCCTGCGCTGGGGCTGGGCGGCCGGCGCCGGCGCGGAGGCCGCGCTCACCGACCACTGGACCATGCGGGCGGAATATCTCTACGTCGACCTCGGCAGCCTCGAAGAGGCCAGGTTCGACCCCGCGGCCGACCTCGTGGCCCTCACTGCGGCGGACCTGCGCTTCCAGACTTTGCGCGCGGGCGTCAACTACAAGTTCTGAGCCCCCCGGGAACGCGTCCCGCCGCCTGCGAGGGCCCCTTGCGGGCCTGCAACCCGCCCTTCTCCCGGATGCGCGGCTTTACACCCGACCACGCCACAAACACCCGTAGCGGTTGTAGCAAAAACTGCCCCTACGGAGCCTCCGGCACCCCTCGGCATTGCCTCAACGGCGGCGAGAATGTGGCGCAAAGTGCTTAGTTTGCAAATAATTTACCACAATTGGTCACGTTGGCCGTCGCCGGAGGCCCGGCACAATCAGCATCCGCGCCGAATGCACCATTATAGTACCGTTTCCTTGGTTGCATGGCGTGGATTTCGATGCACTGTGGCAGGAAAGCTACGGAATCTTTCCGCGGCCTCTGCTACATCACTCTCACTGGGCGGAACGAAACGGCTGCGCACGCACTCGACGTCACTGCCTGATAGTCGCGTAACCCAAAAATGGGGGATTAAAATCATGAAGCGTTTCCTTCTCGCCACCGCTGCGCTGGCTGCTCTCTCGGCTCCCGCCGCGGCTGCTGACCTGGCCACCAAGTATCCCGTCAAGGCCATCGCCGCTCCGGTCTTCTCCTGGACCGGCTTCTACATCGGCGCCAACGCCGGTTACGGCGGCGACAAGTTCAGCTACAACGAGTACACCGCCTACTCCCTGATCAACACCCGTTCGATCAACTCTTCGGGCTTCTTCGTCGGCGGTCAGCTCGGCTATAACTACCAGTTCGCCAACAACGTGGTCGTCGGCCTCGAGACCGACATCCAGTGGTCGAACATCTCCGGCACCGTGTCGGATACCTCGCCCTTCTTCTACCAGTCCTTCGGCTCCACGATCGACTACTTCGGCACCATCCGCGCCCGTCTCGGCTACGCCTTCGACCGGTTCCTGCCGTACATCACCGGTGGTGCCGCCTACGGCCGTACTTCGACCGACATCAGCGGCGGCCTCTGCGGCGCGTTCCTGAGCTGCTCCATCGCCTCCACCAACTGGGGCTGGACCCTGGGCGGCGGCGTCGAGTACGCCATCACCAACAACTGGACGTTCAAGACCGAGTACCTGTACGTCGACCTCGGCAACAACGATGTCGTGGGCGCCAACTGGGGCCTCGGCGACTCCATCAACGTCGACTCCAAGTTCCACACCGTCAAGGCTGGTGTGAACTACAAGTTCTGATCCTTCGGATCGAACGTGACGAGAGAGGGCCCGCCGCTTGCGGCGGGCTTTCTTTTTTGGCGCCTCGCGGCGATGGGCGCGCATATTCACGGCTGTGCGCGCGCCGGAAGAGTCTCGACCTCAGTCCACCCAAGATCAGGTGCCGTGGCGCCCTCCCGAGAACGTTTTGCTTTGCTGCACCAACCTGCGGCCCTCCCCGCCCCCGCGTGCCACCGGCCGTGGCGCTGAAGAGCCTCCGCTCTTTTGCCGTTTCAATGCCGCACCGAAAGCTCTAGCCTCCGCGCATGAGCGCCGACATTTCCTTCGATCGCGATTTTGATTCTCCCGCCGGGCTGGCGGTTCCGGTCACGCCCCTGGTGCGGCGCATCGTTGCGCCGAATCCCTCCGCCTTCACTTTCACCGGCACCTGCACCTACATCATCGGCCACGGCGAAGTGGCCGTCCTCGATCCCGGCCCCGATGACCCCGTCCATGTGGCCGCCGTGCTGAAGGCGATCGAGGGGGAGAGCGTCTCCCATGTGGTGGTCACCCACACCCACCGCGACCATTCTCCGGCGGCCCGCGCCATCAAGGCTGCAACCGGTGCGGCCATCGTCGGCTGCGGGCCGCACCGCGCCGCCCGCCCCCTCCATATCGGCGAGATCAATCCCCTCGACGCCAGCGCCGACACCGACTATTTGGCCGACCATACTCTTGAGGACGGCGAGGCCGTCTCCGGCCGCGGCTGGAGCCTGACCGCCCTTGCCACCCCCGGCCACACCGCCAACCACCTGGCCTTCGCGCTCAGGGAAGATGCCCTCCTCTTCTCCGGCGACCACGTGATGGCCTGGGCCACATCCATCGTCGCGCCCCCGGACGGCGCGATGGGCGACTATATCCACTCGCTGGAGCGGCTCGGCCTGCGGCAAGAAAGGGTCTACCTGCCAGGCCACGGCGGCCCGGTGCGCGACGCCCCCGCCTTCGTGCGCGACTATCTCGACCATCGAATCGCCCGCGAGACCGCCATCCTGCGCGGTCTCGACCGCGCGGCGGAAACGATTCCCGATCTCGTGCGGGGCATCTACATCGGGCTCGATCCACGGCTGGTGGGCGCGGCGTCCCTCACGGTGCTGGCGCATCTGGAGCATCTGGTGGAGACCGGGCGCGTCTTTACCGAAGGGCCGCCCGCCATCGACGGGCGCTTCCGCCTCGTGTCCTGATTCTCTCGCCGGCACATCGGAAGGAAGGGTCGGGCCATGTGCGGCCGTTTCGTCCAGCACCGGGCGCCCATTGCCTATGCGGAGCATTTCGGCCTCGATCTGGCGGCGCTGCGCCTGCCCAATTGCCCGCCCCGCTACAATGCCGCCCCTACACAGGACCTGATGGTGGTGCGCCTCAATCCGCATACCGGCGCGCTGGACCTCTCCCTTCTGCGGTGGGGATTCGTGCCCCTTTGGGCCAAGGACCCGAGCGGCGGCGCCAGGCTCATCAACGCCCGTGCGGAGGGGGTGGCGGAAAAGCCGACCTTCCGCGATGCCTGGTGGAAGAAGCGGCGCTGCATCGTGCCGGCGGACGGCTTCTATGAATGGCAGCGCCGCAACGGTGCCACCCGGCCCTTCTTCATCACCACGGCCGATGGCGCACCCTTCGCCTTCGCAGGGCTGTGGGAGGGCTGGAAGGACCCGGCCACCGGGCAATGGCTGCGCACCTTCACCATCCTCACCTGCCCGGCCAACGAGGCACTGCGACCGCTGCACGAGCGGATGCCCGTGGTGCTCGCGGATGCGGACATCCCCCGCTTCCTCTCGGATGATGACCCGCGCGACCTGCTGCGCCCCGCCCCTGCCGCGCAACTCACCTCCTGGCCGGTTTCGACCGCTGTGAACGCCGTGCGCAACGACGAGCCCGGCCTGACAGCGCCCCTGCCGCCGGCCGGTTGATACCATCGGCTCCGATCTTCGACCGGCACCAAGCGGGCGCACTCAGGTGCGGCGCAGCCCTGGCCCAAGGCCCATGCGCCATGCCCGCAAGCCTCTTGCGTCAGGTGCCGCCGGCCAGGAGCGAGAGGCGGCTGAAGCAAGGGATCAACGGGTCGAAACCACGGGTGCCGACGCGCCACCCACCTCCTTCACAGGAAGAAAGCGGAGGCGAGTCGCAACTGCCGGCCCTTCGCACCGCCTCCGTTCAGAGACAGACGGCCCCCTGCACGCCGCCTAAAGCGCCTCGCCGCGCAGCAGCTTCGGCACCGCCCCCGTGAGGCCGGCCGCATCGCGGATGAACAGGCCCTTCAGGCGCGGCAGGCGGTCCACCATTCCAAGCCCCACGTCCCGCAGCGCGCGCAGAGCGTCGGAGTGGTTGGAGAACAGGCGGTTGAGGCCGTCGGTGGCGATGCCCATGGCCAGGGTGTCGAAGCGCCGCCAGCGCTGGTAGCGCTCCAGCACCTGGGGCGAGGCGAAGTCCAGACCCACGCGGGCGGCATCGGTAACCGCCTCCGCCAGGGCCGCCACATCGCGCAGGCCCATGTTCAGTCCCTGCCCGGCGATGGGGTGGATAAGGTGGGCGGCATCCCCCACCAGCGCCAGCCGGTCGCCGACGAAGCTGCGCGCCATGGAGAAGCCGAGCGGATAGGGGCGCGGCCGCGTCACCGCCTTCACCCAGCCCAGGCGATGGCCGAAGCGCTGCTCCAGCTCTTCCTGGAACAGCGGCGCCGGAAGGGCGGCGATGCGCTCGGCATCCTCGGTGCGCTCGGTCCACACGATGGCGGAGCGGTTGCCGGGCAGGGGCAGCAGGGCGAACGGCCCGGCCGGCAGGAAATGCTCCTCGGCCCGGCCCTCGTGCGGGCGCTCGTGCTCCACGGTGAAGGTGATGCCGCTCTGGCCATAGCCCCAGGAGACGGTCTCGATCCCGGCCATGGACCTCAGGCGCGACCGGGCGCCGTCGCACGCCACCAGCAGCCGCGCGGAGACGCTCGCGCCGGCGCCGGTGGTGAGCGCCATCCCCGCCCCTTCTGGCGCGAAGGCGGCCACCGTCTCGGCCTTCAGCTCGATGCCGGCAGCCTCGGCGTCGGCGATGAGCGCGGCCTGGAGCACCGCGTTCGGCACCATGTGCGCGAAGGGCTCGCCGGGGACGACGTCGCCGTCGAAGGTGAGGAAGGTGGGGCGCGCCACATCCCGGGTTCGGCTGTCGGTCACCACCATGGAGAGAATGGGCTGGGCCTGCGCCGCGATGCGCGGCCACGCGCCGAGCACGGTGAGCATGCGCCGCCCGCACGCGGCGATGGCGGAGCAGCGCTCGTCGTCGATCACCGGATTGGCGAGAGCGGGATCGAACAGCGTGATGCGCGCGTCGGCGCCCAGCCCCTGCCGCAGTGCCAGCGCGAGGCTGAGCCCCGCCAGCCCGCCGCCGACGATGGCCACGTCGGACATCGCCGCCGGCGCGAGGAAGACGCCGGGCCCCGTATAGGGCGAGGGCGCAGCGGCGGGCTCGAACAGGCCACTCATGGATCAGTCTCCTCACAGCGTCGCTTGGCCGGGATCTCCTGGCCGGAATCTTGACCGGATGCCCGCTCGCGCGGCGGCCCCCGAAGGGCTCGCCCCGCCCCGGCCGAGGCCGGCGTCGACGCGGACGTCATGATCTTCACCTATACGGACTTGACGCGCCTCATGGGCGCGTGGCGTCTTCGTGCCTCGTCATCCTCACACCCGCCGCCCGCGCGCCGCGGGCCTTCCGCAAGGCCGATCCTCATGACCGACACGCCGTCTTCCGACGTTGAAGCGCTTCTGTCCATCCTCGATCTGGAGCAATTGGAGATCAATCTGTTCCGCGGTCGCAGCGGCAATCCGGGCGGCGGGCGCGTATTCGGCGGGCAGGTGGTGGCGCAGGCCTTGGTGGCGGCGCGCCGCACCGTGGATGCACCGCGCGTCACCCACTCGCTCCACGGCTATTTCCTGCTGGGCGGCGACCCCACCATTCCCATCGTCTACGAGGTGGAGCGCATCCGCGACGGGCGCAGCTTCACCACCCGGCGGGTGGTGGCCATCCAGCACGGTAGGGCCATCTTCTCCATGTCCGCCTCGTTCGAATTGGAAGAGGACGGCCTGGAACACCAGAGCACCATGCCGAAGGTGCCCATGCCGGAGGACCTGCCGCCCGACGAAGCCTGGCGCGCGCGCCTGCTGGAGCGCTTCCCGGAGGCCGCGAGCCGCGACTGGATGGCCATCAAGCCGCTGGAGATCCGGCCCACATCGCTGGACCCCTCCTATATCGGCAGCGCGGCAGCCACGCCCAGCCTGTGGGTGCGCGCCCGGGCGGGGCTGCCGGACGATCTGCCCACGCATCAGGCAGTCCTGGCCTTCGCCTCGGACTTCTCGCTGCTCCAGGCGGCCCTTTTGCCGCATGGGCGCTCGGTGTTCGACCGCGACCTGCAGGTGGCGAGCCTCGACCACGCGCTGTGGTTCCACCGGCCGTTCCGCGCCGACGAATGGCTTCTGTACAGCCAGGAAAGCCCGGCCGCCTTCGGCTCGCGCGGGTTCTGCCGGGGCGAGTTCTTCACCCGCGAGGGGGTTCTCGTGGCTTCGGCGACGCAGGAAGGATTGATGCGCCGCGTCACGCCCAAATGAGGGGCGCGCAAGCGGGGAATACCATCCGTTGACCATCTTTGATGCGTGTCGCCTAAAAAACAGGCGGAAAAAGCGGCGACCATCGGGCGCCGCCACGCCCTTGACCCTCGTGGCGAGAAAATAAGCAGCGGGACTCCGCGCCTCGCCGCATCTGGCACGGTCCTTGATTCCCTGGAAACAGGCTTGCCTGCCGCGGCGCGGAATTCCCCGTCCTGCTCTCGGCGGAGCCGACAGAAAACACCGGCTGGCCGGCACGCGGGGGTGGGCTTCGCGGCGCCGGATCCAGGCCACCAGGGAACAGGGACCGATCCATGAAGATCGTCATGGCCATCATCAAGCCATTCAAGCTGGAGGAGGTGCGCGACGCCCTCACCGGTATCGGCGTCCACGGACTGACCGTGACCGAGGTGAAGGGCTACGGGCGGCAGAAGGGCCACACCGAGATCTACCGCGGCGCCGAATATGCCGTGAGCTTCCTGCCGAAGCTGAAGATCGAGGTGGCGGTGGCCGCCGACCAGGTTTCGAAGGTCGTGGAGGCCATCACCGCTTCCGCCAAGACCGGCCAGATCGGCGACGGCAAGATCTTCGTTCTCGCCATCGACCACGCCGTGCGCATCCGCACCGGCGAGACCGACGCCGACGCGCTTTGAGCCTTCCTCATTTCACGGAGCCTTCTTCCATGACGTTCAAGACGTGGACCCGCGCGGGCGTTCCCGCGCTGCTGGCGGCGGCGGCCTTCGCCCTGCCGGCGCTTGCCCAGCCCGATATGGCGCCGGCGGCCGCCTCCCCCGCCGCCGCCGCGGCGGTCTCCACCGTGAACAAGGGTGACGTTTCCTGGATGATGACCTCCACGGTCCTCGTCCTGCTCATGACCGTCCCCGGCCTCGCCCTGTTCTACGGCGGCCTCGTGCGCGCCAAGAACATGCTCTCTGTCCTCATGCAGGTGCTCACCATCACCGCGGTGATGATGCTGGTGTGGGCGATCTACGGCTATTCGCTGGCCTTCACCTCCGGCAACGCCTTCATCGGCGGCTTCGAGAAGGCGTTCCTGGCGGGCGTCACCGTGGACAGCCTCGCGGACACCTTCACCAAGGGCGTGCAGATCCCCGAGTTCGCCTTCATCGCCTTCCAGATGACCTTCGCGGCCATCACCCCGGCCCTCGCCATCGGCGCCTTCGCCGAGCGCGTGAAGTTCCCGGCGGTGATCCTGTTCGCCGTGCTGTGGGGCACCTTCGTCTACTTCCCGATCGCCCACATGGTGTGGTTCTCGGAAGGCTACCTGTTCACCCTCGGCGCCCTCGACTTCGCGGGCGGCACCGTGGTGCACATCAACGCCGGTGTCGCCGGCCTCGTCGGCGCCATCATCGTCGGCAAGCGCATCGGCTACGGCAAGGAGCAGCTTCCGCCCCACTCGCTGGCCTTCACCATGGTCGGCGCCTCCCTGCTGTGGGTCGGCTGGTTCGGCTTCAACGTGGGCTCGAACCTCGAAGCCAACGGCCTCGCCACCCTCGTGATGGTGAACACCTTCCTCGCCACCGCCGGCGCCGTCGTGGGCTGGCTCGTGATCGAGTGGCTGGTGCGCGGCAAGCCCTCCATGCTCGGCGGCGCGTCGGGCGCGGTGGCCGGCCTCGTGGCCATCACCCCGGCCTGCGGCGCCTCCGGCCCCATGGGCGCCATTGTGCTCGGCATCGTCGCGGCCATCATCTGCTTCTTCTTCTGCACCGCGGTGAAGAACGCCCTCGGCTATGACGACAGCCTGGACGTGTTCGGCGTGCACGGCGTCGGCGGCATCGTCGGTGCCATCGCCACCGGCATCCTGGTGTCGCCCGCCCTCGGCGGCGCCGGCGTGGCCGACTACTCCATGGGCCACCAGGTGTGGGTGCAGACCCAGGCCACCCTCGTGACCCTCGTGTGGTCGGGCGTCGTGTCGGCCATCATCTTCTTCGTGCTCAACATCATCGTCGGCCTGCGTCCGTCTGTTGACGTGGAGCGCGAGGGCCTCGACATCAACGAGCACGGCGAGCGCGCCTACCACTCGTGAGCTGATCCCCGGGGGCGCCCGCCGCCCCCGGCCGTCTTCCCGGCCTGTCCGGTCCCAAATAAAAAGAGGGGAACCAACGGACCCCGGCGCCTCCCGCGCCGGGGTCTTTTTGCATGCTGAGGCCGGCGGCGCCCAGGCGCGCCCATCTGCGCCCTTTCCCCCGTCCCGGCCGCCTGCTAGAAGCCGGCCTTCGGATTGGCTTCACACGGCCCGAGGATGACCCACGTCGCAACGGCCCCACACCCATGGGGCGAAACGCCATCGCCGCGCGGCACCGCATCGCGCGCGAGCGCGCGGCGCGTGCATGGCACGCGAATTATCGGCCCGGTCCCCCGCCGGCGCGACTGAGGCGCGCGGGGGAGCCGGGACCCTTGACCCCGCGTTTTGCCCATCGGCCGCCTGCGGCCCCCCTTTGCCGAGCCCGTCATGACCGAACAGACCCCCGACTATTCCAAGACCCTGCTGCTGCCGGAAACCGAGTTTCCCATGCGCGGCGGATTGCCAAAGAAGGAGCCCGAGCTGCTGGAGCGCTGGAAGCGCATCGGCCTCTATGCCCGCCTGCGCGAGGCGGGCCGCGGACGCCCGCGCTTCGTGCTCCATGACGGCCCGCCCTATGCCAACGGCAACATCCACATCGGCCATGCCCTCAACAAGATCCTCAAGGACGTGGTGACGCGCTCCCAGCAGATGCTGGGCCACGATTCCAACTACGTGCCCGGCTGGGACTGCCACGGCCTGCCCATCGAGTGGAAGATCGAGGAAGAGAACTACCGCAAGAAGGGCAAGGCCAAGCCCGACTTCTCCGACGCCGCCGCCATGGTGGCCTTCCGCCAGGAGTGCCGCGCCTTCGCCCAGCACTGGCTGGACATCCAGCGCGAGGAGTTCAAGCGCCTGGGCGTGGAGGGCGATTGGGACCACCCCTACACCACCATGGCGTTCGCCGCCGAGGCGCAGATCGCCCGCGAGATCATGAAGTTCGCGGAGAACGGCCTGCTCTATCGCGGCTCCAAGCCGGTCATGTGGTCGGTGGTGGAGAAGACTGCCCTGGCCGAGGCCGAGGTGGAGTACCAGGACTTCACGAGCGACACCGTGTGGGTGAAGTTCCCGGTGGCGTCCGGCGTCAAGGATGATCTCGGCGGCGCCTGCGTGGTCATCTGGACCACCACCCCCTGGACCATGCCCGGCAACCGCGCCATCTCCTTCTCCTCGAAGATCGCCTACGGCCTCTATGAGGTGACGGAGGCGCCGGCCGACAACTGGGCCAAGGCGGGCGATCGCCTCATCCTCGCCGACCGGCTGGCGGAGGACGTGTTCCGGCAGGCGCGTGTCGGCGCCTTCGCCCGCGTGCGGGACGTGACCGCCACCGAGCTGGGCGCCCTCATCTGCGCCCACCCGCTGGCGTCCCTCGGCTACGGTTTCAAGGTGCCTCTGCTCGACGGCGACCATGTCACCGACGATGCCGGCACCGGCTTCGTCCACACCGCGCCCAGCCATGGCCGCGAGGACTTCGAGATCTGGACCCAGAACCGCCGCTGGCTGGAGGAGCGCGGGATCAGCCCCGCCATTCCCTATCCGGTGGACGAGGACAGCTTCTACACCGCCCAGGCGCCCGGCTTCGCGGGCAGGCGCGTCATCACCGAGAAGGGTGAGAAGGGCGATGCCAACGGCGCCGTCATCGAGGCGCTGGTCGCCGCCGGCAACCTGCTCGCGCGCGGGCGGGTGAAGCACCAGTATCCCCATTCCTGGCGCTCCAAGAAGCCGGTGATCTTCCGCAACACGCCGCAATGGTTCATCGCCATGGACCAGGACATCCGCAATGCGGACGGCACCGCGGCGTCCCGCCCCGCCACCCTGAACGGCAACGTGCCCGATACCCTGCGCGAGCGGGCGCTGGCGGGCATCCGCACTGTGGAGTGGGTGCCGGCCGCGGGCGAGAACCGCATCACCGGCATGATCGCCAACCGGCCGGACTGGGTGGTCTCCCGCCAGCGCGCCTGGGGCGTGCCCATCGCCGTGTTCGTGCGGGAGGTGGGCGACGGCTCGGTGGAGATCCTGCGCGACCGCCAGGTCAATGCCCGCATCGCGCAGGCCTTCGAGGAAGAAGGCGCCGACGCCTGGTTCCAGGAGAACGCGCGCGAACGCTTCCTGCTGGAGCGGGCCGACGAGGGCTGGCAGAAGGTCAATGACGTCCTCGACGTGTGGTTCGACAGCGGCTCCACCCACACCTTCACGCTGGAAGTGCGCGACGATCTGAAAGCCGTGCGCGCGCCGCTGGGCAAGGACCGCGTGATGTACCTGGAGGGTTCGGACCAGCACCGCGGCTGGTTCCATTCCTCGCTGCTGGAGAGCTGCGGCACCCGCGGCCGGCCGCCCTACGACGCCGTGCTCACCCACGGCTTCGTGCTGGACGAGGACGGGCGCAAGATGTCCAAGTCGCTCGGCAACGTCACCGCGCCGCAGGAGGTCATCAAGGCCTCCGGTGCCGACATCCTGCGCCTTTGGGTGTGCGCCTCCGACTATTCGGACGACCTGCGCATCGGCCCGGAAATCCTGAAGACCACGGCCGATACCTACCGCAAGCTGCGCAACACCATCCGCTGGCTGCTCGGCTCGCTGCACCACTACCGGCCGGAGGAGCGGGTGGCGTTCGCCGACATGCCCTCGCTGGAGCGCTTCATCCTCAACCGGCTGAGCGAGCTCGACGGAGAGATCCGCGCCGCCTACCGCGCCTTCGACTACAAGAAGGTGCACGCGCTGCTCACCGCCTTCATGAACATCGAGCTTTCGGCCTTCTATTTCGACGTGCGCAAGGACGCGCTCTATTGCGATCCCCTGTCCTCGCTCACCCGCAGGGCCTGCCTCACGGTGCTCGACGAGACCTTCAACCGGGTGGTCGCCTGGCTCGCGCCCATCATGCCCTTCACCACCGAGGAGGCATACATCGCCCGCACGGGGGATGAGGAAGGCTCGGTGCATCTCGTCACCTTCCCCGAAACGCCGGAGAGCTGGCGCGATCCCGCCCTCGCGGAGAAGTGGCGCCGGGCGCGGCAGGTGCGGCGCGTGGTGCTGGGCGCCCTCGAGGTGGAGCGCGCCCAGAAGCGCATGGGCTCCTCGCTGGAAGCCGCGCCCGTGGTCTACGTGACCGACGAGGCCCTGGCCGACGCCTTCGAGGGGCTCGACCTCGCGGAGATCTGCATCACCAGCGCGGCGATGCTTGCGCGCGCCGAGGGGCCGGCGGACGCCTTCCGCCTCGCGGAGGTGCCCGGCGTCGCCGTGGTGCCGGCCCGGGCCGAGGGCAGGAAGTGCGCCCGCTCCTGGAAGATCTCGCCCGAGGTGGGCGCGGACCCCGAATTCCCCGACGTGACGCCGCGCGATGCGGCGGCGCTGCGGGAGTTCTATGCCGCCACGGCGGCGGAATGACAGCGGGAGTGGCGCGATGACCCGTCTTCGCCTGGGATTGCTGACGGCCCTCTTGGTGCTGGTGGCCGACCAGGCCACCAAGACCTGGGCCATCGCCTTCATGGGCGCGCACGGGCCTGGCCTGGTGCCCGTCGCGCCCTTCCTCGATCTGGTCGCCCTGTGGAACGCCGGCATCAGCTACGGCCTGTTCCCCCAGGGGGAGGCGGGGCGCTGGGTGCTGGTGGCCATCAAGGTGGTGGCCGCCCTCGCCTTCGCGGTGTGGCTCACACGCGCGCACCGCACGGCGGAAGCGCTCGGCCTCGGCCTGCTCATCGGCGGCGCCCTCGGCAATGCGGTGGACCGGGTGGTCTACGGGGCGGTATTCGACTTCATCTCGCTGCACGCCTACGGCCTGCGCTGGTATGTGTTCAACGTGGCCGACATCGCGGTGGTTGGCGGCGTCGGCTTGCTGCTTTATGACGCTTTCTCCGGGCGTGCCTCAAAAACGCCGCCCTCGCCGACGCCTATGGCGTCTAAACCTGAAGCAGAGCGCGAGCCTTGAAGGGGAGCACCATGCGCGTGAGCCCGATATCCCGGCCCGATGCCGCGACCCCGGCGAGGCCGATGCAGCATTCGACGATGGCCTTCGCGGCCCTGAAGACCCTCTCCGGCGCCTGTGCCCTGGGCCTGCTGCTGGCCGGCCCCCTGGCGCGGCCCGCCGCCGCGCAGCAGGAGCAGTTCAACGCCAATCCGGTGGACAGCATGATGGAGCTGTTCGGCCTGAAGGAAGAACAGAGCAAGCCGGAGATCGACTACCGCGAGCGCGCGCCGCTGGTGGTGCCGCCGGCCGCCGCTGCAGAAGCGCTGCCCTCGCCGGAGGATGCGGCCCACCGGAAGAACCCCAACTGGCCCAAGGACCCCGACGTGGCCCGTCGCCAGCGCGAGGCCGCCGCCGCCAACGCCCCCGTGGTGCGTGACGATCCCGGCCGGCCGCTGCTGCCCTCCGAGCTGAACAAGGGCCGCAAGAAGATCCTGGGCGTGATCCCCACCGAGCCGGTGCCCACCGGCACCCGGCGCGACGAGCTGATGCCAAGCGAGCTCGGCGCCCGCGGCTGGCTGCCGAGCTTCAGCGGCGAGAAGGAAAAGCCCCTCACCTTCAACGGCGAGCCGGAGCGCGAGACCCTTCTTCAGCCCCCGACCGGCTACCAGACGCCGGCCCCCAACGCCCCCTACGGCGTGGTGGAGAAGAAACAGGAACAGTGGAAGATCCCGACCTTGTTCGACCGGACCAACTGATCCGGAACCGGTCAGTTCCTGACGGCCGGCGCGCGCCTCGCGCCCGGCCGGCTTCCCATGTACTCCGCGTCGCGTCGCAGACGGCGGGCCCTGCCGTCGCCGGCCGCCGCGCACAAGCCGCGCATGCGGCGAAGGGGCGCCATCAGCCGCCGGATCAGCTACGCGGCGTTCAATTCCTGCGGCGCCCCCTGGCCTTCGCCGGCGAAGCTCCTATCTTTCCTGAAACGTGCGTGCCCTCCGGCGCGTGCACTGCCGGAAGATCCGCCACGTGAAGACGAGCCGTTTCGCCATGGTCGCCATCCTCGCCGCGAGCACCGCCGCTCTCGCTCCCCGCGCCGCCTCGGCCGCGGGTCCGGACATTTCCCAGTTCACCCTCGACAACGGCCTGACCGTCATGGTCATCCCGGACCACCGCACGCCGGTGGTCACCCACATGGTGTGGTACAAGGTGGGCTCGGCCGACGAGCAGCCGGGCAAGTCGGGCATCGCCCACTTCCTGGAGCACCTGATGTTCAAGGGCACCGAGGCCCACCCCCAGGGCGAGTTCTCGGCCGAGGTGGCACGCCTGGGCGGGCAGGAGAACGCCTTCACCTCCCAGGACTACACCGCCTATTTCCAGCGCGTCGCCAAGGAGCACCTGGAGAAGGTGATGGGCTTCGAGGCCGACCGCATGACCGGCCTCAAGCTCTCCGACGACGTGGTGCTGCCCGAGCGCGACGTGGTTCTGGAGGAGCGCCGCATGCGCACCGACAACGAGCCCGGCGCGCGCCTCGGCGAGATCATGCAGGCCACCACCTATGTGAACCATCCCTATCAGCACCCGATCATCGGCTGGGAGCACGAGATCAAGCAGCTGAACCGGGAGGATGCCCTCGCCTTCTATCGCCGCTACTACGCGCCCAACAACGCGCTGCTGGTGGTGGCCGGCGACGTGGACGCGGACGAGGTCCGCGCGCTGGCGGAGAAGACCTACGGCAAGGTCGCCCGCACCGACACGCCGGCGCGCAGCCGGCCGCAGGAGCCCGAGCCCCAGGCCCACCGCCGGGTGGCGCTTGCCGATGCCCGCGTGGCCCAGCCGAGCGTGCAGCGGTCCTACCTCGTGCCCTCCGAGCGCACCGCCGCCCCCCATGAGGCGGAAGCGCTGGAGCTGCTCTCGCAGATCCTGGGCGGCGGGCAGACCGGGCGGCTCTACCGCCAGCTCGTGGCCGAGAAGGGCATCGCGGCGGGCGCGGGCGCTTGGTATCAGGGCACGGCCCATGACGCCACCCGCTTCGTGGTCTACGCCAGCCCCCGACCCGGCGTGAGTTTGGAGGACCTGGAGGCGGCCATTGACGCCGTTGTCGCCGAAGTGGCGGAGAAAGGCGTGGATGAGCTGGAGCTCAAGCGCGCCAAGACCCGCCTGACAGCCGACATGGTCTACGCCCAGGACAGCCAGGCGACCCTCGCCCGCATCTACGGCGCGGCCTGGGCCACCGGCACCAGCGCCGACGACGTGCGCGCCTGGCCCGACCGGGTGAAGGCGGTGACCGCCGCCGACCTGCAGGCCGCAGCCAGGCGCTATCTCAACAGCGAGCGGGCGGTGACCGGTTACCTGAAGACCGCGCCGGCGGCCGCCAAGAAGGACGACCGCTCGTGAGGGCGTTCCTCCCCGCTTCCGCCGGGCGGCCCCTCGCGGCCGCCGGCTGGCTCTTTCTCGTGATGGTGACGATGGCTCTCTCGCTCATTTCCAACACCGAGGCCCAGGCCCAGCAGTCGAGCCGCATCACCGAGGTGACGAGCCCCGGCGGCATCAAGGCATGGCTGGTGCACGACACCACGCTGCCCCTCATCGCCATGGAGTTCGCCTTCCTCGGCGGCGCGGCGCAGGACGGGCCGCAAAAGATGGGCCTCGCCCACCTCACCGCCTCGCTGCTCGACGAGGGCGCCGGCGACCTGGACGCCCAGGCCTTCCAGCAGAAGCTGGCCGACCACGCGGTGGAGCTGCACTTCGACGCCGGCCGCGATGAGATGCGCGGCTCCCTGCGCACCCTCTCCGAAAACCGGGACGTGGCGTTCGACCTGATGCGCCTCGCCGTGACCCAGCCCCGCTTCGACACCGAGGCCGTGGAGCGCATCCGCGCCGCCATCATGGCCGGCCTGCGCCGCCGGTCCACCGAACCCAACGCCATCGCCAACGACCGCTGGTACGCCCTCGCCTTCCCCGACCACCCCTACGGCCGGCCGGTGGACGGCACGCTCGAGAGCGTGCCCGGCCTGACGCGGGAGGACATCGCCGGCTTCGCGAAGCGCACCCTGGCACGCTCCAACCTGCGCGTGGCGGTGGTGGGCGACATCACCCCCGAGGAATTGGGCAAGCGGCTCGATGCGGTGTTCGGCGCCCTGCCGGAACAGGCGGAGCTGACCCCGGTGGCCAACGTAGCGCCGCAGAAGATCGGCACCGTGGACATCATCCCCCTCGACGTTTCCCAGTCGGTGGTGGTGATGGGCACGGTGGGGCTGGAGCGGCGCGACCCGGACTTCATGGCCGCCTACGTGCTCAACCACATCCTGGGCGGCAGCGCCTTTTCTTCCCGCCTGTTCAAGGAAGTGCGCGAGGCGCGCGGGCTCGCCTACTCCGTCTATTCCTATCAGGTCGCCCTCGCCCACGTGGGCCTCTGGTTCGCCGGCACCGCCACCAAGAACGAGCGGACGGCGGAATCCATTTCGCTCATCACCTCCGAGTTCCAGCGCATCCTCGACCAGGGGCCGACGCCGGAGGAGCTGAAGGAAGCCAAGAGCTATCTCACCGGCAGCTATGCCCTCAGGTTCGACACATCGTCGAAGGTCGCCGGCCAGCTTCTGCAGATCCAGCTCGATGAGCTCGGCATCGACTACATCGACCGCCGCAACGCCTTGGTGGAAGCGGTGACGCTGGACGACATCAAGCGTGTCGCCGGCCGCCTCGCCGACGCGCACAAGGCCCTGGTGGTGGTGGTGGGCAAGCCCGTGGGCCTCTCGGGCGGCTGAGGCGTAGCCCCGCTCGCCGGGCCCTTAAACGCAGGCGCGTTCACCATGTTTCCGGCTTTTGGTCACCAAAGGGTAAATTGCCGGCCCCGGCACGGTGCGTCCACGGCACCGTTTGCTATAACCATGCCATGCACATGAGCCTATGGAGATGAGCGACATGGGAAGCGACATGGAGGGTAGCCTGGGAGGCGACTTCGGGAGCCGGACGGCTTCCACGCAGGCAGGCACTCCCACACGCGGCCTTGTCGGCTTGGCGGTGGCGCTGGCCCTGGCGGGCTGTGCCGCGGGCGAGGGCCTCGACGGTGCCTTCGGCGGCCAGGACGTGGGCGTGGCCACCGGCAACGCCGCCGGTGTCTCCAGCGCCGCGACCCCGGCTCTCACCGTCGGCACCGGGCCGAACGCGGTCACCTATAATTGCCCGCCCGTCGCCATCCGCACCGGCGCCGGCACGTGGCAGGTCTCCGAGGGTGGCGCCCTGAAATATCAGGGCAACGTGGGCCAACTCGCCCGCGAGTGCGCCATCAACGGCCAGACCATGAACGTGAAGGTGGGCATTGAAGGCCGCCTCCTTATGGGCGAAAAGGGCAGCCCCGGCACCGTGCGCGTGCCGGTACGCCTCGCCGTTGTGGAAGAGGGCCCCAACCCGAAGACCATCGCGACAAAATTCTTCACGGTGCCGGTGGAAATTCCCGCCGGCCAGCAGCAGACCGCCTTCACCGTGGTGGAGGACCAGCTGAGCTTCCCGCTGCCGAAGCCGGACGACGTCGAGCGCTACGTGGTCTATGTGGGCTACGACTCGCAGGGCGAGAAGGCCAAGCCCGCGGCCGCGCGCCCCCGCCCCTCGAAGCCCAAGCCGAAGCCGGCGGCGGAAAGCGCGCCCGGCACGACCTCCGCGCCCGCGGCTCCCAAGTCCGATCCCGGCGCGCCGTCCAGCGACGTGTTCGGGCCGCCGCCCTCGGGGTCCACCAGCGGTGGTTCGAGCAGCAGCGGCGGCTTCGCGGCACCGCCCTCCTCCGGCGGCTTCGAGCCTCCCCCGCGCTGAGCCGCGCGGGCCGGCTGCGGTCACATGCTTCGATGTTTGATGCCGCGCGGGCCGTCGTCGCCCGCGCGGCATTTTCATTTGCGTGCTCTAGCTCATGCGAGGGGCGCGGCGTGCCCGGCGCCTGCGACGAAGGTCTGCAGCGGCGCGCTGTTGACGTTGCCATGGATTTTCTTATTGTGCGATCGAAGTTGCCTATGGAGCGGATTCGCGGCGCAAGCCGGGGCCGCTCCTGGCATCTTCTCGGATGAACCCTGCGGGAGAGACCGGCTGCGCGCCACAAGCGGGCAGAACCGGCGCCGAAGGCGCAACCGCCCCGGAACCGCTCAGGCCAAAGGACCGCAGGGGGACGACGCTCTGGAAAGAAGCCGCGGCGCAAGCCGCCGGCTCACCGAAGGAGTAAGCCGCGCCGGTCCACACGGCACGGCGAAATCTCTCAGGTTCCGCAGACAGAGGGGGCGCCCGAAGGACCCATGGTCCTCTACCCTGGCGCTATCCCCGGAGCTGCGATGACGCACGCCGCCGATCCTCTGCTCAAAACGCTTCTGCACACCACCCCCCTGTTCGCCGCCCATGTGGCGCTCGGGGCGCGCATCGTGCCGTTCGCCGGCTATGAGATGCCTGTGCAATATGCCGAAGGCATCCTTGCCGAGCACCACTGGACGCGGGCCCATGCCGGCCTGTTCGATGTCTCCCACATGGGCCAGGCGGTCCTGGAGGGGCCGGGCCACGCCGCCTGCGCCCGCGCGCTGGAAGCGCTGGTGCCGGCGGACATCGCGAGCCTCGCCCCCGGCCGGCAGCGCTATTCCCAGCTCCTCAACCCGGAAGGCGGCATCCTCGACGACCTGATGGTCACCCGCCCGCGTGATCCGCGGGAAGACGGCCGCCTGCTGCTGGTGGTGAACGCCGCCTGCAAGGCCGCCGATTTCGAGCACATGGAGCGCCACCTGCCGGAGGGCGTGCGCCTCGTGCCGCAGCTCGACCGCGCCCTCCTCGCCCTGCAGGGGCCGGAAGCGGCGGCGGCGATGGCGCGCCACTGCCCAGAGGCCCTGGCCCTCGCGTTCATGGAGGCCGGCCCGGCCGCCTTCGACGGCATCCCCGTGCATGTCTCCCGCTCCGGCTATACGGGCGAGGACGGGTTCGAGATCTCGCTCGCGGCCGCGGATGCGCAGAAGGTGTGGTCCGCCCTCGCCGCCGAGCCGGAGGTGAAGCCCATCGGCCTCGGCGCGCGCGACAGCCTGCGGCTGGAGGCGGGGCTCTGCCTCTACGGCCACGACATCGACACCACCACCTCGCCAGTGGAGGCGGCCCTCGCCTGGTCCATCCAGAAGCGCCGCCGCGCGGAAGGCGGCTTTCCCGGCGCGGACCGCATCCGCACGGAGCTGGAGCACGGCCCGGCACGCGTACGCGTCGGCCTGCGGCTCGACGGGCGGGCACCCGCCCGCGAGGGAGCCGAGATCATCCATGGGGGAGAGACCGTGGGCCGCGTCACCTCCGGCGGCTTCGCGCCGAGCCTCAACGCCCCCGTGGCCATGGGCTATGTGCCGCCGCGTCTTGCCGCACCGGGCACCAAGCTCGATCTCCTGGTGCGGGGCAAGGCGCTCGCCGCCACCGTCACCCCCCTTCCCTTCGTGCCGACGCGCTACGCGCGCACATCCCCGAAAGAGGCCTGAAGCATGACCAGCGTGCGCTACAGCAAGGACCACGAATATGTGCGTGTCGAGGGCGACGAGGGCATCGTGGGCATCTCCCACTATGCCCAGGGCCAGCTCGGCGACGTGGTGTTCGTGGAGCTGCCCCAGCTCGGCAAGGTGGTGGAGCAGGGCAAGGAAGTGGCGGTGGTGGAGAGCGTGAAGGCCGCGAGCGAGGTCTACGCCCCCCTCGCCGGTACCGTCACCGCCATCAACACCGAGCTGGAGGGCAACCCCGCCCTGGTGAACGAGGAGCCGGAGGGCGCGGGCTGGTTCCTGCGCCTGAAGATCGCCGACCCGTCCCAGCTCGACGCCCTGATGGACGAGGCCGCCTACAAGGCCTTCGTCGAAAGCCTCGGCTGAGCGCCCGCCGCGCCCCGTGCACGGCGCCCCTCGCCGCCAGATGGTGTGAGACCCCTTTTCATGCGCTACCTTCCCCTGACCGCCGAGGACCGCGCCGAGATGCTGGCGCGCATCGGCGCCGCGTCCGTCGACGCGCTGTTCGCTGACATTCCCGCCGACCGGCGCGCCACCGCGCTGCCGCCCCTGCCCCGCGCCCAGGGCGAGATGGAGGTGGAGCGCGCGCTTTCCCGCATCGCCGCCCGCAACACCGCGGCGGGCGCGGCGCCCTTCTTCCTGGGCGCGGGCGCCTATCGCCACCACGTGCCGGCCACGGTGGATCACCTGATCCAGCGCTCGGAGTTCCTCACCTCCTACACGCCGTACCAGCCGGAAATCGCCCAGGGCACGCTGCAATACCTGTTCGAGTTCCAGACCCAGGTGGCGGAGCTGACCGGCATGGAGGTGGCCAACGCCTCCATGTACGACGGCTCCACCGCCGCCGCCGAGGCGGTGCTGATGGCCCACCGCGTCACCCGCCGCCGCAAGGCGGTGCTAGCGGGCAACCTGCACCCGCACTACCGCGCCACCATCGAGACCGTCTCGCGCTATGCCGGCGACGAAGTGGCGGCGCTGCCCGCGCGGCCGGCGGGCGGGGAAGACCTCATCGGCGCCATCGACGCCTCCACCTCCTGCGTGGTGGTGCAGAGCCCGGACGTGTTCGGCAACCTCGTGGACCTCAGGCCCATCGCGGAAGCCGCCCACAAGGCGGGCGCGCTGCTGGTGGCCGTGTTCACGGAGGTGGTGTCTCTCGGCCTCGTGGAGCCGCCGGGCGCGCAGGGCGCCGACATCGTGGTGGGCGAGGGCCAGTCGCTGGGCAACGCGCTGAATTTCGGCGGGCCCTATGTGGGCTTGTTCGCCACCCGCCAGAAATACGTGCGCCAGATGCCGGGCCGCCTCGCCGGCGAGACCGTGGACGCGGAGGGCCGGCGCGGCTTCGTGCTCACCCTCTCCACCCGCGAGCAGCATATCCGGCGCGAGAAGGCGACCTCCAACATCTGCACCAATTCGGGCCTGTGCGCCCTCGCCTTCACCATCCACCTCACCCTGCTCGGCCAAAGCGGCCTCGCCCGCCTCGCCGCGCTCAACCACGAGGCCGCCTGCGATCTCGCGGACCGGCTGGCGGCGGTGCCCGGCGTCGAGGTGCTGAACGGCGCCTACTTCAACGAGTTCACGGTGCGCCTGCCGGCACCGGCCACAGACGTGGTGGAAAAACTGGCGGCGAAGGGCATCCTCGCCGGCGTGCCCTATGCGCGCCTCGCGCCCAATGCGGGGCTCGACGACCTGCTGCTGGTAGCCGCCACCGAGGTCACCACCGAGGACGACCGCGCGGCCTATGCCGCCGCCCTCGCGGAAGTGCTCTCCCCCTCGCCAGCCGGGGTGCCGGCATGAGCCGCGCCCGCCGCACATTCCCATTCTGGAGCTGAGCCATGAACCGCGAAGGCCGTGGCGCCACCGCGCCCAATTCCCCCCTTGCCGCCGCGCCGGAAACCTTCACCGGCAATCGCGCCCTCGATTTGGAGGAGGGCCTGATCTTCGAGATCGGCCGCCCGGATGTCTCCGGCGTCGACCTGCCTCTCCCGAAGGGCGGGCCCGACCGCCTCGGCGGGCTGAAGCGCGCGGTGCCGCCCGAGCTGCCCGGCCTGTCCGAGCCGGAGGCCATGCGCCATTACGTGCGTCTCTCGCGCATGAATTACGGCATCGACAGCGGGCTGTTCCCGCTCGGCTCGTGCACCATGAAGCACAATCCGCGCCTCAACGAGAAGGTGGCGCGCCTGCCCGGCTTCGCCGACGTGCATCCGCTCCAGCCCGCCTCCACCGTGCAGGGCGCGCTGGAGCTGATGGCGGAGCTTTCCCACTATCTCCTCGCGCTCACCGGCATGGCGGCGGTGGCGCTGCCGCCCAAGGCCGGCGCCCACGGCGAGCTCACGGGCATGATGGCCATCAAGGCCGCCCACCTTGCCCGCGGCGAGGCGCGCCACATCGTGCTGGTGCCCGAGAGCGCCCACGGCACCAACCCGGCCACCGCCGCCCTCATCGGCTACGAGGTGAAGGCCATCCCCGCCCGCGCCGACGGCACGGTGGATGCCGAGACGGTGCGCGCCGCGCTCACCCCCGAGGTGGCGGCGCTGATGCTCACCAATCCCAACACCTGCGGCCTGTTCGAGCGCGACATCGTGGAGATCGCAGCCGCCGTGCACGCGGCGGGCGCCTATTTCTACTGCGACGGCGCCAACTTCAACGCCATCCTGGGCAAGGTGAAGGTGGCGGACCTCGGCGTCGACGCCATGCACATCAACCTGCACAAGACCTTCTCCACGCCCCACGGCGGCGGCGGGCCGGGCGCGGGGCCGGTGGTGCTCTCGCCCGCCCTCGCCCCGTTCGCCCCGGTGCCGGCGGTGGTGGAGCGGGACGGCGCCCTCGCCCTGGTGGAGGAGGAAGGCGCGCCGGGCGCAGAGCAGGCTCTCGGCCGCATGAGCGCCTTCCATGGGCAGATGGGCATGTTCGTGCGTGCCTTCGCCTGGATGCTCTCCCACGGCGCCGACGGGATGCGGCAGGCCTCGGAGGATGCGGTGCTTTCCGCCAACTACGTGCGCGCCAGCCTCATGGACCTCATGTCCGCTCCCTTCGCCGAGCGGCCCGCCATGCACGAGGCGCTGTTCGACGACGCCTGGCTGGCGGGCACGGGCATCTCCACCCTCGACGTGGCGAAGGCGCTGATCGACGAGGGCTACCACCCCATGACCGTCTATTTCCCGCTGGTGGTGCACGGGGCCATGCTCATCGAGCCGACGGAGAGCGAATCGAAGGCCTCCATCGACCTGTTCATCGCCGCCCTGCGCGACCTCGCCATGGCGGCGAAGGCGGGGGACAGGGAGCGCTTCCTCGGCGCCCCCCACTACGCCCCGCGCCGGCGCCTGGACGAGACCCGCGCCGCCCGCGCCCCGGTGCTGCGCTGGACCCGGCCGCAGGCGTTGTCCGAAGCGGCGGAGTAACGTTTCGGAAAGTGTGAGGTCCCACAGGGTCGGCACAAGAAAAAGGCCGGTGAGCAAGCTCACCGGCCTTTTTCTTGTGCTCCCAGCAGCCCTTCCGGTCCCGCCGCGCGGTGGCCCCGCGGCGGGACCGGAAATTCAGGCCACGTCCTCAGCCCCGCGACTTCGCGCTGAGCGCCATGATGCGCTTCGCGACGAACAGGGAAGCGGGAATGGCCAGCAGCGCGCCGACGGCGGCGGCAACGGGAATCGCCCGCATATCGGTCTGCGCCGGGCTCGGCACGAGCAGCACGATCAGCACGAGGGAGCCGGCGAAAGCGACGGACAGGATGACCCAGATAAGAAGCGCAACTTTCAGCATGACGCCACCTCCTTTTAGAGGCCCTCAATATATTGACAAAGGAACACACCTTCTTGACCTCGATCAACAAAAACGCATCCCTGCGTCACCTCGCCCTATGGGCGTGCCGCCCGCGTGGCACTTCCCTGCCGCCGGAGCGATGACGCACCGGGCGGCTTCTCTGGAAGGCCATGGGCCGGCCAAGGCCCCGGCGCGGCATCGGCAGGCATCTCGATCGGAGGATTGGACATGACCGCCTTCTGGGACCAGCGCTATGCGCGTGAGGACTATCTGTTCGGCGTCACGCCCAATGCCTTCCTGACCCGCCAGGCACCGCGCCTGAAGGCGGGCGGGCGGGCGCTCGCCATCGCCGACGGCGAGGGGCGCAACGGCGTGTGGCTCGCCGAGCAGGGCCTTTCGGTGCATTCCGTCGATGCCTCCGCCGTTGCGCAGGAGAAGGCCCGCCGCCTCGCCGCCGAGCGCGGCGTGACGCTGGAGCTGGAGCTGGTGGACCTCTCCGCCTGGACGTGGCCCGTTGCCGCCTACGACGTGGTGGCCGGCATCTTCATCCAGTTCCTGCCGCCGGCCGAGCGCGACCGCATGTTCGCGCGCATCCGCGACGCATTGAAGCCCGGCGGCCTGCTGCTGCTGGAGGGCTACCGCCCCGAGCAGATCGCCTACGGCACCGGCGGCCCTTCCCAGGTGGAGAACCTCTACACCGAGGCCCTGCTGCGCGCCGCCTTCGCGGATTTCACGATCCTGGAGCTGCACGGCTACGACGCGGAGATCGCCGAGGGCAGCGCCCACCGCGGCATGTCCGCGCTCATCGACCTGGTGGCCGAAAAGCCGGCGGCGTGAGGAGCGCCTCGCGCACGGGCGCGGGCGAACCTATATGAACGGCGCGGGCCGCCGGTGCCCGCGCCCAGGAGCCCACGCGCTCAAGCCCAGGAGCATGCCATGGCCGCGCCCCAGCCCGCCTCGTCCCCCACCGCCCCCGCCTTCACCCTGCTGCGCGAGAAGATGCTCATCGGCGGCGCCTGGGTGGATGCCGACGGCGGCGGCACCATCGCGGTGACGAACCCGGCCACGGGCGCGCTCCTCGGCACCATCCCCAACGGCGGCGCTGCCGAGACGCGCCGCGCGGTAGAGGCCGCCGCGGCCGCCTTCAGGGGCTGGCGCGCCCTCACCGCCGGCGAGCGCGCGGCGAAGCTTGGCAAGCTCGCCGACCTGATCCTGGAGCATGCCGGGGAACTGGCCGTGCTGCTCACCAGCGAGCAGGGCAAGCCGCTGGCGGAAGCGCGCGGGGAGGTCAACATTTCCGCCGCTTATGTGCGCTGGTTCGCGGAGGAGGCCCGGCGCCTGTACGGCGATGTCATCCCCTCCCCCTGGGCGGGGCGGCGCATCATGGTCACCAAGGAGCCGGTGGGCGTGGTGGCGGCGGTGACGCCCTGGAACTTCCCCTCCTCCATGCTCGCGCGCAAGATCGGCGCGGCGCTGGCGGCGGGCTGCACGGTGGTGGCCAAGCCCTCCGAGCTCACCCCCTATTCCGGCCTCGCCTGGGGCGTGCTGGCCAAGATGGCGGGCATTCCCGACGGCGTCCTCAACATCGTGGTGGGCGACGCGCCCGCCATCGGCGCCGAGATGACCTCCAACCCGGCGGTCAAGAAGGTCACCTTCACCGGCTCCACCCCGGTGGGCAAGCTCCTGATGAAGCAATCCGCGGACACGCTGAAGAAGGTCTCGCTGGAGCTGGGCGGCAACGCGCCGTTCCTGGTGTTCGACGATGCCGACCTCGATCTTGCCGTGGAGCAGGCCATCGCCTCCAAATACCGCAACGTGGGCCAGACCTGCGTGTGCGCCAACCGCTTCTATGTGCAGGCCGGCATCTACGACGCCTTCGCCGCCCGGTTCACGGAAGCCTCCCGCAAGCTCAAGATCGGCAACGGCCTGGACGAAGGCGTCACCGCCGGCCCGCTGATCGACGCACGGGCGCTGGCCAAGGTGGAGCGCCTGCTGAAGGACGCCACCGACAAGGGCGCGCGGGTGCTCACGGGCGGCAAGCCCTCCGCCCTCGGCGGCACCTTCTTCGAGCCCACGGTGCTGGCCGGCGCGACGCAGGACATGGCCTTCGCCCGCGAGGAGATCTTCGGCCCCCTCGCCCCCCTGTTCCGCTTCGAGACGGAGGAGGAGGCGGTCGCCCTCGCCAATGCCACCGAATACGGCCTCGCCTGCTATTTCTTCACGAAGGACCTGGGCCGCGCGTTCCGCGTCTCCGAGCAGCTCGAGTACGGGCAGGTGGGCGTCAATGCCGGCGTCATCACCACCGAGGTGGCGCCCTTCGGCGGCGTGAAGGAGAGCGGCATGGGCCGCGAGGGCTCGAAGTACGGCTGCGACGACTACCTGCACATCAAGTATGTGTGCGTCGGCGGCATCTGAGCGCCCCTCCGGCAAAAGAAAAAGGCCCGCCCCCCGGCCGGGGGCGGGCCTTTCCGTGTCATGCCTTCGGCCCGCTTCGACCGGCGCCGAGCGAGTCTTGCTCAGGCGCCGCGCGGGCCCTTGGCATCAGGCCGGCGGCGCGAAGCGCAGGGCGATGCCGATGCGGTTCCAGGCGTTGATGGTGGCGATGGCCACCGTGAGGTGCAGCGCCTCGTTCTCCGAGAATTCCTCCCGCAGCGCGGCCCAAGCCTCGTCCGAGGCCACCTCTCCCTCCAGCACGGTGAGGGCCTCGGCATAAGCGAGCGCTGCCTTCTCCCGCGCGGAGAAGAGGCCGGCATCATGCCAGGCGGCGAGCAGGTCCAGCTTCTCCTGCGGCACGCCCGCCTTGCGCGCCACGCCGAGGTGGAACTTGAGGCAGAAGGCGCAGCCGTTGATCTGCGAGGCACGCAGCTTCACCAGCTCGGTCAGCCCCTTGTCGAGGCCCGAGGCGTCCACCGCCTTGGTGAGGGCGGCAAGGCCGCCGTACACCTCCGGCGCGGCGGCGGTGAATTCCTTGTAGGTGGGGCGGTGCGGGACATCGGTCATGACGGGTCCTTTCGGGGTCCTCAGCTTTTCAGCCTGTAGCCGGTGCGGAACATCCAGCTCACGATGACGAGGCAGGCCGCCAGGAAGGCCAGCGTCATGCCGAAGCTCACGCCCACCGCCACGTCGGAGATGCCGAAGAAGCTCCAGCGGAAACCGGAGATGAGATAGACCACCGGATTGAACAGCGTGAGCGTGCGCCACACCGGCGGCAGCATGTCGAGCGAATAGAAGGTGCCGCCCAGGAAGGTGAGCGGCGTCACCACCAGCATGGGAATGAGCTGCAGGCGCTCGAACCCGTCGGCCCAGATGCCGATGATGAAGCCGAACAGCGAGAAGGTGACCGCGGTGAGCACCAGGAAGGCGAGCATCGCCAGCGGGTGGCGCACCTCCATGGGCACGAACAGCGCCGCCGTGCCCAGGATGATGAGGCCCAGCAGCACCGATTTCGTCGCCGCCGCCCCCACATATCCGCACACGATCTCGAACGGCGAGACCGGCGCCGAGAGCACCTCGTAGATGGTGCCCGTGAAGCGCGGGAAATAGATGGCGAACGAGGCGTTGGCGATGGACTGCGTGAGCAGGGTCAGCATCATCAGGCCCGGCACGATGAAGGCGCCGTAGGGCACGTGCTCCACCTGCGTCATGTGGGCGCCGATGGCGGAGCCGAACACCACGAAATAGAGCGAGGTGGAGATGACCGGCGAGACCACGCTCTGCAGCAGGGTGCGCCGGGTGCGCGCCATCTCGAAGGCATAGATGGCGCGGATGGCCTGAAGGTTCACGGCTGCTGCCTCACAAGGCTGACGAAGATGTCCTCCAGCGAGCTCTGCGCGGTGCGCAGGTCGTCGAAGGCGATGCCGGCTGCGGAAAGATCGGCCAGCAGGCGGGCGATGGGCGCCTCGTCCCGCCCTTCGTCTCCCTGCCGCTCGGCGCCGTAGCTGTAGGTGAGGGTGCGTCCCGCACCGGAAAGGACGAGGCCGTAGGACGAGAGCGCCGGCGGCACCGCTTCGAGCGGCGCGGAAAGCTCCACGGTGAGCTGCTTGCGCCCCAGCTTATGCATCAGCGCCGCCTTCTCCTCCACCAGGATGATCTCGCCCCGGTTGATGACGCCCACCCGGTCAGCCATCTCCTCGGCCTCCTCGATATAGTGGGTGGTGAGGATGATGGTGGTGCCCTTCTCCTTCAGGCCGCGCACCAGGCGCCACATGTCGCGGCGCAGCTCCACGTCCACGCCGGCGGTGGGCTCGTCGAGGAACAGCACCTCCGGCTCGTGGGAGAGGGCCTTGGCGATCAGCACCCGCCGCTTCATGCCGCCGGAGAGGGTCATGATCTTGGCATCGCGCTTCTCCCACAGGGAAAGGCTGTGCAGCACCTGCTCGATGTAGGCCGGGTTCGGCGCCTTGCCGAACAGCCCGCGCGAGAAGCTCACGGCGGCCCACACCGTCTCGAACGAATCGGTGGCCAGTTCCTGCGGCACGAGGCCGATGCGCGCGCGCGCCGCGCGGTAGTCGCGCACGATGTCGTGCCCGCCCACCTGCACCTCGCCGGCGGTGGCGTTCACCAGCCCGCAGACAATGGAGATGAGCGTGGTCTTGCCGGCGCCATTGGGGCCGAGCAGCGCGAAGATCTCGCCAGTGGCGATCTCAAGATTGATGTCCTTCAGCGCGCTGTGGCCGGTGGCGTAGGTTTTCGAGAGATGGCGCACGCTGACCATCCCGCGCGCCGGGCCTGAAGGCTCGGCGCCGGGGCGCGCGGACGCGGATGAGGCAGAAAGCTCGGTCTGGGACATGGCTGGGGTATCGCTCGGGGCGCGGCGGTGGGCGTGGCTGGAACCGGTGTGCGGACCCCTGGCTCTTCCGGGCCGCGGCCCGGCCGGGCGCCCACCGCGGACGCCCTGCGCGCCCAGGGTTAGACCACGCTGCGCCGCCGACGAAAAGCCCCGCGCGCGCCGGGCACGCCCGCGTCGGGTGCGAGGGCGCTCAATCCAGCGTCTGCCGGAAGCGGGCGACGGCGATGCCCATGGCCACCAGCATCAGCGCCAGCAGCGCCGCGGCGTCGCCCTGGAGATCCGCGAAGTTCGAGCCCTTCAGCAGGATGCCGCGCACCATGCGCAGGAAATGGGTGAGGGGCAGGCCCTCGCCCACCCATTGCGCCCACATGGGCATGCCCGAGAAGGGAAACATGAAGCCGGACAGCAAGATGCTCGGCAGGAAGAACATGAACGACATCTGCACCGCCTGGAGCTGGTTCTGCGCCAGGGTGGAGAAGGTGTAGCCGATGGAGAGGTTGGTGGTGATGAACAGGAGCGTCGCCGCCGCCAGCATCAGGGCCGAGCCTTCCAGCGGCACGCCGAACAGCACCATGCCGGCCGAAAGAATGAGCACTGCCTGCAGGATGCCCACCGCCACGTAGGGCACGATCTTGCCCAGCATGATCTCCACCGGGTGGATGGGCATGGAGAGCAGGCTCTCCATGGTGCCGCGCTCGATCTCCCGCGTCACCGAGAGGGCGGTGAAGATGAGCATGGTCATGGTGAGGATGGTGCCGAGCAGGCCGGGCACGATATTGAGCTGGCTGGTGCCGGCGGGGTTGTAGCGCCGGTGCTGCACGATCTCGAACGGCGCCCCGCCCGGCGCATCCACGAACCGCTCGCGCGCCAGCGCCGTGGCCACCACGCCGGAAAGGGCCGCGAGCGCGTTGGCCGATCCCACCGGGTCGGTCGCGTCCGCCGCCACCAGGAGCTGGGGATCGTCGCCGCGCCGCAGGCTCCGCTCGAAGCCGGCGGGGATCTCCACGAAGAACAGAACGTCCCCGGCGCGGATCAGGTGCTCGGCCTCCTCCGCGCTCCCCACCTCCTTCACGAAGGAAAAAAAGGCGGTGTTGCGCAAGGCGGCGAGGATGGCGCGGGTGACGTCGTTGTTCTCATGGGCGAACACGGCCGCCGGCAGATGGCGCGGCGTGGTGTTGATGGCATAGCCGAACAGGATGAGCTGCAGGAGCGGGATCATGATCATGGTGGCGAAGGTCACCCGGTCGCGCCGGAGCTGGATGAACTCCTTCACGATCATCGCCGAGATGCGGCGCAGCACGCCGAGGGCCGAGGCCAGGGGGCCGGACGCAGCGGCGCCGCCGGACGGGGCGCTCATCGCAGGTCGTCCCGGGTGCGGCCCATGAGGTCGATGAACACGTCCTCCAGCGTCGGCGCATCCTGGCGGAAGGCGAGCTTCGGATCGGCGCGGAAGGGGGCGATGGCCGCTTCCAGCGCCGCCGCGTCACGCCCGGAAATGTGAAGCTGGGTGCCGAAGGGCGCCACCATGTCCACCCCCGGCCGCTCGCCGAGCGCGCGGGCGAGCGTGGTGATGGCCTGCCCCGCCGCATGACCCTCCACTCCCTTCACCTCCACCGTCCAGGTGGTGAGGTGGGAGGCGGCGATGACGCTCGCCACCGTGCCCTGGGCCAGCAGCCGGCCATAGGCAATGTAGGCGATCTCGTGGCAGCGCTCCGCCTCGTCCATGTAGTGGGTGGAGACGAGCACGGTGAGCCCCTCCGCCGCCAGATCATGGATCTGCGCCCAGAACTCCCGCCGCGCCTTGGGATCGACGCCGGCCGTGGGCTCGTCCAGCAACAGCAGGTCCGGGCTCGGCAGGATGCAGGCGCCGAGCGCGAGGCGCTGCTTCCACCCGCCGGAGAGCGAGCCAGCGAGCTGCTTGCCGCGCCCAGCGAGGCCGAGCCGCTCCAGCGCCGCGGCCGCCGCCTGCTCCGGCTGCGGCACGCCGTAGAGCCGCGCCACGAACTCCAGGTTCTCCCGCACGGAGAGGTCCTGGTAGAGGGAGAAGCGCTGGGTCATGTAGCCCACGCGCTCGCGGATCTTCCGCGCCTCGGTGCGGATATCCATGCCGAGGCAGGTGCCGGTGCCGGAATCGGGCGTCAGCAGGCCGCACAGCATGCGGATGGTGGTGGTCTTGCCCGATCCGTTGGGGCCGAGGAAGCCGTAGATCTGCCCACGCATCACCCGCATGGTCAGGTGGTCCACCACCAGTCGTCCGTCGAAGCTCTTGGAGAGCCCCTCCACGGAGATGGCGACATCGCCGGGGGCGGGCGCCGCACTCATGGCGCACCGCCCAGCGTGACAGTGACGGGCTGGCCCGGCCGCGCGCGGCCGGGCGCATCGGGCCGCGCCTCGATGAGATAGACGAGCTTGGCGCGCTCTTCGCGGCTGTAGATGACCGGGGGCGTGTATTCCGCCGAGGCGGAGATGAAGCTGACCTTGCCGGTGAGCGGCGGGCAGCCGTCGCATTCCACGCGCACGCTCTCGCCCAGCGCCACCTTCGGCAGCACCGCCTCAGGCACGAAGAAGCGGATCTTCACCAGCCCCGGCGGCAGCAGGGACACCACCGGCCGCCCCTCCGGCACAAGCTCGCCCACCCGGTAGTAGACGGTCTGGATGGCGCCCGCCTCCGGCGCGACGAGCGTGCGGCGGGCAAGGCGCACCTCGGCCGCCACCACCGCGGCCCGTGCCGCTGCGGCAGCCTCCTGCGCCGCCTGGATCTGCTGGGTGCGCGAGGCGATGCGGGCTGCGGCGGTGCGCCGGCGCGCCTCGTCATAGGCCGCCTGGTTCTGGTCGAACACGTGCTGGGCGGAATCGAGATTGGCCTGGGAGGAGGCGCCCTTGGGCACCAGGTCCTTCTGCCGCGCAAGATCGATGCGCGAGAGATCGAGCGCCGCGGAGGCGCGCCGCTCCGCCGCCTCCAGCACCGCGATCTCCTCCGGCCGCTGCAGCGGAGCCTCGGCATTGGCGAGCTGGGCCTGCGCCTCCTTCAGCTGCGCCTGCGCGCTGTCGCGATCCGCGCGCTGGAGGTCGTCCTCCACCTGCGCCACCACCTCACCCCTGGTCACGGTGTCGCCCTCCTGGACTGAGAGGGCGACGAGGCGGCCGGGCTCGTTGGGGCCGATGAAAACGAGGTCGCCCTCGATATAGCCGGAGAAGCTCTGCTGCCCGCCACCATCGCAGCCCGCGAGAGCAAGAGCAGCGGCAAGCGCGAGCGGTAGGGCTGCGACGAGAGGGCGGAGCATCAGGCGTCTCTCCATCCGAGGCCGGTGAGCAGGAGGTCGCGGTGGGCGGCAAGCAGGGCCCGCGCGTCGAGCGGATCCACCGCGCCGAAGACACCATTCCACACCACCGCGAGAATCGCCGGGGCCACCACCAGATGGGGAAAGCGCACGGCGATGTCGCTCGAAAGCTCGCCGCGATCGAGCCCCCGCTGGGCCACCTGCCGGATGAGCGCGAGGCCGTGCGACACCACCTCGCGATGGTAGAAGGCCGCGAGTTCGGGAAAACGCGCCCCCTCCCCCAGCATCAGCCGCACGAGGGCTGCCGCCGGCGCGTCGAGCACGCGGTCGGCCATCAGAGCCATCAGCCGCTCCAGCAGCTCACGGGTGGTGCCGGGGAACCGGCTCACCAGCGCGCCCGCATCCAGCAGCACGCTGGAAATGTTCTCCTCCACCAGGGCGCGGAAGAGAGCCTCTTTGTCGGAGAAATAGAGGTAGATCGTGCCCTTGGCGACGCCGGCCCGGCGCGCCACGTCGTCGAGCCTCGTCACCGCGAAGCCGTGGGCGGCGAACTCCGCAAGCGCTGCCTCGAGGATGGCGCGCCGGCGCTCCGCCCGCGCTGCGGGCGCGGCCCTCGGCCGCCCCCGCGGACCCACTCCGGCTCCGTCGCCCTCCGCAGGCGTCGTGACGCTGGCGGCAGACGCGACGTCCCGGGCCGCCTGCGAAGCAGCTTGAAGGGAGGCCCGCACCGCTCCACGTGCCTTCGATGCTCTCTCGGTCATGATCTATTTCTTTGACTGACGCGTCAGTCATATAACCGACCATATCAGAGTGCCACAGCCTTTCGCACGTGCGCCGCGTCGAAATCTGACCCCTTGGCACCGCCATGGCACCGCCGACGCCCGGAAACTGCGGCGTGACGCACGCGGGCCCACACTTTGGCTCCGCCCACGCGAAGCGCGCACCGGGGATGTGCCCTTCCAAATGCAATCTCACGGCGCATTTCCGGCGGGATTGGCAGCATCCTCAGCGGATCCCGCTCGCGGCTCCGGCCCAGCCACGCCCCATCGGGGGGATTTCCGGCGGCAAGGCGCTTCCGCATGGCGCGGAAGGGCGATCACCCGCGCGGCCTCAGACCCCCTGCCCTACGAAGGGGCGGCAACCGGCGAGCGCGCTCGCCGCTCACCTCCGTCCCCGCGATCACTCCAGGCCATTGAGGATGCGCAGGTCCTCACGCGAACAACATCCGTTTCACTTCAAGACATCCTGGCGCTCATCCCCCCGGCCCGCGCTATCCCCCAGAAAAGCGCCGGGGCCGGCTGCGCCTCGCGCAGCCGGCCCCGGAAGCCAGTTTCGGGAATGTCGCTCCGGTCACTCGGCCGGCGCGGGATGGTGGGGCGGCTCGTGCTTCTCGCGTCGTCCGCCGCGGCTCGCGAGCCAGCGCGCGAATACGTAGAACACCGGCGTGAACACGAGGCCGAACAGCGTGACGCCGATCATGCCCGAGAACACCGCAGTGCCCAGCGCCTGCCGGAGCTCGGCGCCGGCGCCCACCGCCCACACCAGCGGCGCCACGCCGAGGATGAAGGCGAGCGAGGTCATGATGATCGGCCGCAGGCGCAGCCGCGCCGCCTCCACCGCCGCCTCGCGACGGCCGTGGCCGTCATCCTCCAGCTGCTTGGCGAACTCGACGATCAGGATGGCGTTCTTGGCGGCCAGGCCGATCAGCACGATGAAGCCCACCTGGGTGAGGATGTTGTTGTCCATCCCCCGCATGATGACGCCGAGAAGCGCCGCCACCAGGCACATGGGCACGATGAGGATGACCGCCAGCGGCAGGGTCAGGCTCTCATACTGCGCGGCCAGCACCAGGAACACGAACACCACGCCCAGCGCGAAGGCGAAGATGGCGGTGTTGCCCGCCCGCTCCTGCTGGAAGGCGATGCCCGTCCACTCATAGGCGAAGCCCTGGGGCAGGACCTTCTGGGCAAGGCCCTCCATGATCCTCATGGCCTGGCCCTGGGAGTAGCCCGGCGCCGGCGAGCCGTCGAGCTCCGCCGCCGGATAGAGGTTGTAGCGCGGCACGCGGTAGGGGCCGGAAATGTCCCTGACCGTGGTGAAGGAGCCGAGCGGCACCGTATCCCCCGCCTCCGTGCGCACGCGGATGGCCAGCACGTCCTTCGCTTCCATGCGGAACTTCGAGTCGGCCTGCGCCTGCACGCGGAAGGTGCGGCCGAACAGGTTGAAGTCGTTCACATAGGAAGAGCCGATGAAGGTCTGCAGGGCGGTGAAGACGTCGTTGACGTTCACCTTGAGCAGCTGGGCCTTCTCGCGGTCGATGTCGAGGTAGAGCTGGGGGGTGGAGGTCTCGAACAGCGAGTAGACCTGCATCAGCCCCGACGTCTGGGCGGCGGCGCCCATCATGGCGTAGGTGGCGTTGCGCAGGGCCAGCAGCCCGGCGCCGTCGCGATCCTCCACCATCATGCGGAAGCCGCCCGCATTGCCGATGCCCTGCACGGGCGGCGGCTGCACCACGATCATCTGCGCCTCCTGGATGGAGGCCATCTTGCCGAACAGGGTGCGCTGCACCGCTGCAGCCGAGCGGGCGGGATCGCCGCCGCGCTCGGAGAACGGCTCGAGGATGACGAACATGGCGCCGGCGTTGGGCGCGTTGGTGAAGGTCGCACCGGAGAAGCCGACGATGTTCACGATGCGCGCCACGCCCGGCGTGCCGAGCACGAGATCGCCGGCCCTCTTCATCACCTGCTCCGTGCGCGCCATGGACGCGCCGGGCGGCAGCTGCGCCACCACGATGAGGTAGCCGCGGTCCTGCTGCGGGATGAAGCCTTGAGGCGTGGTCGTGAACAGGTAGCCGCCGAAGCCGACGATGCCCGCGTACACGATCAGCACCAGCGCCACCACGCGCACGAGGCGCGACGTCATCCAGGCATAGCCGTTGCCCAGCCCCTCGAACCCGCGGTTGAAGAGGCGGAAGAAGCCGACCAGGGGCCGCGCATACCACGCATGGTGCTCGTGCCCCTCCTTGTGCGGCTTCAAGAGCAGCGCGCACATGGCGGGCGAGAGCGTGAGCGACACCAGCAGCGAGATCAGGGTCGAGCCCGCGATGGTGAGCGCGAACTGCTGGTAGAACGCGCCGGAGATGCCGGTGATGAAGGCCGTGGGCACGAACACCGAGGACAGCACCAGCGAGATGGCCACCAGCGCCCCGCCCACCTCGTCCATGGTCTTGTAGGCGGCGTCCCGCGGCGAGAGGCCCGCCGCGATGTTGCGCTCCACGTTCTCCACCACGACGATGGCGTCATCCACCACGATGCCGATGGCCAGCACCAGGCCGAACAGCGACAGATTGTTCAGCGAGAAGCCGAACATGGCCATGACGAAGAAGGTGCCGATGAGCGAGATCGGGATGGCGAGGATGGGGATGATCGCCGCCCGCCAGGACTGGAGGAACAGGATCACCACCAGCACCACCAGCACGATGGCCTCGCCGATGGTGTGCACCACCGCGTCCACCGACTGCTGAATGAACTCGGTGGGGTTGTAGTAGATGCCGTATTCGACGCCTTCCGGGAAGGTCTGACGGATACGCTTCATCTCCTCCACCAGCGCGTTGCCGGTAGCGAGCGCGTTGGAGCCCGGCCGCTGGAAGATGCCGAGGCCGATGGAGGGATAGCGGTCGAGGAACGTGGTGGAGGCGTAGTCCTGGGCGGTGATCTCCACCCGGCCCACGTCCTTCAGCCGCACCAGCGCCTGCTCGGTCTGCTTGATGACGATGTCGCCGAACTCCTCCGGCGTCGAAAGCCGGCCGAGAGTGCGCACCGCGATCTGGAACGCGTTCTGCTTCGGCACCGGCGGCGCGTTCAGGATGCCCGAGGCCACCTGGACGTTCTGCGCGCGGAGCGCGGCCACCACGTCGTTGGACGTGAGGTTGAGCTGCGAGAGGCGGTCCGGATCGATCCAGATCTGCATGGCGTAGTCGCGCTGGCCGAACACCGTGATGGAGCCGACGCCGTCGATGCGCGAGAGCACGTCCTTGATCTGGATATTGGCGAAGTTGGAGATGAACAGCGGATCGCGCGAGCCATCGGGCGAATAGAGGTTCACCACCAGCAGCATGTCCGGCGAGGACTTGGCCGTCACCACGCCTACCTGCTGCACTTCGGAGGGCAGACGCGGGGTGGCGATGGCGACGCGGTTCTGCACCTGCACCTGGGCGGTGTCGAGGTTCGTGCCGAGATCGAACGTCACCTGGATCGAGAAGCGGCCGTCCGCCGTGGAGTTGGACGAGATGTAGAGCATGTGCTCCACACCGTTGATCTGCTGCTCGATGGGCGCGACCACCGTGTCGGCCACCGTCTCGGCCGAAGCGCCGGGATACTGGCCGGTGACGGTGATCACCGGCGGCGCGATCTCAGGATACTGCGCCACCGGCAGGCGCAGGTAGGACACCGCGCCGAGGATGATGACGATGGTGGAGACCACCGACGCGAAAATCGGCCGGTCGATGAAGAAGTGAGAAAAGCGCATGGAGGGCCTCCCTCACTTCGACGCGGAGGGTTCGGCCGCGCCCTTGGGTGGCTCTGCCTTGGCCGCATCCGGCTTCGGCGCGTCGGCCTTGGGGGCGTCGGTCTTGGGAGCATCGGCGGGCGCGGCGGCCATCTGCGGGTTCACGACGACGCCGGGGCGCACCCGCATCAGGCCGTTCACCACCACCTTGTCCTGCGGGGTGAGCCCTTCGAGGATCACGCGCTGGTCGCCGGCGAGCGAGCCGAGGGTGACGAAGCGCTGGGCAACCTTGTTGTCGGCGCCCACCACATAGACGAACTTCTTCACCTGCTCGGTGCCGATGGCGGCATCCGGCACCACCACCACCTCGTGCGGATCGGACGAGTTGAGGCGCAGGCGCGCGAACATGCCGGGGCGGAACAGGCCGTTAGGATTGGCGAACACCGCGCGACCGCGGATGGTGCCCGTCTCCCGGTCGATCACGTTGTTGAGGAAGTCCATCTTCCCTTCGTGGACGAAGCCCTTGTCGTCGATGAGCTTCAGCGCCACCGGCTCACCCTTGATGTCGGTCTTGCGGCGCTGGATGCGCAGCAGGGCGGCCTCGTCGATGGTGAACTCGAAGCGGATGGGGTCGATGGAGACGATGACCCCGAGCAGGGTCGGCGAGCCGCCGGTGCCGCCGGTCACGTAGTTACCGACGGAAACACGCCGGTCGCCGATCTGGCCCGACACAGGGGCCTTCACCTCGGTGAAGCCGAGATCGAGCTCGGCCTGGCGCACGACCGCTTCCTGCGACTGCACGGTGGCGGCGGCGGTGCGCTCGGCCTGGGTGCGCTGGTCGAACGCCTGCTTGGAGATGGCGTTGGAGTTCTTGTCTTCCAGCAGGGTGCGGGCGCGTTCCAGATCGCCCTTGGCGAAGTCGAGGTTCGCCTTGGCCTGGGCGAGGTTCGCCTGCGCCTGATCCAGCGCGATCTTGAACGGGCGCTGGTCGATGGTGAACAGGAGGTCCCCCTGCTTCACCATCTGGCCGTCGGTGAAGTGGATCTTGTCCAGGTAGCCCGAGACGCGGGCACGCACGTTCACCTCGTCGATGGCGACGAAGCGGCCGACATATTCGTCCTGGTCCGTGACCGTGCGGGTGCCGGGATTGGCGACCGTCACCTGCGGGGCGGGCGGCGGGCCCGACTGCTGGGCGGTGGGCTGCCCGCAGCCCGCGAGCGCAAGGACGAGGGTCGCAGGCACAAAAAGGAACGCTGAGCGCATGACGTGCGTCATCAAATCCGGCTCCTGGCGGATACTCGGGATCCGCGAAATTCCTGGGGCGAGGGGTTCGGCACTTCCCGCAACCGACGAGCCGAAACCGGAATGAGAGGCGTCGAGATAGCACAGACCGCTGCGATGCAAAACGCCTCGAATGTCGAATTCCGCGCCGGCAGCCGCGCTGGGGCACCTCCGCCGGCGGACAGTGACTTAATGGCAACGCCCCGCTGCGGGTGTCGCGGGTGTCGCTCAGGAGAGGGCGGCGGGCATGCGCCGGCCCATGACTCCGGCCAGGAAACGCCGTCCCAGCAGCAGCGCCACCGCCGCCCCGTAGACAGCGGCGCCGACCACCACCACCAGCGCCAGCATCACTTCCTCGCGAGCGGGGAATTGCGATGGCACCAGCCGGTTGGCAGCGAAAGCCGCGCCCCATAGCGCCGCCGACACCACCACCAGCACCACCGCCAGCCGCGCCAGATGCCCCCCGAGCGCGTCATCCCCCAGGGGAAAGCCGCGCCGCCGGGCGAACAGGAGGAGCAGGCCCACGTTGATCCACCCGCCCACCGCCGTGGCGAAGGCGAGACCCACCTGGGCGAAGGTGCCCATGAGCGCGAACTTCAGCGCCACGTTGAGTCCCACGGCGGAGAGCGAGGCGATCATGGGGGTGCGGGTGTCGCCGCGGGCGTGGAAGGGGGCGATGAAGGCGCGCACCACCAGGAAGGCGAGAAGGCCGAAGCCGTAGGCGCGCAGGGTGGCCGCCGCCGCCGCCGCGTCGGCCGCGGTGAAGGCGCCGCGCGCGAACAGGGCGCGCATGGTGAGGTCCGGCACCACCAGCGCCGCCGCCACGAAGGGAATGCCCAGCAGGGCCGCGAGCTCGATGCAGCGGGCCTGGGCATGGGCGGCGCCGGCATCGTCCTGGGCCGCGAGGCGCCGCGCCATCTCCGGCAGCAGCACGGTGCCCACCGCGATGCCCACCACGCCGATGGGAAGCTGGTTGATGCGGTCCGCATAATAGAGCGCCGACAGCGCACCGATGGGCAGGAAGGTGGCGATGATGGTGTCCGCGAACAGCGCGATCTGCACGCCGGCGGAGCCGATGATGGCCGGCCCCAGGGCCTTGAGGAACTGCCGCGTGCCCGAATCCATCCGCGGCCGGCCGAACCGGAGGCCAATGCCGTGCCGCTCGGCGTCGAGCCCCACCCAGAACAGCTGGGCGACGCCGGATACGAGCACCCCCCAGGCCGCCGCGTTGCCGGCGGTGGGGAACAGCGCGGCGGCGAGCAGCGTGCTCACCATGCAGATGTTGAGCAGGATGGGCGAGGCCGCCGCCACCCAGAACCGCTCGGACGCATTGAGCGCACCCGAAACCAGGGTCGCCACCGAGATCAGCGCCAGGTAGGGGAAGGTGATGCGGGTCAGCGTCACCGCCAGGTTGAAGCGCTCGCCATCCTCCGCGAGGCCGGGGGCCAGCAGCCCCACGAACTGGGGCGTGAAGCCGAGCGCCAGCGCCAGCAGCACGGCATGGACCAGCACCATGCCGGTGAGGATCTCGTCCGCGAAGCGTCGTGCCGCCGGCACCCCGTCCTGCTCCCGCAGGCGGGCGTAGGTGGGCACGAAGGCGGCGTTGAAGGCGCCTTCCGCGAAAATGGCGCGGAAGTGATTCGGCAGGCGGAACGCCACCAGGAAGGCATCGGCCACCGGCCCGGCGCCGAGCACGGCGGCCATCACCACGTCGCGGATGAAGCCGGCGATGCGCGAGAGCAGCGTGAAGCCACCAACGGAGAGAATGGAGCGGAACATGGAGGGCGCGCCGTGGAGAATGCGGCGCGGAAGCTAGCCCGCCGCGCCGCCGGACGCCAGCGCCGCGCACCCGCCGCGCGTGATCGGCCCCGGCCTTCGACCGGTGCCGGTCCGGCATCCTTCACCGCCGCCACCGCCACGCGGGCGCGACCGAAGGCCCTCGAGAGGGCCTTCGGGATCAGGCGCCGAGGCCGCGGCGCACCGCGCTGATGACGCGATCCTGCGTCGCCTCGTCCAGATAGGCGTGCATGGGCAGGGAGATGACCTCCTCCGCCAGCGCTTCGCACACGGGCAGGATGGCGCCTGCCGAAGGGTAGTGGCGGTAGGCCGGCTGCAGGTGCATGGGCAGGCGGTAGTAGACCGCCGTAGGCACGCCCTCGGCCTTCAGCGTCTCGGCGAGGCCGTCGCGCACGCCGGGCTGGAGGCGGATGGTGTACTGCGCCCACACGGAGGTGGCGCGCGGGTCCACCACCGGCACGGTGGCCACGTCCTTCAGCAGGGCGTTGTAGCGCCGCGCCACCGTCTCGCGGGCGGCGATCTCGTCCTCGAAGATGGCCAGCTTTTCCAGCAGCACCGCCGCCTGCACGGTGTCGAGCCGGGCGGTCATGCCGATGCGCACGTTCTGGTACTTGTCCACGCCCTGGCCGTGCTCACGCAGGCTTTTCAGGATGGCGACCAGCTCCGCGCTGTCGGTGAAGATGGCGCCGCCGTCCCCGTAGGCGCCGAGCGGCTTGGCGGGGAAGAAGGAGGTGGCGGTGGCATCGCCGATGGAGCCGGTGCGCCTGTTGTTCCAGGTGCCGCCGAAGCCCTGGGCGGTGTCGCACAGCACCTTCAGGCCGTGCTTCTCCGCGATCGGCAGGATGGCGTCATAGTCGGCCGGCTGCCCGAACAGGTCCACCGGAATCACCGCCTTCGGCTGGAGCCCCTGCTCCACGGCGACGGCGATGGCCGCCTCCAGGCTCTCGGGGTCCATGTTGAAGGTGTCTTCCTTCACGTCCACGAACACGGGGGTGGCGCCGACCCAGGGCACCACCTCGGCGGTGGCGCAGAAGGTGAAGGCCGGGCAGAACACGGCGTCGCCGGGCTTCACCCCCCAGGCCATCAGGAGCAGCGCCAGCGCGTCCGTGCCGGAGGAGCAGCTAACCGCGTACTTCGCGCCCGCGAACGCCGCCAGCTTCTCTTCGAGCTCGCCCACCTGCGGCCCGTTGATGAAGCGGCAGGATGCGAGCACCGACTGGACCGCGGCATCGATCTTCGCGCCGATGCGCGCGCGCTGCGCGGCAAGGTCGATGAAGGCGATGGGCGCGGTGGGCACGGGAGACGTCATGTGTGCGAAGTCCTGAAAAGAAAGCCTGAAGAGGGAACCCGGGCAGGCGTCAGCCGATGGCGCGGCGCGGCGCGGATTGCGCGGGCCCGTGCTCGGCGAGGCACGAGATGGCGATCTCCAGGCTCGCCACCCCCTGCTCGCCGGTGACCTCGGGCGCGCGGCCCGCGCGCACGGCGGAGAGGAAGTTCTCGAGCTCGGCGCGCAGCGGCTCGGCATAGGCCACCGGCAGGTGCCGGGTGGAATAGGAGCCGTCCGGCCGGTAGTCGAAATGCTCGGTCACCTGGCGGGTGAGCAGATCGCCGATCACGTACTTCTTGGCGGTGGCCACGTGCACCGTGCGCGCCTTGAAGGGGGTGAGCCAGTTGGTGTTGATGTGGGCAAGCACGCCGGAGGCGGTGCGGAACTGGAGCAGCGCGATATCCTCGCGCTCCGCCAGCGCCGCCGAGGTCTGCGGCTGCACCTCGATGATCTCCGAATCGGTCAGCCAGCGGATCAGGTCGATGTCGTGCACGGCGAGGTCGATCACCACGCCCACGTTCGACATGCGCGGCGGGAAGGGACCGACGCGCGTGAAGGCCACCGAGAGGATGTGCTCGTCGCGGATGGCCTCCTTCACGGCGCGCACCGCCGGATTGAAGCGCTCCACGTGGCCCACCATGAGGGTCACGCCCTTCTGGCGGGCGGCGGCGACGATCTCGCGCCCCTCCTCGGCGGTGGAGGCGATGGGCTTCTCCACCAGCACCGAGCAGCCGGCGCCGATGACGTCGAGGGCCACGGAATGGTGCAGGTGGGTCGGCGCCGCCACCACGATGGCGTCGAGGCCCAGCTCCAGCAGGGCCTGATGGTCGCCCACCGCCTTGCAGCCGAGGAAGCTCGCCACGCGCTCGGCCTGGGCCTGGTCGGGATCCGCCACCGCCACCAGCTCGGCGCCGGGCAGGGCGGAGAGCACGCGGGCGTGGTTGGAACCCATGATGCCGATGCCCGTGACACCGACGCGAAGGGCGCGCTCGGGCGCAGCCGGATGAGCCATGACAGCCCTCATATTTTTGATCACGGTGGCGGCTCCTAGCACGACAACCAAGGAGGAAGCGAGGCAAGGGGCGAAAGTGCGCCGGCCGGGGCGTTCAAGAATTGCGTCCCCGTGTTACCGCAGCGCAGCGCGCAAGGCCGCCCGCGCGCGGCGGCACGGGCCACCGGCCCCTTCCCTCCCGCCCCCGGCGCGATTAAGGGACGCGCCAGGCTTGGTCCCACATTCATTGGAAACGGGGAGGACACCCCATGCGCAAGATCGTCGCCGGCAAGCTTCACGGCATCACCGTCACGGGCGCGGATCTCAACTATCACGGCTCGATCACCCTCGATCCCGACCATTGCGAGGAAGCGGGCATCCTGCCCATGGAGTTCGTGGAGATCTGGAACCGCAATTCGGGCGCGCGAATCTCCACCTACGTCATCCTCGGCGAGCGCGGCTCGCGCTGCTGCGTGCTCAACGGCGCCGCCGCCCGCACCTGCCAGCCCGGCGACGAGGTCATCATCTGCAACTCGGTCTACGTGCCGGAGGCGGAGATCCCCGCCATCCGGCCGCGCGTGCTCACCTTCGACCGGGAGAACCGCGTGACCGGCCGCCTCTCCTACGCGGTGACGCGGGACGCGGACGGGCGCTGGCACTTCTCCATCGAGGACGAGACCGGCGCCGCCCAGCCCATTCCCCTGCGCACCGCCCCGCGCGCCTGAAGCGCGGGAAGCGGGAAAAAGAAGCCTGAAAGAAAAAGGGGGCTTCCCGGCCGGGAAGCCCCCTTTTCCGCGTCTGGCGGCGATCAGAACTTGTAGTTCACGCCGGCCTTGACGGTATTCATGGTGAGGCCCTGGGACGCGGTGTCCGTGTTCAGGTAGCCCAGGTTCTTGTCGCCGAAGTCGAGGTAGAGATACTCGGCCTTGACGGTCCAGTTGTTGGTGAGGGCGTATTCGGCGCCGCCACCGATGGTCCAGCCCCAGCGGGTGCCGTCGGCGGTCACGCCCCACGGGCCGGTGAAGCTGGTGTTGGCCCAGGCCGCGCCGCCCGTGAAGTAGGGCAGGAAGCGGTCGAGCGCGTAGCCCACGCGGCCGCGGATGGTGCCGAAGGTGTCGACGCTGCTGGAGGTGATGGTGGCGGCCAGCGGGCCGCCCACGAGCGTGTTGCTCTGGCCGATGTCGGCGAACTCGAGATCCGCCTCCACGCCCACCACCACATTGTTGGCGAACTGGAAGTTGTAGCCGCCCTGCAGACCGCCGAACACGCCGTTCGAGTTGTCCACGTCGTAATTATAGGTCAGGGCGCCGGTGGTGTAGTCGAACGAGTTGGAGGCCCAGCCCCAGCCGACGTTGCCACCGATGTAGAAGCCGGTCCACGAGAACATCGGGGCGGGCATCACGGCGGCCTTCACGGGATAGCGTGTGGAGAGATCGGCAGCAGACGCCGAGCCGGCCAGAAGAGCGAGGGCGGAGGCACCCAGCAGAACACGCTTCAACATGACTATTACCTTCTTGCTTCAATTCGGCCCGCCCGAAGGCGATCGCCGACCATGGGAGACTTCATACAGACCGCCACCCCGGCCGTCTGTAGCCATCGCGCCACACCAGCCAAATCAAACACGGCCGAGATGTGGCAAAACCTTTCCACTTCCTTACATCAGCCAGAGCACGCTCTGTCAAACAAGGCACCACAGGGGCGAGACCACAGTTGCGCCTTATTCGATGGGACTTTCCATCGTCCCGAAAGCTGAATCGATAGTTGATATCCACGGGCCAAATAGTTTTCCACCGACTCAATTTACCACTACCCCGCGACGCGGAGAGAAGCCGGCACACTCATTTACCCGCGGATACTCAACCACCGTCAGGCTTCCCGGCGGGCAGCAACCCTTTCGGAGACGGGAGCCGCGCCTGCCCGACGGGCGCACTGTGGCAGCACAAACCTGCCCGAATTTTGCCGCGGGCGGATTCCCGCTGCCCATGATGAACGCACGGTAAACGCCTCAATGCTTTGCGATGGCTTCACAATTTCGTATTCGAGCGCTGTCGCGCCGTGCGCGGCGCGGGTCGCAGTGGCCACCATGGTTGACGGCGCCTTAACGGCGCCGGCGCATGCCACCCCGGCACACGCGGGCTTGACCAAAGGCCCATGTCTGTCGCCCGTGAGCCTTTGGTATAAGCTGCGCCCATGACCGGCAGACGCCCCACGGACCCGCCCGAGCTTCAGCTTCCCACCGTCGATGCGCCCGGCGCCGATTCCGCACGGGTGCGCCGCGGCGCACCTGCGCCGAAGGCCCCCATGCCCGGCGCCGACGCGCCCGAGCCGGAGGCGCCGGAGATCGAGGCCCCCGAGGACGCCGACGCGCAGGATCTCCCCGCGTTCTCCCTCGACGATGACGCGGACGCCGAGGCGCCGGCGGAGGCGACCCTCGCCACCGGCCGCGCCGCCATCATCCACGCGGTGAAGCTCGCGCCCATGGGGCCGGGCGTCTACCGCATGCTCGGCGCCGACGGCACCGTGCTCTACGTGGGCAAGGCCAAGAGCATCAGGAAGAGGGTGCTGAGCTACACCCGCCCGGTGGGCCACACCAACCGCATCGCGCGGATGATCGCGGCCACCCATGCCATGGAGTTCGTCTCCACCCGCAGCGAGCCGGAAGCCCTGCTGCTGGAGGCCAATCTCATCAAGCAGCTGAAGCCGCGCTTCAACGTGCTGCTGCGGGACGACAAGTCCTTCCCCTACATCCTCATCACCGCCGACGCCGAGCACAAGGCGCCGCAGATCCTGAAGCATCGCGGCGCGCGCAACCGGCCGGGGGACTATTACGGCCCGTTCGCCAGCGTGTGGGCGGTGGATCGCACCATCAACGCGCTGGAGCGCGCCTTTCTCCTGCGCTCATGCTCCGACAGCTATTTCGAGAATCGCTCGCGCCCCTGCCTGCTCCACCAGATCAAGCGCTGCGCCGCGCCCTGCACCGGCGAGATCGGCGAGAAGGACTACGCCGAGCTGGTGCGGGAGGCGAAGGCCTTCCTCTCCGGCCGCTCGCGCGCCATCAAGGAGGAGCTGGCGAAGGAGATGGAGGCGGCCGCGGAGGCTCTGGAATTCGAGCGCGCCGCGCGCCTGCGCGACCGCCTCGCCGCCCTTTCCGCCGTGCAGGGCACGCAGGGCATCAACCCCCGCTCGGTGGAGGAGGCGGACGTGTTCGCCTGCCACCAGGAGGGCGGGGCCACCTGCATCGAGGTCTTCTTCTTCCGCACCGGCCAGAACTGGGGCAACCGCGCCTATTACCCGCGCGCCGACCGCTCCCTGGACGAGAGCGAGGTGCTCGGCGCCTTCCTCTCCCAGTTCTACGAGGACAAGCCGGCCCCGCGCCTCATCCTGCTCTCCCACAAGGTGGAGGAGCAGGCGCTGCTGGCGGAGGCCCTCTCGGAGAAGGCCGGCTTCAAGGTGGAGATCGCGGCGCCCCAGCGCGGCGAGAAGCGCGACCTCGTGGACCATGCCCTGCAGAATGCCCGCGAGGCTCTCGGCCGCACCCTGGCCGAGACCGCCACCCAGGCGCGGCTGCTGGAGGGGGTGGCCAAGGCCTTCGGCCTGCCCCATCCGCCCCAGCGCATCGAGGTCTACGACAACTCCCACATCATGGGCACCAATGCGGTGGGCGGCATGATCGTGGCGGGACCGGAGGGCTTCCGCAAATCGCAGTACCGCAAGTTCAACATCAAGTCGTCAGATCTCGTGCCCGGCGACGACTTCGGCATGATGCGCGAGGTCCTCACCCGCCGCTTCTCCCGTCTGCTGAAAGAGAACCCGCGCGCAGCGGCGATGCCGCCGGCGGAAGGCGCCCCGGAGGCCGAAGGCCGACTGCCCCAAACCCTGGCCGAAGGCCGACTGCCCCAAACCCTGGCCGAAGGCCGACTGCCCCAAACCCTGGCCGAAGGCCCATTGCCGGAAGCGGAGGCGGAAGGCCCCCTGCCCGACGCCGAGGGCGCCTCGCCCTGGCCCGACCTGGTGCTCATCGACGGCGGCCTCGGCCAGCTCAACGTAGCGCGCGAGGTGGTGGACGCGCTCGGCATCACCCACGTGCCGCTGGTGGGCATCGCCAAGGGGCTCGACCGCGAGGCGGGGCGCGAGCAATTCTTCCTGCCCGGACGCCCGCCGTTCCGCATGGAGCCGCGCGACCCGGTGCTCTATTTCATCCAGCGCCTGCGCGACGAGGCCCACCGCTTCGCCATCGGCTCCCACCGGGCACGGCGCAAGAAGGATATCTCGGAGGCCGGCCTGCAGGCCATCGCCGGCGTCGGGCCCACGCGCAAGCGCGCGCTGCTGCGCCATTTCGGCACGCTGAAGGCCATCGAGCGGGCCGCTCTCGCCGACCTGGAGCAGGTGGACGGAATCAATGCCGCCACCGCCAAGGCGGTCTATGATTATTTTCACGAGCGCCCGTCCGCGTGAGGCGGAAGGCGCACAAGCGGGTTCCCCCTGCGCCCGGCGCGAATTAAAGAAGGGCGATCGCGAACCCCGGACCGCTTCTGCGAAGTGATGAGCATGGCCGACGCTGCAACGCGCACCTCCCCTTCCCCCGCGCCCGGCCGGGGCCATGCCCTGTCCGTGCCGAATCTCCTCACCTATGCGCGCTGCGTGGCGGTGCCGCTGGTGGCGGGATGCCTGTTCTGGTCGGACATCCTGCACGGCGGCATCTGGCTGCGCTGGGTCGCGCTCGCGCTCTACATCGCCGCCGCGATCACCGATTTCTTCGATGGCTACCTCGCCCGCGCCTGGCAGCAGCAGTCGGCCATCGGCCGCATGCTCGACCCGATCGCCGACAAGCTCCTGGTCTCCACCTGCCTGCTGATGCTGGCCTCCGACGGCACCATCCGCGGCTGGTCGCTGTGGGCCGCCATCGTCATCCTCTGCCGCGAGATCCTGGTCTCCGGCCTGCGGGAATTCCTGGCGGAGCTGCGCGTGTCGGTGCCGGTGTCGCGCCTCGCCAAATGGAAAACCACGGTGCAGCTCGTGGCAGTGGGCGTGCTCATCACCGGCACGGCGGGCGAGCAGATCCTGCCCGGCATCGGGCTTGTCGGCCTCACCCTGCTGTGGATCTCGGCCGTGCTCACCCTCTACACCGGCTACGACTATTTCCGTGCGGGGGCACGCCACCTGGTGGAGGACGAGCGGTGAAAATCCTCTACTTCGCCTGGCTGCGCGAGCGGGTGGGCCTGCCCGAGGAAACGCTGGACCCACCGGAGACCGTGCGCACGGTGGCCGACCTCGCCCGCTGGCTGGCGGCGCGGGACGAGGCCCACGCCTCCGCCTTCACCGACCCCGCCGTGGTGCGCGCCGCCCTGGACCGCCGCCACGTGAAGCCGGACACCCCCCTTGCCGGCGCGCGCGAGGTCGCCTTCTTCCCGCCCATGACCGGAGGCTGAGCCATGGCCGCCACAGCGCAGGAAGGCGTCTTCGTGGTGCGGGTGCAGGCCGAGCCCTTCGACGCGGCCGAGGAAGCCGCCCGCCTCTCGGCGGGGCGCACCGATATCGGCGCCGTCGTCACCTTCACCGGCCTGTGCCGCGCGGATGCGGGCGAGGCGCCCCTGGCCGCACTGGTGCTGGAGCATTATCCTGGCATGGCGGAGGAGGAGATCTCCCGCCACCTGGAGGAGGCCCGCCGGCGCTGGCCCCTGGAGGGGGCGGTGATCGTGCACCGCCACGGCCGCATCGTGCCCGGCGCGCCCATCGTGCTGGTGGCCACCGCCTCCGCCCATCGCGGCGCCGCCTTCGCCGCGGCCGAGTTCCTCATGGACTGGCTGAAGACCGATGCCCCCTTCTGGAAGAAGGAGGAGCGCGCCTCCGGCGGCGCCTGGGTGGAGGCCAAGGCGGCCGATGACGCCGCCACCGCCCGCTGGAGCGCTCCGGCCGGGGCAAAGCCCCGCGCGCCATAGGGTAAAGGCCACCGGGCGAGCACCCGCGGGGGCTTCTCCACTGGCTCGGCCGGCTTCGTAAATATCTGGTTAATAACCTGCCCAGATACCTGCCACAACTGATAAAACCAATATTTTACAGCATGTTAAGCCAGTGTCTCGTCATCGCCGCCGCCACCCCCTGGCGCTACCGCACCGGCGCGCAACGGCTGCTGTCTCTTTGAAAATGCTCGACAAGACGGTACAAGAACCTCGGCCAGCCCCAGTCGTCCTGCGCATCCAAGCGAGCAGTGGGCACGGTGGGCTCGACGATGTCCCTGCTGGGTGGAGCTGAGTAATGGAAAACCCGCGCGTATATGTGTACCAGTTCGCCACCGGTGCCCAATGGGCCGCGGGGGACAGCGTGGAGACCTATCTCCGCCGCCTGCTGGACGTGGACTTCATTCAGAATCTGCGCGCCGATCGCCTGGCGGCCCTGAGCTCGTTCCTCGACGAGGCCTTCCAGCTCGCCCATTCCCTGGGCTGGAGCGGCTCTGCCCGCGAGGCGCCGCAGATGTTCTCGCTCCCCGGCATGCCGGTGGACGAGGAGGTCTACATGGTCGCCTGGGAGCAGGAGGACGGCGTGGCCTTCATCGCCTCGCCCTTCCCGCTGCCGTGGCTCGACGCCAAGGCCTCGCGCACCACGGATTCGAGCCGTGCGGTTCCGGTGGGCAATGCCCGCCCGGCGCCGGCCCCGGTGCCCGCAGCCGCCCGCCCGCAGCCCCTGGAAGTGGCCCCGGCCAGCGCCCGGGAGGACGCCCGCGACCCTTTTTCGGATTTCATCCGCCGCGATGAAACCGCGCGCCTGACCCGCGAGCCGGGCCAGGACGAGGAGTCCGGCGGACGTCGCTTCTTCTGAGGCGACGCGGCGCGGGGTCCCCGCGCCAGCACGAATGCGGTGCGGCCATCAGGCCGCCCGCCAAAGAGCCGCATCTGGCGAACACGAGCCAAGGCTGGCGGACGAATCGCACCGCGCTATCGGCCTCTTCGCGCGCCAGCGCGGACTCCCTCACCTGGCCGGGCAGTCCCCCGCCAGCGGCGCCATGCTGACGCGCGAAGGGCGCAGCCCCCAATCACCCCGACCGCACCACCGCCAGCCCCTTGCAGCCTTCGTTGCGGAGGCCGGAAGGCTGCCTCGCCTCAAGGCGTGCCACCGGGTGGAGCCTCGCGGCGGGCCATGGCTTCCAGCATGCGCCTCTGCCAACGATCGTTGCGCTTCATGTGCACCGAAATCACCGCATGGGCCGAGGGCAGCAGCAGGAACGGGGCGAAAAGCAGCCCCAGCAGCACGCACGGCACGATCATGACGAGATTGACCACCGCCGATACCGGCTGGCCGTTCAGCAGCAGCCCGAGCGGCGGCAGCAGCGCTGCAAGAATGTAGATCATCCGCCAGACCCTCCCGCCGCGGCCAACGCGGCCGCTCCTGCGCATATGGGCGGCGCCGGCGCCACCGCAAGCGGCGTCCCGGAGGTCGGGAGCGGGAAACGGGCGGCACCCCCTCAAGATACCATCTTGCGGCGGCTTGACGAATGGCGCGCAGTCGTCGCCCGTCGGCGCCCGCACCTGGTTCAGGAGCCGGGCGGACCTCACCCCGCCATTGCAGCTGCCCCGACGAATGCGGCGATGCCGAAGCCTGCGTCCACCGCGCTCGTGGCGCCACCGATGGTCCGGCCGGCGGCCCGCCGGGCCCGCGCCCTTCGCCGGAGCGGCGCTCTTTCGCCCATCCACCTCGCGGCGCTGCCCGAAACCGCTGGCGCCCACCCCTGCGTAAGCCCTCCCGGTCCACGGCGCATCGCCGGGGCCGCGCACGGAACGCCCGCGCGGGGGTGTGATGGCCGCCCCCTTCATCCCCCGGGCAAACTGGCTTAAGGAGGCGCCACGCCGTCAGGAAGCCCCCGTGCCGCGCCTCACTCTGCCCCCGCAGGTCCTCATCCCGCTGATCGTCGCGTGCGCCCTGTTCATGGAGCAGGTGGACGCCACCGTCATCGCCACCTCGCTGCCCGCCATCGCCGCCGATCTCCACGAGGACCCGGTGGCGCTGAAGCTGGCGCTCACCTCCTACCTGCTGTCGCTGGCGGTGTTCATCCCCGCGAGCGGCTGGGCGGCGGACCGCTACGGCGCGCGCACGGTGTTCCGCTCCGCCATCGTCATCTTCACCCTGGGCTCGGTGCTGTGCGGGCTTGCCACCTCGCTGGGAGACTTCGTGCTCTACCGCATCATCCAGGGCCTCGGCGGGGCCATGATGGTGCCGGTGGGGCGGCTCGTCATCCTGCGCGCGGTGCCGAAATCGGAACTGGTGTCGGCTCTGGCGTGGCTCACCATACCGGCGCTGCTGGGGCCGGTGATCGGCCCCCCGCTCGGCGGCTTCATCACCACCTATTTCGACTGGCGGCTGGTGTTCTTCATCAACGTGCCCATCGGCATCCTCGGCGTATTCCTGGCCACGCGCTTCATCGAGAACGTGCGCGCGGAGGACGTGCCGCCGCTGGACCTGAAAGGATTGGTGCTGTCGGGCATCGGGCTCGCCGGGCTGGTGTTCGGCTTCGCGGTGCTGGGGCAGGAGATCGTTCCACTCTGGATCGTGCTCGGCGTCACCGGCATTGGCGCCCTGTCGCTCGCGGCCTATGTGCACCATGCCCGCCGCACGCCCCACGCGGTGCTGGACCTCCGGCTGATGCGCTACCCCACCTTCCGCGCCTGCGTGGTGGGCGGCTCCCTGTTCCGGGTGGGCATCGGCGCCCTGCCCTTCCTGCTGCCGCTGCTGCTGCAGCTCGTCTACGGCCTCTCGCCCTTCGCCTCCGGGCTCATCACCTTTTCCGCCTCGGCCGGCGCCATCGTCATGAAAGTGACCGCCGCGCGCATCCTCCAGCGGCTCGGCTACAAGCGGGTGCTGACGGTGAATGCACTGCTTTCGTCGGGCTTCATCGCCGCCTACGCTCTGTTCACCAACGAGACGCCTTACTGGCTCATCGTGGCCCTGCTGCTCATCGGCGGCTTCCTGCGCTCGCTCCAGTTCACCGCCCTCAACGCCCTGAGCTACGCCGAGGTGCAGGACCGCGAGATGAGCAGCGCCACCTCCTTCGCCAGCGTGGCGCAGCAGGTCTCGCTCTCCACCGGCGTCGCCCTCGCCGGGCTGGTGCTGGAAATGATGCGCGGCGGCGGGCACGCGGTGCACGTCACGCAGATCGACTTCACCGTGGCGTTCCTGGTGGTGGCGGCGGTGAGCGCGCTCAGCTTCCTCCACTTCATCGTGTTGCCAGGGAACGCCGGCAAGGAGCTCATTGCCAAGCGCAAGGACCTTGCAGACCCGCGCGCCGAGGTGGAACAGCACTGAAGGCTGGCCGGCACGACATGCCGCCCGCGCGCATCAGCGCCGGCACAACCCCGGCAGCCAGACGGACGACAGCGCCCACCGCGCGGGCCTGAGCCACGCTCAGCATGGCACTCTGGTGCGTGTCGCCTCAGCTCTCCGCCGGCTCGTCGTGCGCGGGCGCCTCGTCCTGCCCTTCCGCCGCCCGGCCCCGGAAGCCGGTCGCCAGCACGTAGAGCTCGGCCGAATCAGCGCGGCTGGCGGCCGGCTTCACATGCTTCACGGAGGCGAAATCCCGCTTCAGGTCGGCCAGGAGCGTGCCCTCGGTGCCGCCCTGCAGCACCTTGGCGAGGAAGGCGCCGCCGGGCGCCAGCACCTGGCGGGCGAAATCCGCCGCCAATTCCACCAGCGCCACGATCTTCAGGTGGTCGGTCTTCTTGTGGCCGGTGGCGTTGGCCGCCATGTCGGACATCACGAGGTCCGCCGGCCCGTCCAGCATGGCGAGCAGCCGCGCGGGCGCATCGGGGGCCAGGAAGTCCATCTGCGCGAAAACCACGCCGGGAATGGGCTCCATCTCCAGCAGATCGATGCCCACGATCTTGCCGTGGCCTGCATCGAGGCCGATCTTGCGCGCGGCCACCTGGCTCCAGCCGCCGGGCGCGGCGCCGAGATCGAGGATGCGCATGCCCTTCTTCAGTAGCTTCGCCTTCTCGTCCATCTCGATGAGCTTGAACGCCGCGCGCGAGCGCCAGCCCTCGCGCCGGGCGCGGGCCACATAGGGATCATTGAGCTGGCGCTGCAGCCATTTCTGCGAGGAGGTGGTGCGGCCGCGGGCGGTCTTCACCCGCACCTTGAGGGGACGGCCGTCCGGCCCATGGGTGGGATTGCTCACGGTCGCGCATCCTTCCTGCGGCTGTCGGCCCGCTCCACCGGGGTGGCGCACGCCTTGCTCCCCCTCGACACGCCCTTTGCCGTGCCCTTTCCGCCGTCATTGGAGACACCGTCCGCCCGCTCGCCTTCCGCACAGGACGGCGGAGCCTCCCCGCCGGAGGGGCCGCCGGGCCGGTGCCGGCGCCATACACCGTCGGCCCGCATCAATTGAACCAGCATGCCTTCCCTCAGGCCGCGATCGGCCACGCGGAGGCGCTCGGCCGGGAACACCTCGCGCACCGCCTCCATGATGGCGCAGCCCGCCAGCACCAGGTCCGCCCGCTGGGCGCCGATGCACGGATTGGCCACCCGTTCCTCGAACGACATGCCCATGAGCCGGTCCACCACCTCGCCGATGGAGGTGTCGCTGAGCCAGGTGCCGTCCACGCGGGTACGGTCATAGCGATGAAGGCCGAGGTGGATGCCCGCCACCGTGGTCACCGTGCCGGAGGTGCCGAGCAGGTGCAGGCGCTGGGGCGGGCGGAAGTTCCAGCTCTCGCGCACGCCTTCCAGCATGGTGCGCACCTCCGCCACCATGGCGTGGAACACGTCCGGCGAGACGCGCACGCCGCCGTGGCGCTCGGACAGGGAGACCACCCCCACCGGCAGCGACACCCAGGCACGGATGCGCGCCCGCGGCGGGCCGTCGTCGCCGGCCGAGCGCCGGCCGAGCCAGACCACCTCCGTGGAGCCTCCGCCGATGTCGAACAGCACCGCCCCGTCGCCTCGCGGATCCACCAGGGGCGCGCAGCCGGCGGCGGCGAGCCCCGCCTCGGTGCGGCGGTCCACCACCTCGAGGTCGAGGCCGGTACGGGCCAGCACGCGGGCACAGAAATCGTCGCCGTTGACGGCGGCACGGCACGCCTCGGTGGCGATCACCCGGGCGCGCGTGACGCCCCGCTGGGCCATCTTGGCCGCGCACACCTCCAGCGCGGAAGCCGCCCGCTCCATGGCCGAATCACACAGCCGGCCGGAGGCGGTCAGCCCCTCGCCGAGGCGGACGATGCGGGAAAAGGCATCCACCACGCGAAAGCCGCGCGGCGTCGGCCGGGCCACCAGAAGCCGGCAGTTGTTGGTACCGAGGTCGATGGCGGCATAGACCGAATCATCCGGCGGCCCCTGCCGTTCCGGCATGCGCCGCGCGCGCGAAGGCACAACACCGCGCCTCTCGCTCCCGGATTGGGAAGACGGCTCCGAGCCCGACGCGGACCCGTGCGTCCCGTCCCTCATGTCGATCCCCTCGCCGCAAGGCGGAAAAATGCGCTCCGGCCCGGTGTGCGCATCACACCTCGCCGCGCCTTGACGACAAGTCTAGCAGCGCACGGCGGCGGCGCAATGGCCGCCGGTGCCACCGAGCAACCTCCACAGCACCATCCACGCAGATTTCAATCCGCGTGAACACCCCCGCCAAGGCGGGGTCCGCTCGTCTTCCGCGAGCCGGTGCGGAATGGCCCTATGCGGCGTCGCGATCGGGGATGGCGAGGGACAGGCCCGCGGCCTCCACATCCGCCCGGAATGCCTTCACCGCGCCGAGGGAGAGCTCGGCGGCGGTGCGGGTGCCCAGCTCCGGCAACTTCTTCAGCACGTCGGCGGGGGCGGTGATGATGTGGCAGCCCATGCGGTCGGCCTCGATCACGTTCCACACCTCGCGGGTGGAAGCCCAGATGACCTCGACATTGGGCGTGGCGCGGGCGAGCGCCACCGCGCGGGTGACCGCGGGGGCATAGTCGAGCCCCATGTCCGCCAGCCGGCCGGCGAACACGGAAATGCAGGCCGGCGCCCCGCCCGCGAGGGCCGCCACGCCTTCCTCCACCTGCGGCAGGTCGAACACCGCCGTGAGGTTCACCTTCACGCCCTGCTGCGACAGCTCCCGCACCAGGGGGAACAGCGGCTCGCCGGCGGTGGTGGACACCGGCAGCTTCACATGGACGTTGGCGCCCCAGGTGGCGATGAACAGCGCCTGGCGGCGGATTTCCGGAATGTCGTCGGCGATCACCTCGAACGAAAGGTGACGATCGGGCACCGCCTCCACCAGGGCGCGGGCGTGGGCCTCGTAGTCGGTCACGCCGGCCTTGCGCAGCAGCGAGGGATTGGTGGTGAAGCCGGCGATGTGGCCATGCCGGGCCATCTCCACGATCTGCGCCTTGTCGGCACCATCGGTGAAGAGCTTCACCTTGAGCATGTCGAGGGTCACCGCCATTCGTCCACTCCCCTTGGCCTGCGCCGTGCAACCGGCGGCTTAGCACGCGCGCCCGGGCACGCGCCACCGCGCCGCGCGTTCATGTTTCATTGACCATGCGGCAAAGAGGGCCCGTTTCGCAACGGTCGGGAAACGCCTTTCCGGCACCTTTGGGCGCGATCGGATTGGAAGGTCAGAGGGCCAGGGAATGATCTCGGCGGACATGGTGGAGCGTATGGCGCGGGCGATGCACGCCTTTTCGCGCACCCGCTATCCGCTCCTGGAGGCGTGGGAGGACATCGCGCCGGAGCGGCGGGCCTATCAGCGCCAGCTCGCGGCACACGCCCTGCAGGCGCTGACCGCCCACGACATCATCGAGATCACCTCCCACAACGCGCCCGAGATCGTGGCCCTGCCGGTGGAGCCCAACCCCTGGGCCCTCGCCGAGCTGCAGGAAGCGGCCATCTCCGACAACGGCACCGCCATCGACGCGCGGCGGCGCTATCGCTCCTTCATCGCCACGGCATCCCTGCCGCTCGCGACCCGCTATTCCGACGCGGCGACCTGATATCCTCGACCCGCCCCACGGGAGGTCCCGGGCGGGTGGCACGCAAACGCCGCGCGCGAGGGCAAAGGTCAATATGCGCCCCCTCGGGGGCTGGCATGGAGCGGCGCGGGAACGCCCGCGCCCGCAGCGCAATGGGACAGCGGCGCCAGCCGGCGCCGCCTCACTCCGCCGCCACGGCGAGGGGGCAGCGCGCCGCCGACGCCGCAAGCTTGCCCAGGAAACGCCGGCACTGCTGTTCCCGGTCATAGCCGAGCAGCGTGCCGAGCATGAAATCCTCCTCCGGGCTCAGAAGGTTGAGCGGCTTGGTGACGAAGCTGCGCGCCACCGCCACGTAGGCCTCCCGCCCGAAGAAGACATTGACCTTCGACGAACCCACCCGCTGCACGAAGTGGTCGATGCCGTCGTCGCGAAGCTTCGCGACGACGGGGGCGGACTCGATGAGCCCCAGGGTCATCAGGAACAGGCCCCGCACGCCCCGCCCGTATTCATACAGGTGGTGGTGGAACAGCCTGAGCGCGACCGGATCTACAGCAGCTTGCTGAGCCATGCCGTGACCCGCTTCTCGGTCATGCCCGACTGGCCGTCCTGGTCGAGGGCGAGGCCCACGAACTGGCCATCCCGCTCGGCGGTGGAACCGGAGTAATCGTAGCCGGTGGTGTCGGTGAAGCCCACCACCACCGCGCCCAGCTCGATCACTTCGTCATAAAGGATACCCATCGCATCGACGAAGGATTCCGGGTAGGTGGCCTGGTCTCCGGTGCCGAACAGCGCCACCTTCTTGCCGCCAAGCTTAGCCGTGCGCAGCTTCTCGATGTTTTCTTCCCAATCGGTCTGCAGCGTGCCGTCGCCATAGGTGGGCGAGCCGAGGATCAGAAGATCACAGCCCTCGAAGTCCGCCTTGGTGGCGGTCTTGATGTCGACGCTGCGGCCCTGGCACTTCTTGGAAATCTTGGAGGCGACACCCTTGGTCGCGCCGCCGTCCGATCCGAAGATGACGGTAACATTCATGGGTCGTATCTCTTTATTGAATTGTTCAAAATCAAAACAAAGGGCACCACGCGGAGAGGATGGCACCCGGCTTTAGCGCCTTAAATCTAATTGCGCGCCGCAAGCCCTCTCAAGATAGGACAACACCGAATTGTGTCAAAGAAAAACTTGTGCTATTCAGCGCATCATCGAAAATATGCGCTTTCGAGAACGGTTTTAAATTCAACTCTTGTTTTGAGTTATTCTGATTTAAATGGCGGTCCGCCTCGACCAGCCAGCGGGTCCCCGGACATAAAAAACCCCGGGCCGACAAGCCGACCCGGGGTGGAATGCGCGCCGCGGGCCGCATGCCCGCGGAGCAGCCTCAGTTCTTGGACTTGTCCACCAGGGCCTTGGCCTTGATCCAGGGCATCATGGCGCGCAGCTTCTCGCCCACGTCCTCGATGGGATGGGCGTTCACGCGGGCGCGGGTGGCCTTGAACGAGGTCTGGTTCACCTTGTTCTCCAGCATCCAGTCGCGGGTGAACTTGCCGGACTGGATGTCGGTGAGCACGCGCTTCATCTCGGCCTTGGTCTCGGGCGTGATGATGCGGGGGCCGGTGACGTACTCGCCATACTCCGCGGTGTTGGAGATGGAGTAGTTCATGTTGGCGATGCCGCCCTCGTAGATGAGGTCGACGATGAGCTTCATCTCGTGCAGGCACTCGAAATAGGCCATCTCGGGGGCGTAGCCGGCCTCCACGAGGGTCTCGAAGCCGGCGCGGATCAGTTCCACCACGCCGCCGCACAGCACGGCCTGCTCACCGAAAAGGTCGGTCTCGCACTCTTCCTTGAAGGTGGTCTCGATGATGCCGGCGCGGCCGCCGCCGATGGCGGAAGCGTAGGACAGCGCGAGGTCATGCGCGTTGCCGGTGGCGTCCTGGGCGATGGCGATCAGGGTCGGCACGCCGCCGCCCTTCAGGTACTCGCCGCGCACGGTGTGGCCGGGGCCCTTGGGGGCGGCCATGAGCACGTCGAGATCCTTGCGCGCCTCGATCAGGTTGAAGTGGATGTTGAGGCCGTGGGCGAAGAACAGCGCCGCGCCTTCCTTCATGTTGTCATGGAGGCTGTCGCGATAGATGTCGCCCTGCAGCTCGTCGGGGGTGAGCATCATCACCACGTCGGCCCACTTGGCGGCCTCGGCGGGAGAGAGCACCTTGAAGCCCTCGGCCTCGGCCTTCTTGGCGGTGGCGGAGCCGGGACGCAGCGCGATCACCACATCCTTCACACCCGAATCGCGCATGTTGAGCGCGTGGGCGTGGCCCTGGCTGCCGTAGCCGATGACGGCGACCTTCTTGCCCTTGATGAGGTTCAGGTCGGCATCGCGATCGTAGTAAACGCGCATCAGTGTCTCCTTGTGGGCGTTTGTCTTTGAATGACGTCGGGCCGCGCCGGCGTCTTGCCCCGGATCGCGGCCAAATGGAACGGTTATGCGGGCAGGCTCAAAGCGCCTTGGGCCCGCGCGAGATGGCGACCACGCCGGTGCGCGCCACCTCGGTGAGGCCGAGCGGCTCCATCAGATGGGCGAATTGGTCGATCTTGTCGCTCTTGCCGGTGATCTCGAACACGAAGCTCTCGCGGGAGGCGTCGATGACGCGGGCGCGGAACGCCTCGGCGAGGCGCAGCGCCTCCGAGCGCGCCTCCCCGGTGCCGCTCACCTTCACCATGGCGAGCTCGCGCTCCAGGTAGCAGCCCTCCACGGTGAGGTCCCGCACCCGGTGCACGGGCACCAGGCGGTCGAGCTGGTTGCGGATCTGCTCGATCACCATGGGCGTGCCGGTGGTGACGATGGTGATGCGCGAGAGATGGCTCTCCGCGCTCACCTCGGACACGGTGAGGCTGTCGATATTGTAGCCGCGGCCGGAAAACAGGCCGATGACGCGGGCGAGCACGCCCGGCTCGTTGTCCACCAGGACCGAGAGGGTGTGGCGCTCGATGCGCTCGTGAGCTTCAGGCATGGAAAGGCTCGGAAATGGGTGTCGGCGGGAACCCCTCCCCCACGCGGGGGAGGGCCGGAACGGCGGGACGGAGCAGGCGGGCGGGCCCACTCACACCAGCATCTTGCCTTCGTCGGTGATGGCCGCGTCGAGGTCCACGGCCATGTCGCCGAGGATCATCTCGTTATGGGCGCGGCCCGAGGGGATCATGGGGAAGCAGTTTTCCTGCTGGTCCACGATGCAGTCGAAGATCACCGGCTTCTTCACCGAGATCATCTCCTTTATGGCCGCGTCGAGATCGGAAGGCTTGTCGCAGCGGATGCCGACGCCGCCGTAGGCCTCCGCCAGCTTCACGAAATCGGGCAGCGCCTCGGAGTAGGAATGGGAGTAGCGCCCGCCATGCAGCAGCTCCTGCCACTGGCGCACCATGCCCATGTACTTGTTGTTCAGGATGAAGACCTTCACCGGCAGGTCGAACTGCATGGCGGTGGACATCTCCTGCATGTTCATCTGGATCGAGGCTTCGCCCGCGATGTCCACCACCAGGGCGCCGGGGTGCGCCTTCTGCGCGCCGATGGCGGCCGGCAGGCCGTAGCCCATGGTGCCGAGGCCGCCGGAGGTCAGCCACCGGTTCGGCTCCTCGAAGTGGAAGAACTGCGCCGCCCACATCTGGTGCTGGCCCACCTCGGTGGTGATGTAGACGTCCTTGTCCTTCACCGCATGGTAGAGCCGCTCGATGGCGTACTGCGGCTTGATGATGGTGTCGGAGGCGCGATAGGCGAGGCACTGGCGCGCGCGCCAGCGGTCGATCTGCGCCCACCAGGCGGTGAGCGACGCCTTGTCGATAGAGGCGCCCCGCGCCGCCCAGGCGCGGGTGAGCGCGCCGAGCACCTTTGCCACATCGCCGATGATGGGCAGGTCCACCTTCACGTTCTTGTTGATGGAGGAGGGGTCGATGTCGATATGGATCTTTTTCGAGCCCGGCGCGAAGGCGTCGAGCCGGCCGGTGATGCGGTCATCGAAGCGCGCGCCGATACACACCATGACGTCGCAGTCATGCATGGCGAGGTTGGCCTCGTAGGTGCCGTGCATGCCCAGCATGCCCAGCCACTGCGGATCGCTCGCCGGGTAGGCGCCGAGGCCCATCAGGGTCGAGGTCACCGGCACGCCGGTCTCGCGGGCGAAGGCGCGCAGCAGGCGGCTCGCCTCGGGACCGGAGTTGATGACGCCGCCGCCGGTGTAGAAGATGGGCTTCTTCGCGCCCGCCAGCATCTCCAGCGCCGCGACGATCTGCGCGTCCTCGGCCTCCAGCTTCGGGCGGTAGGTCTTGTGCTGGATGTTGTCGCGGCCGACATAGGTGCCGGTGGCGAACTGGACGTCCTTCGGGATGTCCACCACCACCGGGCCCGGCCGCCCGTTCTGCGCCACGTAGAAGGCCTCGTGCAGCACCCGCGCGAGGTCGTTCACGTCCCGCACCAGGTAATTGTGCTTGGTGCAGGGGCGGGTGATGCCGACCGTGTCGCACTCCTGGAAGGCATCGTTGCCGATGAGGTGGGTCGCCACCTGCCCGGAGATGCAGACGATCGGGATCGAATCCATGAGCGCGTCGGCAAGGCCCGTCACCGCATTGGTGGCGCCGGGGCCGGAGGTGACGAGCACCACGCCCACCTTGCCGGAGGAGCGGGCATAGCCTTCCGCCGCGTGCACCGCCGCCTGCTCGTGGCGCACCAGGATGTGCTCGATGGCGTCCTGCTGGAACAGGGCGTCGTAGATGGGCAGCACGGCGCCGCCGGGATAGCCGAAGATGTGCGCGACGCCCTGATCGGCGAAGGCCTTCATCACCATCTCGGCGCCGGTCATCCGGGTGCCGGCGGGAATGGTCGGGCTGGTGGCGGTGGTCACGCTGGTCATGGCGTTGGAGCTCCCTGGCGCCTTGGCGCCGCATGTCTGTCTGTCATCGCGTCGGGCCGCGATCGACAGGACCGCGGAGGTTCAGAAACGACGAAGGGGCCCCAAGGGCCCCTCGTCGCGCGCCACGTCCGTTCGAAACAGCCGCTTCAGGCTGGACCGATCGTGGCGCCCCCGGATACGAGAAGAATAACGAAATTGCGCATGGTCCCGCAGGCCCTTCCAAAAGTTGCGCGAAGTTACCGACCCCCGCGCGAGGCGTCAAGCGCCGATCGCACGGCGGGCCGTGCCGCCGCACGCGCGCTCCGGCGGGCACGGTTCCGGCGCCGCGCCATGGGCCGGCGCCGCGGCGTTTGACGCCGCCGCCACGCGCTGGCACACCTCTTGCCATGATCCGCGCCAATCATGTCCCGGTGCCGACCGCATGAAGTTCGACCGCCTCCGGCTGGTGGGCTTCAAGACGTTCGTCGAGCCCACGGAACTCGTCATCGAGCCCGGCCTGACAGGCGTGGTGGGCCCGAATGGGTGCGGCAAGTCGAACCTCGTGGAAGCGCTGCGCTGGGTGATGGGCGAAAGTTCCCACAAGGCCATGCGCGCCCAGGACATGGACGACGTCATCTTCTCCGGCACCACGGGGCGGCCGTCGCGCAACACGGCCGAGGTGGCGCTCCAGCTCGACAATACGGACCGCACCGCCCCCGCCGCCTTCAACGAGTGGGAGGAGCTGGAAGTGGTGCGCCGCATCGAGCGCGGCTCCGGCTCCGCCTATCGCATCAACGGGCGCGACGTGCGCGCGCGGGATGTGCATCTCCTGTTCGCGGACGCCTCCACGGGGGCGCGCTCGCCCGCCTTGGTGCGCCAGGGGCAAATCGGCGAGATCGTCGGCGCCAAGCCCAACGCCCGCCGCCGCATCCTGGAGGAGGCCGCCGGCGTCGCCGGCCTCCATGCCCGCCGCCACGAGGCGGAAACGCGCCTGAAGGCCGCCGAGCAGAACCTCACCCGCGTCGAGGACGTCATTCTCCAGATCGGCTCGCAGGTGGAGAGCCTGCGCCGCCAGTCGCGCCAGACCCAGCGCTACAAGGCGCTGGCCGCGGAGATCCGCCACTGCGAGGCCACCCTGATGTGGCTGCGCTGGCGCGAGGTGGCGGCGACCCTCCTGGAGGCCGAGCGGGCGCTGGCCGCCTCCCAGCGCGACGGGGCGGAGCTGACCCGCGTGCAGGCGGAATCGGCACGCCTCCAGGCGCTTGCCGCCCATGCCCTGCCGCCGCTGCGCGCGCAGGAGGCGGAAGCCGCCGCCGCCGTCCAGCGCCTCGCCCACGCGCGTGACGCGCTGGACAAGGAGGAGGCGCGCCTTTCCGCCCGCCGGCAGGAGCTGGAGCGCCGCCTGGTCCAGCTCGCCCAGGACCTGGAGCGCGAAACCTCGCTCTCCGCCGACGCCGAGGGCGTGCTGGAGCGGCTCGATGCCGAGGCCGAAACCCTCCTGGCCGAGCAGGAGGAGGCGGCCGAGCTGGGCGCCGTGGCCGCGGAGCGGCAGGAAGAGGCCGCCGCCCTGCTGGAGGAGGCCCAGCTCGCGCTGGAGGAGAAGACCGCCCATTTCGCCGACCTCGGCGCCCGCCGCGCGAGCCTGGAGCAGGCCGCGCGCGAGATTCGCGACCGCCTGCTGCGCAACGCCGCCGAGCGGGCCTCGGTGGAGGCGGAGGAAGGCCGGCTCGGCCGCGAGGCCGGCGCCGCCGCCCTGGACGACATCCGCCTCAACGCCGAAATCTCCCGCGAAAGCCTCGCGGAGGCGGAGGAGGCCACCCTTGCCGCCGAGGCGGAGCACGCCGCCGCCCGCCGCGCGGTGGAAGCGCTGCGCCCGGCAGTGGGCGAGGCCGAAAAGCGCTTCGGCCGCCTGGACGCGGAAGCCCGCACCCTCGCCAAGCTGCTGCAATCCACCGATCACCGCTTTCCGCCCGTCGCCGATCTCGTGCGCGTGGAAAAGGGCTACGAGACCGCCCTCGGCGCCGCATTGGGCGACGACCTCGACCTGCCGGTGGCGCCGGAGGCCCCTGCCCGCTGGGCCGGCGCCGCCCCCGACCCCTCTGACCCGCCGCTGCCAGCCGGGGCGGCCCCCCTCTCCCGCCATGTCGCCGGCGCCCCGGCCCTCGCCCGCCGCCTCGCCCAGGTGGGCATCGTGGAGGCGGCGGCGGGCCCGCGCCTCGCCCCCCTGCTGAAGCCCGGCCAGAGGCTCGTCTCCCGCGCCGGCGACCTCTGGCGCTGGGACGGCCTCACCGCTGCCGCGGACGCGCCCACCGCCGCCGCCCGGCGGCTCGCCGAGCGCAACCGCCTCGCCGACATCGAGACCGAGACCGAAGCCGCGCGGGAGGCGGTGGAGGAGATCCGCGCCACCCTGGCCGAGCGGGAGGGGGAAGAACGCCTCGCCGCCGCCTCCGAGACGCAGGCGCGCGAGGCCCGCCGGGCCGCCCAGCGCGCCGCCGAGGCCGCCCGTGCCGTGCTGGAGGCGGCCGAGCGCAAGGCCGCCCAGCACATGGCGCGCCTGGCCGCCATCGGCGAAGCCCGCGCGCGCCTCGCCGCCGTGCGCGCGGAGATGGAGGCGCAGCTTCAGGAGGCCCAGGGCCAGCTCGCCGCCCTCGACATGCCCCAGGTGCTGGAGGCCGAGCTGGCGCGCGCTCGCGCTGATGCCGGCGAGCGCCGCGCCGCCCTGGCCGAGGCCCGCGCCGCCGCCGACGCCCTGCGCCGCGACGGCGCCGCCCGCATCCGGCGCCTGGAGGCCATCGCCGGCGAGCGCCGCTCCTGGCAGCAGCGCGCCGGGGGCGCGGGCGAGCGGCTCGCAGCCATCGAAGCGCGTGCGGACGAGGCCCACGCGGAACTGGCCGAGATCGAGGACGCGCCGAGCGAGATCATCCGCCAGCGCCGCGCCCTCATGACCGGGCTGGAGGAGGCCGAAGCCGCCCGGCGCGCCGCCGCCGACCGCCTCGCTGAGGGTGAAGCCGCGCTCGCCGCGAGCGACAAGGCCGCCCGAGAGGCGCTGGAGGCCATGTCGCAGTCACGCGCCGAGGCGGCCCGCGCCGAGGCCCGGCTCGAAGCCGCCCGCCAGCGCCGCGACGACCTGGAGCGCGAGATCCTTGAGGCGCTGGACGGCCCGCCCGAGGCTGCCCGCGCCCAGGCCGGCATCACCGACGACGAAAACCTGCCGGAGGCCGGCGCCGTGGAGGCCATGCTGGAGCGCGCCAAGCGCGACCGCGACCGCCTTGGCGCCGTGAACCTGCGTGCCGACGTGGAGCTGGAAGAAGCGGAAGCCCGCCACACCGCCCTCGTCACCGAGCGCGACGACCTGATCGAAGCCATCAAGCGCCTGCGCGGTGCCATCCAGAGCTTGAACCGCGAGGCCCGCGAGCGCCTTCAGGCCTCGTTCACGGTGGTGAACGCCCACTTCAAGTCGCTGTTCGACACGCTATTTGGCGGCGGCGAGGCGGATCTCGTGCTCACCGACGCGGAGGACCCGCTGGAAGCCGGGCTCGACATCATCGCCCGCCCCCCGGGCAAGAAGCCGCAGACCCTCTCGCTGCTCTCCGGCGGCGAGCAGGCGCTCACCGCCATGGCGCTCATCTTCGCGGTGTTCCTCACCAATCCCGCGCCCATCTGCGTGCTCGACGAGGTGGACGCCCCCCTGGACGACGCCAATGTGGAGCGCTTCTGCACTCTCCTCGAAGAGATGACGCGCCGCACCGACACGCGCTTCCTCACCATCACCCACAACCCCATCACCATGGCGCACCAGAACCGGCTGTTCGGCGTTACCATGGCCGAGCGCGGCGTTTCCCGCCTCGTCTCCGTCGATCTGCAGGGTGCGGAAAGCCTGCGCGAAGCCGGCTGATCCGCCACACCCGCGCACCGCGCTGAGGGAGCCCGCCCGCGATCCCCTGTTGCCGCGACGTCGCAGGGCTTGGCAAAAGGCACCTTCCACGTTGTCGCAGCCACATTTTTTCTTTGCACTTTCATAGACTTAAGTAAAATCGCGCCCGCCTTGACACCCAATTTTGACACAACTATGGTGCGCCCCGGTTTCAAGGGGCAAGGCATCCGCCGCACCCCTAAGCCGAGGGTTGTGCCATGTCCGAGCCTGAACATTCTCCTTCCGGAGAGCGCCACGGGGCCTCAGGCAAGACGCAGGCGCCCCGGACCGACAATTCCGAGCTCGGCGCGCGGCTGGAGCGACTCAACAGCTCGTTGAGCCAGGTCCGCGCCAAGGGCGAGGTCCCCGCAGCCAAAAGCGCGGCGGATACCTCTTCCCGCTCGGGCGTCGCCCTGGCCTTCCGGCTGGGTGCGGAGTTCGTCTCGGGGGTGCTTGTGGGCGCAGCCATCGGCTACGGCGTGGACACGCTTCTGGCGATCACCCCATGGGGCCTGATCGTCTTCACCCTGATCGGCTTCGGCGCCGGGGTGCTGAACATGATGCGCGCGGCCGGCGAAGGCCCCGCGCGCAAGGGCCCGAAGTCCTGATGCGCCGCGCGGCGGCTGCTCGGACCGAGTGGGCCAGGACCGGCGGCTGGGCCGCGGTGGTTTTCAAGCGCGGCTATGGCCGCGGCGTTTTTGATGCGGCCGCGGCCGCGGCGCATTGATCGCGGCCCATGCCGCAGACAGGCGATTGGCGGCGGAAGCGCCGCGAAGCGGACAAGGCGGCGCTCGCGCCGCACGGCATTTCACGCGGCGCGTGCGCCGCAGGACAGGAAACGCGGCGTCAGCGCCGCACGGCAGGGGGCGCGTTCGGATGACCGTCGATCCGATCCATCAGTTCCAGATCAAGCGCTTTGTGGACCTGCTGAACATCAGCGGCGCGCAGTTTTCCTTCACCAATGCCGCCGTGTTCATGTTCGGCATCGTGGCCATCATCTTCTTCTTCCTCACCTATGCGACGCGCGGTCGCACTCTGGTTCCCGGCCGGGCCCAGTCGGTGGCGGAGATGAGCTACGAATTCATCGCCAAGATGGTGCGTGATTCGGCGGGCAATCAGGGGATGGTATTCTTCCCCTTCGTGTTCAGCCTCTTCACCTTCGTGCTGGTGGCGAATCTGGTGGGGCTCATCCCCTACACCTTCACGGTCACCGCCCACCTCGTCGTCACCGCCGCGCTGGCGCTGCTCGTCATCGGCACCGTCATCGTCTACGGCTTCTTCAAGCACGGCACCCACTTCCTGCACCTGTTCGTGCCGTCGGGCGTGCCCGCCTTCCTGCTGCCGTTCCTGGTGGTGATCGAGGTCGTGTCCTTCCTTTCGCGGCCCATCAGCCTCTCGCTTCGTCTGTTCGCGAACATGCTGGCGGGCCACATCGCGCTCAAGGTCTTCGCCTTCTTCGTGGTGGGCCTTGCCTCGGCGGGTGTCGTGGGCTGGTTCGGCGCCACCCTGCCCTTCTTCATGATCGTGGCGCTCACCGCGCTCGAGCTTCTGGTAGCAGTGCTGCAGGCCTACGTATTCGCGGTGCTCACCTCCATCTACCTCAACGACGCAATCCACCCCGGTCACTGACCGGGGCGGGTTGACCGTTCGCGAGCAAGTTCCCACCCGTTTCGTTAATCCAACAGGTTCTCAAGGAGCAGTCCAATGGAAGCGGAAGCTGGAAAGTTCGTCGGTGCCGGCCTCGCCTGCCTCGGCATGGGTCTCGCCGGCGTCGGCGTCGGTAACATTTTCGGCAACTTCCTGTCGGGTGCGCTGCGCAACCCGTCGGCGGCCGATGGCCAGTTCGCCCGCGCGTTCATCGGCGCGGCCCTCGCGGAAGGTCTCGGCATCTTCTCGCTCGTCGTTGCGCTCGTTCTGCTCTTCGTGGCCTGATCGAAGCGTGCTCAAGAGAGCCTCGCGCGGCACCGCGCGGGGCTCTTGGTTCAAGTTCAAGTCAGGCGGGCGAGCCATGATGAAGACGTGGAAATTGATTGTCGCGGTGGCGATGACCGCTGCGTGCCTTTCGGCCGCTCCCCTCGCCCTTGCGCCCCAGGCCGCGCACGCCGAGACGGCGGCGCCCGCCACTCCTGCCTCCGGCCATGCCACCGGCGCCGCGCCGGCCGCTGGCCAAGAGAATGTCGTGGATGAGCACGCCGTGCACTTCCCGCCGTTCGACGTTACTACTTTTCCCTCGCAGCTTCTGTGGCTGGCCATCACCTTCGGTTTGCTCTACCTGCTCATGAGCCGGGTGACTCTGCCGCGCATCGGTCGCATCCTTGAGGAGCGCCACGACCGCATCGCGGACGATCTCGAGGAAGCCAACAAGCACAAGGCCGAGAGCGAGGCCGCCCAGGCCGCCTACGAGAAGGCGCTGCACGAAGCCCGCTCCAAGGCGAATGCCATCGCCAGCGAGACCCGCGCTCGCCTCGCCGCCGATTCCGACGCGAATCGCAAGTCGCTCGAAGCTGACCTCAACGCCAAGCTTTCGACCGCCGAGCAGCGCATTGCCACCACCAAGACCGAAGCCATGAGCCATGTCCGCGGCATCGCCGTGGACACCGCCGGCACCATCGTCTCCACCCTCGTTGGCGCTGCTGCGCCGAAGGCGGACGTGGAAAAGGCTGTGGACGCCGCCCTGGCCTCGCGAGACGCCGCCTGAGCGCACTGCCCCTGGCGCGCCGCATTCTATGTGGCACGCCATCGGGGCGCGCGGAGGGTGATCCACCCTTCGCAGGAATAGCCGGCTCGCCTTCCGTCTTTGCCGCCCTCGTCGCGGCGGGATTGCGCGCCGAACGAGAACCGGGTTTCTGAAAGCCCGCAACCGCCGTTCACCGGACGGCGCCGCGGGTTTGGACCGATCTGAGGACCGTGACATGCACGAGATGGAACTGGCGGAACTCTGGGTCGCCATCGCATTCCTGGTTTTCGTGGGCATCCTGCTCTATGCGGGTACCCACCGCGCCATCGCCTCCGCTCTCGACAAGCGCGGTGCGCGCATCGCCGCCGAGCTGGAAGAGGCCCGCCGGCTGAAGGAAGAGGCCCAGAAGCTGGTGGCCGAGTTCAAGCGCAAGCAGCGCGAGGCCGAGGCCGAGGCCGAATCCATCGTGACCGCCGCAAAGGCGGAGGCCGAGCGCCTCGCAGCCGAAGCCAAGGCGAAGCTCGAGGATTTCGTCTCCCGACGCACCAAGATGGCCGAGGAGAAGATCGCGCAGGCCGAGAAGCAGGCCATCGCCGACGTGAAGGCAATCGCCGCCGACACCGCGAGCCGCGCTGCCGAGGGCCTGCTCAGCGCAGCCGCCACTGGCCAGACGGCCGAGCGCCTCATCTCCACTGCGCTCTCCGAGGTGAAGTCCAAGCTGAACTGAGGCATCTGCTTCTCGCTCCAGTCCGCGAGAACCGACGTCTGAGGGGGGAGCCGCCGCGCAAGCAGGCGGCTTTTCTTTTAGCTATGCCGCCTATCCATCCCTCTCCCATGCCGCATCTTGAAATCGCCGCGGGCCTGCGCCACACCTGACGCATGTGGATGGATGCTTTCAGTCGCGCCGCACCTCGCCGTTGTCTCGCGCTCCCGCCCCTGCGGGCGCACCGGCGCGCGCCGTTCTGGCGGCGGGCGCTGCCGGCCCTCCTCGCATTCATTCTGATGGCGCCCCTTGCGCCTGTGACCCCGGCGCTTGCGCAGGCGGACTTTTTCTCCTTCCTGCGGCCGCCCGCGCCCGTGCCGCAGGCACCGCGCAACCGGAACAACAATGGCTGGTGGCCGGGCTTCGGCTTCCAGCCCCGTCAGGCGCCGGAGCCGACCGAAGCCCCCCAGGCGGCCCCAAAGAAGCGCGAGCCGCCGCCGGAGCCGGAAGGCACGGTCTACCCCAGCGCCGACGCCGCCAGCCAGGGCAAGCGCCAGCCGCCCACGCAGTTCGCGCTGGTGCTTGGCGACCGCATGGGCGGCCAGCTCGCCCAGGGCCTCGCCGATGCGTACGTGCCGGATCGCGCCCGCCTTGCTATCGTCGAATATACCGTTGACGATAGCGGTTACCTGTCGAGCCCGGTGGACTGGATCGCCAAGGCTCCACCCGCCATCGCAAACGGCCGGCCGAACGTGACGGTGCTCGCACTCGGCGGCGAGGATCTCAAGCCTATCACTGAAGGCGAGCTGCAACTCGAACCGCTGACCGACCGCTGGATCGAAGCCTACAGCCGGCGGGTCGACGAGGTGCTCGCGGCGTTGCGGGAGAAGGCCGGCCGGGTCATCGTGGTCGGCGTCGCGCCGGCGGCAAGCCCCGGCGTTTCGGCGGATTATGAGCGCCTCAATGAGATCCTCCGCGCCCGCGCCGCACGGGCGGGCCTGCCCTTTGTCAGCGTGTGGGACGGCTTCGTGGACGAGGAAGGCAAGTATCTGGCGACGGGCCCGGCCGTGGATGGCCAGCGCCGTCGTCTGCGCCTTGCCGATGGCGTGCGCTTCACGCGCGCCGGCGGGCGCAAGCTCGCGTTCTTCGTTCAGAAGGATCTCAACCGCCTGCTGGAAGACCCTGCCAAGCCGGTGACACCCGCCGACGGCGCTCCCCCCGCGCTCAGCCTCGCCGGAGCGCCGGTCAAGGCGGATGCGAAAGCCGATGCGCGCGCCTTGCCCGCGGCGGTTCCGGCTGCCGCCACCAACGCGCCGGCCCAGGCGACGCAACGGGCTCTGAAGGACGGTATCCCGCCGCCGGCCGTGCGCGGGCGGGCCGACGACTTCTCCTGGCCGCCGCCCTCCGCCGAATTGCCGTCACCTGCCCAGAAATAGGCCGGGCGGAGAAGAGCCGCCCGCCGGAACCGGTCTGCCGTGCACCGGCGCGTCGACACCCCTCCGCCGCAAGGCGATCTTATTGCGTGCGTCCTCCACCATGGTCGGCAACGCCCCGGCCCAGGTCACCTGTCCGGGCGGGACGGCAGGGGAGGTGCGATCACGAACCGGCCCGCACATGGCGGGCCTCCTGCGAAAAGGCCTCGGTGTCGCCAACGGCCATGCTTCCCGCCGCGGTTGGGAGGCCTTAAGTTCAGCTCCTGTCCAATTGGGGAGCTTTCCATGACCATTCGTCCGCGCCGCAGCTTTCTCTACATGCCGGGCTCGAATGCCCGCGCCCTGGAGAAGGCGCGCACCCTGCCGGCCGACGGCGTGATTCTCGATCTCGAGGATGCCGTTGCCCCCGACGCGAAGGTGGAAGCGCGCGGCCGCATCGTGGAGACGGTGAAGGCCGGCGGCTTCGGCCCGCGCGAAGTGGTGATCCGCATCAACGGCCTCGACACCCCCTGGGGCTCCGACGACCTCGACGCCGCCGCCGCCGCCCGCCCCGACGCCATTCTGCTGCCCAAGGTGCAGAGTGTAGAACAGCTCGCCACGGTAGGGCGCCGCCTGGAGGCGCTGGGCGTGCCGCAGACCACCCGGGTGTGGGCGATGATCGAGACCCCGCTCGCCATCCTCGACATCAAGGCCATCGCCGCGGCCGCGAAAGACCCGCTGACCCGCCTCTCGCTGTTCGTGCTGGGCACCAACGACCTCGCCAAGGAAACCCGCGCCGCGCTGGTGCCGGGCCGTGCGCCCATGGTGGCCTGGCTCACCCTCGTGGTGGCCGCCGCCCGCGCCTATGGCGTGGAGGTGCTCGACGGCGTGTGGAACGCATACCAGGACACCGAGGGCTTCGACGCCGAATGCGCCCAGGGCGTCTCCTTCGGCATGGACGGCAAGACCCTCATCCATCCCGCGCAGATCGAGCCCTGCAACCGCGCCTTCTCCCCGCCCGAGGCGGACGTGGCCCGCGCCCGCGCCATCATCGCCGCCTTCGCCCTGCCGGAAAACGCGGGCAAGGGCGTCATCACCCTGGACGGCCGCATGGTGGAACTGCTCCACGCCGAGATGGCGAAACGTACCGTGGCGGTCGCCGACGCCATCGCCGCGCGGGGCTGACGCCGTGGAGAGCGCCCTTCCGCTGCGCGTGGTCATGCTGGCCTATCCGGGCATGACCCAGCTCGATCTCACCGGGCCGTTCGAGGTGCTGAGCCGCCTGAAGGACGTGCGGATCGAGCTTGCGTGGAAAAAGGCGCGCAAGCCGGTGGAGGATGCCTCCGGCCTGCGGATCATGCCCACGGCGGCGTTCGGCGCGCTTTCGGGGTGCGACCTGCTGTTCGTACCCGGCGGGCCGGGGCAGCTCGAGCTGATGGAGGACGTGGAGACGCTGGAATTCCTGCGCCGCATGGCGCAGGAGGCGCGATACGTCACCTCGGTGTGCACCGGCTCGCTGCTGCTCGGGGCGGCGGGCCTGCTGCGCGGCTACAAGGCCACCTGCCATTGGCTTTCCCTGCCCCAGCTCGCCTTCCTGGGCGCCGAGCCGGTGGCCGAACGGGTGGTGGTGGACCGCAACCGCGTCACCGGCGCCGGCGTCACCTCCGGCATCGATTTCGGCCTGCAGCTCGCGGCCGAGCTGGCGGGCGAGGACGAGGCCCGGCGCATCGCCCTCGCCATCGAGTATGATCCCGCGCCGCCCTTCCCCTTCGCCGGCGCGGACCCGCGCTTTGCCAGCGAGGTGCGCGAGCGCACGGCCGCGTTCCAGGCTCGGCGCGAAGCCGCCGCCCGCGCCGCCGGCGCACGGCTGGGCCTTCCCTCGCGCGGATAGAGCGCTTTTGAGCGCAATGGACAGCGGTTCGCGTGAAGAAAACGCGTCGAACCAAGGATCCAGAGCCTTTCCCCGATTCCGTGAAACGGGGACAGGCTTTGAACCCCAACCCGGCGGGTGCCGCGCGGCACCCCGCCTTCCCCCCGTCAGACGGCAGCCATCATGAAGCTCTACCGCTACCTCACCGGACCGGACGACACTTCCTTCTGCAACCGCGTCACCGCCGCCCTCAACAAGGGCTGGCAGCTCTACGGCGCGCCCACCCTCACCTTCGATCCCGCGAAAGGCCGCGTCATCTGCGGCCAGGTGATCGTAAAGGAAGTGCCGGGCGAGTGGAACGAGGACGTCAAGCTCTCCGACTACTGACACGGGCGGCGCCGGGCGGCGCCAAGCGGAAGTCGCCCACCCCCGCGGGGCTCGGCCGGAGCTCATCGGAGAAGCTCACGGGCCCCGCGTGAGCCGGGCCCTTTGCTGCCGCGCGGAGGGACGGTGCCTGCAGCCTCAGGCCGCGGCATGGCCGGGAATGAGCACCACCGCCACGTCCACCTCGTCGCCTGCCGCGCGGAACGCGGTCTTCACCGCCTGCGTCAGGCGGGCGACGACGGCGCGGGTGTGCGCCACGGTCCAGTCGTCCTCGAAGGCGAGGTGCAGTTCCACGAACATCTTGCCGCCGAACTGCCGGGTACGGATATCGCCCAGCTCGGAGAAGTCGTCGAAATGGGTGGTGAGCACCTTGAGGATGCGCAGCTGCCCCGCCTCGCCGATTGCCTGATCGAGCAGGGAGCCCACCGAATTCGTGAGCATCGCCAGGATGTTGTAGATCATGAAGCCGATCACCACGAACGACGCCATGGGATCGAGGTAGTAGATCCAGTACACGTCGTTGAAGATCGAGCTGATGACGGTGACGATGAACACCGCGCCCGACGAGATGGCGGAAACGAGGTGCACCCGCGCCTGGGCTGCCAGCACCGGCGACTTGGTCTCGGCCGCGAGCCTCAGGGCCTTGCGGTTGAGGAACACGTTCCCGGCCACCGCCGCCGCGGTCACGAACAGGCCCAGTTCCGCCCCGCTCACCCCCTCCGGGTGCATGAGGCGCGAGATGGCCTGGGTGCCGGCGATGACGACCAGCACGCTCTGCAGCAGCGCGATCATCAGCTCCGCGAGGTTTTCCAGCTTGCCCAGGCCGTACGCATACTTGCCCGTATTCGCCCCGTGCGCGACGCGCAGCACCAGCCAGCAGGCCGTGAGCGCGGTGAGGTCGAACGAGGTCGCCAGCAGGTCCGACAGGATCGCGGACGAATTGGTGAGGGTTGCCGCCAGGATGTAGAAGGGAAACAGGCAGGCCGTGAAGACCATGGCCTGGAATGACAATTTCTGACTCGCCGAACCGGACACCGCGACCCCCTCAATGCAACGGGCCATCAGCACCCGCACCGCACCATCCGTCAAGCGCGCCAAGGTTGGCCCTTCGCGAAAAGCCGCAGCATCCCCCGCGCGGCCCGGTTGCCAGCCTCCCGCCCGGTCTGCCAACATGCGCCACCACCCCTGGGGGAGCATGATGAGCAAGACGAACAAGGGCAATTTCTTCGAGGATTTCAAGATCGGCCAGGTGATCCGGCATGCCACGCCGCGCACCGTCACGACCGGCGACGCAAGCCTCTACAGCGCCCTCTACGGCACCCGCTTCGCGGTGCAGTCCGCCGACAGCTTCGCCCAGGCCATCGGCTATCCCCGCGCGCCGGTGGACGACCTTCTCACCTTCCACGTGGTGTTCGGCAAGACGGTGCCGGACATCTCCCTCAATGCGGTGGCGAACCTCGGCTACGCGGGCGGCCGCTTCCTCGCCCCCGTGTTCCCCGGCGATACGCTGAGCGCCGTCTCCGAGGTCATCGGCCTCAAGGAGAACTCCAATCGGCAGAGCGGCGTGGTCTACGTGCGCTCCACCGGCTTCAACCAGGACGGCGTCGAGGTGCTCGACTACGTGCGCTGGGTGATGGTGCGCAAGGCGGACCCCTCTTCCCCCGCGCCCGAAACGGTGGTGCCCAAGCTGCCCTCCGCCCTGGCGCCCGACGCCCTCGGCGCCGCCGTGCCGCTGCTCGACCTCGATGGGTGGAACAACGAACTCTCCGGCTCCACCGCCCGCTTCGGCGACTATGAGGTGGGCGAGCGCATCGACCACGTGGACGGCATGACCGTGGAGGAGGCCGAGCACATGCTCGCCACCCGCCTCTACCAAAACACCGCAAAGGTGCACTTCAACCAGTTCACCGAGGGCCAGGGCCGCTTCGGCCGCCGCCTCATCTATGGCGGGCACGTCATCTCGCTGGCGCGCGCGCTGTCCTTCAACGGCCTCGCCAACGCCTTCCATGTGGCCGCCATCAACGGCGGGCGTCATGTGGCGCCGCTGTTCGCCGGCCTCACCGTGCACGCCTGGAGCGAGATCCTCGATGCCCAGCCCCTGCCGGGCCGCGAGGACGTGGGCGCGCTGCGGGTGCGCACCATCGCCACCAAGGACCGCCCCACCGCCGATTTTCCATATCGAGCCGGCGAGGACTACGACCCGAGCGTGATCCTGGATCTCGACTATTGGGTGCTCATTCCGCGCTGACCCTGCTGCGCCCCGCCGGCCTGGGCGTCAGCGCCCGCCCGCGGGGCCGCGCCTGTCTTCGGCGCCGCACTGGTCTTGGCCGCCCCGCCGGCCTGCGGGGCGGCGCCTTTGGGCTTGCGCGGGGCCGCCGGCGACGGCGCGGGAACGGTGCCTGCGGCGGCGGCGAGCGAGAACGCGGACATGAAGCGCCACACTTCCTCGCCCGCATCGATGTCCCGGTTGCGCAGGCCCAGGAACGGCGTCGCGAGGTCCGGCTGGGTCTCCACCCGCGCCGGCGACTGGTGGCCCCCGCCCTCGACCGAGAGCAGCGTCACGGTCGCGCCGTCCCGGCAGCCCTGCCAGGTGCGCTCGGTCACGGAGGTGCCGTCGGCGGGGTCGAGATCGGGCAGAGCCCGCTTCTCCACGCCACCGCACCCGTTGAGCCGCGCGAACAGTGCGGCGCTGTCGGGCGCGGAAAAGGTCGCCCCCATGGGGGTCCAGAAACCACTGTAGGTGATGACCGTATCCGCCGTGCCATGGATGAACATGATCGGCACCGGCCGCGCGGGGTGGCACTCCTCCTGCGAATTGACCGGCGTGGTGGCCATGATCACCGAATAGGCCGCGAACAGCTCCGCCGCCTCGCACGCCATGCGCTCCACCATGAAGCCGCCGTTGGAAATACCCGTGAGGTAGATGCGCGCGGGATCGGCGACCCCTTCGGCCACCAGCTTGCCCACCAGCGCCACCAGGAAAGCCACGTCATCGCCCGGGCGCAGCAGCGCCTTCAGGCGCATCGCCGCCGGCCGGCTGTCATTCCAGACCCGGCCTTCTCCCTCCGGATAGACCGCGACGAAATTGTTCGCCGCCGCCGCGGCATCAAGACCAAAATAGGCGCGGAAGCTTTCCGGCGTCTGCCCCGCGCCGTGCAAGGCGATGACGACCGGTGCCGGCCCCGCCACGCCCGCGGGGTTGGACAGGATATATGAGCGCTTCGCGTCCCCCACGCTCAGATGCTGACGATTCGATGACGCACCCGCGCCCGATACCGCCAGCAATGTGGCCGCCACGACCAAAACTGTGGCTTTTCCGCACCACTTCGCGAGGGATTTCGCACCTGCCACAACCGCCCATACCACCCCACACAGGGATGGGGACGCGCCAGCCACAACCGAAGCCATACCCGAGAGATTCCTTGAAATCAAAGGAAGGGAGCGCCGAACCCGGGGGGACTTCGCCACCCCCCAAATCACCCTGAAATACGGCATGCGCGCGGCGCCACTGTGCCCTCGTTGCCACAGATCGGGCGACAAGCGAAGTGGACTTGATCTGAATCAATCCTATTCTGCGCCCAGAGCGTGATGTCTAACGCACGATAAATTCACTTTTGCGGGAGTTGGGGGATGATCAAGTTCGGTTTCGGGGCTGCGCTTGCGGCGACCTTTGGTGCCCTGATGGCGGGTCAGGCCGCGGCGGCCGACCTCTCGACGCCCGTCTACAAGGCGCCGGCGGTTGAGGAAGCCCAGAGCCCCTGGATGATCCGCCTGCGTGCGCTCTACGTGAAGCCCGAGAACGGCGGCTCCGTCACCGGCGTGCTCAACTCCGACCTGAGCTACTCGGACTCGGTCATCCCCGAGCTCGACATCTCCTACTTCTTCACCAAGAACATCGCTGCGGAACTCATCCTCGGCACCACCAACTCCACCATCACCGGTGAGGGTGCGCTGGCCGGCCTGAACGACATCGCCAAGGTCTGGATCCTCCCGCCGACCCTCACCCTGCAGTATCACTTCACCGACTTCGGGCCCTTCAAGCCCTACATCGGCGCTGGCGTGAACTACACGGTGTTCTACAACTCCAGCATCAAGAACGCCGCGTTCGACTCGATCAACGTGCAGGACAGCTGGGGCCTCGCCCTCCAGGCCGGCTTCGACTGGATGTTCGACAAGCACTGGGGTATCAACGTCGACGTGAAGAAGCTCTACCTGAAGCCCGACTTCACGCTGAACACCGCCGGCGGCGCGATCCTGAGCGGCACCGCCGACCTCAATCCCTGGCTCATCGGCGGTGGTGTCACCTACCGCTTCTGATCGAAGCCACATTCAGAATTTTTCGCGCGGCGTCGGGGCCCTCCCCGGCGCCGCGTTCGTTTTGGGCGAGCTTCGAGGGAAAGAGGCGGCTGGCTAGCGGGTGCGTCCAAGCGTAGCAGGCACAGAAGAGACCGCGCCGGGTGTTTCAGCTCCCCGACCCGCCATGCTCCGCCGGCTTTGTCAGAAAAAGTGAAGTTTTTACGGGATACAAAAGTGCGCAGATGGGTGTAAGGACGTGCCGTCGCTTGGCGCTCCTGCGCCGCAGCATGCCCCGGCGACCTCGGAAACCGGCAGCGGCCGCGCCCATCCAACCTAGGACCAATTGCGCCGCCGCCCTCATCCGCTCATTAAACCGCAGCCTTTCCGCTTTGGAATCGTTGCGAACTGGCCACGATTGAGATACCTGATCGGTCAATTTTTGGAGGAGGCCCATGGCCGATAGTCCTTCGCGCGTCGCGCGCCCCCTTTCGCCTCACCTGCAGATCTACCGGCCGCTGTTCACGATGATGATGTCCATCGTGCATCGCGTCACGGGCATCGGGCTGTACTTCGGCATGGTGCTGTTCGTGTGGTGGCTTCTGGCTGCGGCGTCCACCGCCTCTGCCTTCGCCACCTTCAGCGGGCTGGCCGGCTCGTTCATCGGCCTCCTGGTGCTCCTGGGCTTCACCTGGGCCCTGCTCCATCACGCCCTCGGCGGCGTGCGCCACTTCATCTGGGACTTCATCCACGGCTTCGGCCCGCAGGAGCGCATTCTGCTCGCCAAGGCGACGCTGGCGGGCTCGGTGGGCCTCACCATCGTGCTGTGGATCATCGGCCTCGCACTCAAGGGCTGAGGACAGCGACATGAGCAACCCCACTCATTCCCCCATGCGCACCCCCCTCGGCCGCGTGCGTGGCCTCGGCTCCGCCCACACGGGCACCGAGCACTTCTTCCTGCAGCGCGCCACCGGCCTTGCCAACCTGCTGCTGACGATCGCGTTCATCGTCATCGTCATCCGCCTCGCCGGCGCAAGCTACGCGGAAACCCGCGCGGTGCTCGGCCAGCCGCTGGTGGCGATCATCCTTCTCCTCACCCTCCTCTCGGTCAGCATCCACATGCGTCTCGGCATGCAGGTTGTGATCGAGGACTACGTGCACACCGAAGGCCTGAAGGTGGCGCTCATCATCGCCAACACCTTCTTCACCATCGCGATCGCTCTCGCCGGCGCCTTCGCCGTGCTCAAGATCAGCCTGGGAGGCTGACACATGGCCGATACCGCAACCAATGGGGCGGCCGCGCCGTCCAAGCTGGGCGCTGCCTACCCCATCCAGGACCACACCTACGACGTGCTCGTGGTGGGTGCGGGTGGCGCGGGCCTGCGCGCCGTGGTGGGCTGCTCCGAAGCCGGCCTGCGCACTGCCTGCATCACCAAGGTGTTCCCCACCCGCTCCCACACGGTGGCCGCCCAGGGCGGCGTCGCGGCGTCCCTCGGCAACATGGGCGACGACAAGTGGGAATGGCACATGTACGACACCGTCAAGGGGTCGGACTGGCTGGGTGACCAGGACGCCATCGAGTATCTGGTGCGCAACGCGCCCGCCGCCGTCTACGAGCTGGAGCACTGGGGCGTGCCCTTCTCCCGCACCGAGGACGGCAAGATCTACCAGCGCCCGTTCGGCGGCATGACCACGCATTTCGGCAAGGGCACCGCCCAGCGCACCTGCGCCGCCGCCGACCGCACTGGCCACGCCATGCTGCACACGCTCTACGGCGCGGCGCTGAAGCACAAGGCCGAGTTCTTCGTCGAATACTTCGCCATCGACCTCATCATGGACGAGGAAGGCCGCTGCCGCGGCGTGGTGGCGCTGAAGCTTGACGATGGCACCATCCACCGCTTCCGCTCGCACCTCACCGTGCTCGCCACCGGCGGCTACGGGCGTGCCTACTTCTCCGCCACCTCGGCCCATACCTGCACCGGCGACGGTGGCGGCATGGTGCTGCGCGCAGGCCTGCCGCTGCAGGACATGGAATTCGTGCAGTTCCACCCCACCGGCATCTACGGCTCGGGCTGCCTCATCACCGAGGGTGCCCGCGGCGAGGGTGGCTATCTCACCAATTCCGAGGGCGAGCGCTTCATGGAGCGCTACGCGCCCTCCGCGAAGGACCTCGCTTCCCGCGACGTGGTCTCGCGCTCCATCACCATGGAGATCCGCGAAGGCCGCGGCGTGGGCAAGAACAAGGACCACGCCTTCCTCCACCTCGACCACCTGGACCCGGCCATCCTCCACGAGCGCCTGCCCGGCATCTCCGAGAGCGCCCGGATCTTCGCCGGCGTGGATGTGACCCGCGAGCCGATCCCGATCCTGCCCACCGTGCACTACAACATGGGCGGCATCCCCACGAACTACTTCGGCGAGGTTCTGGACAAGCGCCAGGGCGATCCCGACACGGTCGTGCCCGGGCTGATGGCCATCGGCGAAGCCGCCTGCGTGTCCGTGCATGGCGCCAACCGGCTTGGCTCCAACTCGCTGATCGACCTCGTGGTGTTCGGCCGCGCCGCCGGCCTGCGCGCCGCCGAGCTGGTGAAGCCCGGCGAGAAGCATAATCCGCTGCCGGAGAATAGCGCCGAGCTTGCGCTCTCGCGCCTCGATGCCGCCCGCTACGCGAAGGGCTCGACCCCGACGGCAGAGCTGCGCCTCTCCATGCAGAAGGTGATGCAGAACAACTGCGCCGTTTTCCGCACCGGCGAGGTTCTGGAAGAGGGCAAGACCCTCATCCATGAAGTGTTCGATCATTCCAGCGATATCGGCGTGTCCGACCGCGGCCTGATCTGGAATTCCGATCTCATGGAGACCTTGGAATTCGAGAACCTGATCGGTCAGGCGGTGGTGACCATGGAAAGCGCGGCGAACCGCAAGGAGAGCCGTGGCGCCCACGCCCGCGAGGATTATCCCGATCGCGACGACGCGAACTGGATGAAGCATACCCTCGCCTACTTCGACTCGAAGACCGGTGCGGTGCGGCTCGATGACCGGCCCGTGCACACCTACACGCTGTCGAACGACATTCAGTACATCGAGCCCCGCAAGCGCGTGTACTGACGCCCTCTCCCTCGACCGCGCGCGCCGGCTGCGGCGCGTGCGGCCACGGCCAGAATTCCTGCGGGCGGTCCTGCCTCAAGCGACCACCGCTCCAGCGATCCAGGACGTCCCATGGCTGAGTTCACTCTCCCGAAAAACTCCCAGATCACACCGGGCAAGGTGTGGCCGAAGCCGGCCGGCGCCAAGAAGCTCACCGAGTTCCGCATCTACCGCTGGAACCCCGATGACGGCCGCAACCCGCGCATCGACACCTACTACGTGGACCGCGAAGACTGCGGCCCGATGGTGCTCGACGGCCTCATCTACATCAAGAACAAGATCGACCCCACGCTGACCTTCCGCCGGTCCTGCCGCGAAGGCGTGTGCGGCTCGTGCGCCATGAACATCGGCGGCACCAACACCCTCGCCTGCACCAAGGGCATGGACGAAGTGCTGGTGAAGGGCGTGGTGAGCGTCTATCCGCTGCCGCACATGGAAGTTGTGAAGGACCTGGTGCCGGACCTCACCCGCTTTTATGCACAGCACGCCTCCATCGAGCCCTGGCTTCAGACGGACAGCGCCCCCCCCGAGAAGGAATGGCGCCAGTCCAAGGAAGACCGCGAGAAGCTCGACGGCCTCTATGAGTGCATCCTCTGCGCCTGCTGCTCCACCTCCTGCCCGAGCTATTGGTGGAACGGCGACCGCTACCTCGGCCCGGCCGCCCTGCTCCAGGCCACCCGCTGGCTGAAGGACAGCCGCGACGAGCGCACCGGCGCCCGGCTCGACAATCTGGAAGATCCCTTCCGGCTGTATCGGTGCCACACCATCATGAACTGCGCGCAGGCGTGCCCGAAGAGCCTGAACCCGGCCAAGGCGATCGCCGAAGTGAAGAAGATGATGGTGGAGCGCTCTATCTGAACCTCCGCGGCGCGAGCTTCTTTCGCGCCGATCGCCTAGAGGGTGCACCGCGCTTCCGTCGCTGGCCTCTGGTTATACGAAAGCCGTCGCCGGCAACGGCGACGGCTTTTTCTTTAGCACCCCTGCCTTGCCGCGCCCGGTCCAGTTGGCTGGGACAGAGGGAAATGCGCCCTTTCAGGAGCGACCACGAAGCCACACGCTGGTCGTCGCCACCGCGCCCCCCCCAGACGAAGCGGTCCCGATAAAGCCGGCCGTGCATGACGTGCGACAGCGCGCGCCTGCTACGCCCTGGGGGCCTGACACGCGAACGTGAGCGTGTAAGCGGTCTTTTCACCACCAGCCCTGCGTGGTAAACAGGTGGATGGCCCGGTGAGGATATGGGCCGCGCCCTCCGGAGAAGTGCGATGCTGCGCCGCCTGTCCATCTTCATTGCCCTTGCGGCGATTGGTCTGCCTTTCATTGTGCGCTATCCGGAGCGTAGCTTCGAGCTGTTCGCGGGCCTCCTGATTACTTTCAGCACCACCAGCACGCTGATTTTTTTCGCGTTTGCGGTGACCGCTCTCGTGTTCGGCTTCGACCGTGCCTACAAGGGCCGCGTGGTGCAGGCGCAGCCGACGCATCAGGGCCTGGGCGACCAGTTCGTCTCCTGACGCATCAGGCCACGCCTCCGCTTTAGCGGCGTGGCCCGGAAAGCGCCTTTCGGTTTTCCGACTGCCGCTGTTGTTTAGTCAAGCATGCACTCCACTCCCGGCTTCTGCCATTCGCACCGGTTTCTGGGCTGAGCCAGCGGTGCGCTATCGAAGCGTTACGTTTGCGCGCCAGCAGCGCCATTCGTCCATGCCAGGACGGGCAGGCGCCGGTTTCGCAACAACCGCTTCTGTCCGCGTCAGCTTTTGAAACACGGCTTTCGCCCGTCCCACAGGGACGCGCCTCCTGGGGATCGGCGATCCGCGGGCGGCAACCTGCCCATCGAGAGCGACCCACGATCTCGAAAATCCCAGGCTCCCCGGCAGCCATATCGCCTCCAACGAAGGTCGCGCTTCGCCTGCCTATCGAAGGCTTGCCGGAAACGGTCGTTCAGCTCTGCCGCGGCGGCCCTCGCAAAGCAGGTCCGCGCCGCCCGTTACAAGCGACAGGTCCAGCTCGGCCAGAACTTCTTCTGGAAGAACGGGCGCAGCTCGATCTCGCGGAAGGTGCGCCACAGATTGTCGTTCGTCTGGGGGCAGAGGCGCATCATCGCAGTGGTGGGATTGCCCTGCCAGCCATCCGGGATATGGATCTCCAATGCGGTGCGGCCGTTGCCGAAATCGGCTTCCCGCCCCCACCACAGGCTCGGCAGGTTCTTCGCGAGATAAGCGCGGATCACCACATGGGGGTCGATGGGCAGCAGGCGGTTCATGGGGGTCAGGGTCCGTTGCCGCGGCAGGTCATTGAGATCGAGGATCTGCAGTTGCGCCCGCGCGGAGGTGGCGGCCGCCAGCGCCGCGAGCAGAGCAGCGAGGGCGCACGCCCTTGCGGCTTGAACCGGCACGTGCATCATGAATCGGGCCTCGATCATGGCCCGGAGTCGTTTCCGCGTGCGCCTCATCGGTCCGAACATCTCCCCATTTCCGCCGATCCGGCGAAACCCATTTTCCGGCTACGGCCAGCACGCCGCGGCGCCCCTCCCGGAAAGGGCTGGCGGCCCGGCGCGGCCCGGCTTCACCATCCTTCATAGCACCAGGGCGCGGGCGCGAGACAGCGGCGCGCCGCATCTCCTTCGCTAGCCAGCGAGCACCACCGCCCGCTGACGCCTCCCCGGCTACGCCCCCTCCCCATCGCGCCGCCCGGCGCCAGCCATCAAGAGCCCCATGAAGCTCCAGCTCAAGCCCATCCTCCGCCTCATCCTCGCCCAATGGGCGTTCGGCGCCGCGCTGGTGGTGCGCGGGCTGGAGGTGGTGGGCAAGCTCGGCCTCTACATGCTCACGGCGCGCATCCTGGGGGTGGTGGAGGCGGGCCTGTTCTTCCTCTGCAACACCTGGGTGAGCGCCGCGGCCACGGTGGCGCGCGGCGGCTTCGAAAAGGCGGTGATGCGCCATATCGCCGCTGAACTCGCGGTGGGGCGCGGGCCGGACGCGCGCAAAGCGCTATTGACGGGCACGCTGTGGGTGACGGCGGGCGGCCTCGCCGCGAGCCTCGCCACCGTGCTCGCCGCCGAGCCGCTCGCCACCTATGTTTTCAAAGAGCATGCGTTGACCGTGCCGCTGATGATCTCGGCGGCATCCATCCTGCCCCAGGCGCTGTGCATCTTCGCGGCGCACGCGCTCACGGGCTGCCACCGGGGCGTGGCGGGGCAGTTCGTGCAGAACGGCCTGTGGCCCATCCTCACCTTCGGCGCGCTGGCGCTCGGCATCCATTCGCTCCACGGCATCCTCTACGCGCTGGCGTTCGCCAACATCGTGAGCGCGGCCCTGGGCTTCGGGCTGCTCCTCGGTGAACGGCGCAAGCTCGCCGTGAACACGCCGAAGGATGGGCCGGTGGAACGACTGCCGGCGCTGTGGCGCACTGCGTGGCCCCTGGCCATCGTGGAAAATGTGCAGTCGGCGCTCAATTCCATCCCCACCATGGTGCTGGCGGCCTATGCCAGCGCCGCCGCGGTGGGCGGGTTCAGCGTGGCGAGCCGCATCACGGTACTGATCTGGGTGGTCATCATCGCGATCTCGACCATCGCCGCGCCGTCGTTCGCGGCGGCCCATCGCACCGGCGACTTCGACCAGCTGCGGGGGCTGAACCGGCGTGCGCGCCTCGCCATCGCGGCCTGCGGCGTGCCCGCCATCCTGGTGATGCTGGCGGCGCCGGGCTGGCTTCTGCACCTCATCGGCCCGGGATTCGAGGCGGCGGCGCCCGCGCTCGTCATCATGGCGGTGGGACAGCTCATCAACTGCCTGCTGCCGACCCAGGACGTGATGCTCGCCATGACCGGTCACGGGCGGGTGCTGCGCTGGCTGAACGGCGCCCAGCTCGCGAGCTGCATCATCCTGTGCTTCGCGCTCATTCCCCCCTTCGGCATGATCGGCGCGGCAGTGGCCACCTCGCTCTTCATTGCCCAGGGGGCCATCGGCACCACGCTGGCGGTGCTGAAGCTGATGCGGCGGGCCTATTGAGCGCGCCGGCTTTGCGCACTACCGCTTAACCGCGGGGTAATCGGGCCACGGCATGATTCTCCGGCGAGACCCGCCTGCGTGATGCCGCCTTCGCGGCCGCGCGGCCAGCCGGGACGGGACGCCGGCGGGGCGCGGGGGCGCAGCCGCCGCGGCGGGGGAGCAAGAGGCGGATGGCCGCAGGGGGAAGCATGTCGATGGCGCAACAGGCCGGCACGGCGGACGACACCGCACTCGCACCGGCCATCGCCGCGGAGGCGCCGAGCTTCACGCTGCGCGACTTCCTGATCGCCGCCTTCTTCCATATCCGCGTGGTGGCGGCAGCGGCCCTGGTGCCGCTGGTGATCGGTATCGCCGCTGCCGCCCTCGCCAAGACCGAATATACCGCCTCCAGCCTGATGCTGGTGATCGTGAACCGCGAGGTTTCCAACGCCGGTAACATCACCGACACCGGCCCCGCCGTGCTCACGGTGGAGGGCCTGAAGCAGGTGGAATCCGAGGTCCAGATCATCGAGAGCGCGGAGGTGATCCGCACCACCATCGAGCAGATCGGCCTCGACCGGCTGTTTCCGCCGGGCCCGCTGAGCAGCCTCGCCCGCATGCTCAGTTCCAGCCAGGACGAAATGGACCAGGCCATCGAGCGCTTCCGCCGCAGCCTGCGCGCGGACGTGGTGTCCGATTCCAACATCATCCAGGTGCAGTTCACCAATCCGGACCGCGAGATCGCCATCAAGACCACCGACGCGCTGGTGCAGAATTACCTCGCCAGCCGCCGCAAGGTGTTCGAGAATCCCACCGCCAAGATCCTGATGCTGGAGGTTGACCGCTTCAAGCGTGACCTCACGACAGCCGATAACGACATCGAGGCGCTCAAGGCGAAGGTGGGCGTGATCGACTTCAACCAGGACGCCATCCTCGCCTCCAACCAGATGGACAGCGTGGTGCAGCGCATCCGGCAGGTGGACGAGCGCGAGGCCACCCTTGCCGCCCAGCTCGCGGAGGCCGAGGCCCAGCGCCGCGCGCTGCCTGACTCGGTGTTCGACTTCGCGGAGAAGAGCGACGCCCTCCAGGGCGACGACAGCTCCAACCAGCTCACCCAGCTCCTTTTGGAGCGCGACCGCCTCGCCGCCCAGTACGCTCCCGGCAGCCCGCTGCTGAAGGAGGTGCAGAAAAAGATCGACACGATGCGCAAGCGCATCGCCGAGCGCGGGCAGAACCCCTATTACACCGACCGCGCCTCGCGGAACCCGTCCATCAATTATGTGGACAATCTCGTCCTCAACCTGAAGGTGGAGAAGGATTCCCTCGGCAAGCAGCGGGCCGAGCTGGAGCAGCAGCGCACCGCCGCGCAGCAGCGCATCGACATCCTGCGCGGCGCCGAGACGCGACTCGTCGAGCTGACCCGCCAGCGGGAGACCCTGAGCGAGGGCTATCGCGAGTACCTGCGCCGGGCGGTGGCCGCAAACATCGAGGAAACCGCAGCCCGCACCCGCCAGTCCAACGTGCGCCTGGTGCAGGAAGCCGGGGCGGCGGTGACCAAGCGCTCGCTGGTGCTGCCCATGCTGGCGGGCGGCCTTATCGGCGGCATATTGTTCGGTGCAGCGGCGGGCGCGATCGCGTCGGTGCTGCGCACCACCTTCATCATGCCCAGCGAGCCGGAGCGCCTCCTGGACCTGCCCAACCTCGCCACCTTCGATGAGGGCGTGGAGGAGCACGCCAGCCCGGCGGTGGACCAGGCCATCGGCAGTTGCGCCACACTCCTGCTCGACACGCGCATCGACGACGTGCCGCTGCGCGCCATGCACTTCCTCTCGCCCGATCGCGACGAGACCCTGCCCTGGTTCTGCCGCCGCCTCGCGGAGGAGTTCGCCACCCAGCGCCGCCTGCGCACCCTGCTGGTGGACCTCAGCTCCTACACCCCCTATCCGCTGCACACCGGGCACATGGAGGTGATCGGCGGCCTTGCGGTGACCACCACTCCCGTGCCGCTGCTGTGGTCTGCGGCGGAGGTGGAATCCTCGCCCCTGCTCAGCGTGCGGCTGCCGGTGGTGGAAGGAGAGGAGATGATCAAGGCGCTCAAGGTCGCCTTCGACTGCATCATCATCTGCTCCAGCCTCCAGGGCTCCTCGCTGGTGACCCAGCGCCTCACCCAGCTGGTGGACGGCAACATTCTCACCGTTCATGCGGAGATCACCCGCAAGCCGGCCGCCATCCACCTGCGCGACACGGTGGCCGAGGCGGGCGGCACGCTGCTGGGGCTCGTCTTCTTCGGACGGCGCTTTTACCTGCCCGCGTGGCTCTACCGCCGCGCCTGAGGGCGCCGCGCGGGTGCCCTCGGGCACCCCTCCTCCCCTCGCCCGCATCCGCGTGATTCGTCCCGCACGCCCGCCCCGTCGCAATCGCGGCCGGGCGGGCGGCGGCGCGCATTCTACCCTCCCCTACCGCACCGCACGCGCGCCATCCACAGGCCCACGCGACATTTCGCTACCGCCTGCCCTGGTCGGAAGCTGGGGCTATTTTGCTTTGCAGCGTAGCGTTAAGGACTTTGTTAACCGTGCGGCTTTAGCGTGTGTTAACCAAGAATTGCGGTTCAGCTCGTGCTGGCGGCATCACCGCTCCGGAGGCCGGAGGGATCGATCGGCCAGGACGCGGCGGGCGCGGTGCGAACGTGTCATTTTGGGAGTCCTCGATGGTCTTGCCCCGGTGCGGTTGGATCGCATCCGCTCGCCACATGGTGCGGGACCGGACCAGCCGGCGCGCGGTGCCGGTGGCGCTGGTGCTCATCGCCGGCCCCCTCGCCCTGAGCGGCTGCGCCGCCATCGCCACCTCGCAGAACACGGGCACGCCCCCCTTCACCACCGGCCACGAGCTGCGCTTCACCGAGGTCAATGCCGACCGTTTCCGCCCCTGGACCGACACCCTGCCCGCCTATCGGGTGGGCCCGGGCGATCGGCTGAAGCTCAAGTATTTCATCACCCGCGACATGGACGAGGAACTCACCGTCAGCCCGGACGGCACCATCGCCCCGCGCGCCATCGGCCAGATCCGGGTGGAGGGGTCCACCCTCACCGGGGTCGAGGAGTACGTCCGCAAGGCCTCCCGCAAGGAGCTGGTGGACCAGAAGGTGGTGGTGTCCCTGGAGGCGGCAGCCGGCCCCCGCGTCTATGTGGGCGGCATGGTGAAGCAGCCCGGCATGATCAAGGTGGAGAGCTCGGGCATCAGCGTGCTGCAGGGCGTGGTGATGGCGGGCGGCTTCACCGAGGAGGCGCGCACCGGCCAGGTGGCGCTCATCCGCCGCGGGCCCGACAACCTGCCCATGCTGCGCCTGATCGACGTGCGCGAAATGATCGAAACCGGCTTCTCCGACGGCGACGTGCCGCTCCAGAGCGGCGACATCATCTTCGTGCCGCGCAGCTCCATCGCCGAGGTCAATCTCTGGATCGACCAGTTCATCAATCGCGTGGTGCCGTTCCAGCGCTCGTTCAGCTATACCATCGGCAATTACACGCAGAACGGCGGCACCACCTCGCTCGTCCCCTGAGCGGGCGGGCGCCGCCCCGGCAGGATGGGGCACGGGAGCCGGTGCACGGCGCCCTGCGGCCGGACACAGGAGCGGAACCAGAAGCCATGCCGCAGGAAGCCTTGCCGCAGGAAGCCTTGCCGCAGCCCGTCGCCCTGCCGGCGGACGTGCAGACCATCACCTTCCTCAACGTGCCGTTCGCGTGCCTCGACACGGAAGGCGCGGCGGCCCTCATCGCCGCGCGGCCGCCGGGCGCCCCGTTCGCCTATGTGGTGACCCCCAACGCGGCCAACCTCACCCGGCTCAACGAGCTGAAGGACCCGGTCTTCATCGAGATCTACGAGAACGCCTGGCTGCACACCATGGATGGGGCGGTGCCGCGGGCGCTGGCGCGCCAGCTGTTCGGCCTCCACATTCCCCGCGCGCCCGGCTCCGACATCACCACCGCCCTGTTCGAGCGCCACATCCGGCCTGACGACGCCATCACCATCATCGGCGGCTCGGATGAGATGCTGGAGCGCCTCAAGGCGCGCTACCACCTCACCAACGTGGCGATGCATGTGCCGCCCATGGGCTTCATCAACAAGCCCGAGGAAGTGGAGCGCTGCGTTTCCTTCGTGCTGGACCACCCGGCCCGCTATGTCTTCTTCGTCACCGGCTCGCCGCGCTCCGAATATGTCACGCGCCTCGTCTGGCGCAGCGGCAAGGCGGTGGGCACCGGCCTGTGCGTGGGCAACTCGCTGAACTTCCTCACCGGCCTTTCCACCCGCGCGCCGCTCGCCTACCGCCGGCTGGGGGTGGAGTGGCTGCACCGGCTGGTGCAGGACCCGAAGATTCAAGTGAAGCGCGTGTTCGTGGATTCCATGCCGGTCTTCCTTGCCGCAGCCAAGGCCCGGCTGAACCCCGCAGCCTATGGCATGGCGAAGCCGGACGGCACGGACAGCACGCCATGAGCGTGGCGGGCCCCACGCGTCCGGCCCGGAAGGTGGAAATGCCGCTGCGGCGGCGGGTGCGCACGCGCGCCTACGGGGGGCCCTCCGTCTCCAGGACCGCGACGCTCGCGCTCATCTTCGCCCTGCCCTTCTTCGCCCAGGTGTTCCATTACCTGAACGAGCTGCCACCGCCCTACTTCCTGTCGAAGGCGTGGCCGTTCCTCATGTTTCCGCTCAGCCTCTACGGCGCTATCCGCCTGCGGCTGCCGGGGCGGAACCTGTTCCTGCTGCTGCTCGCCTATCTCCTGGGCTTCACGCCGCTGATCTCCATCATCCAGCTCGGCAACGGCCTCCTCGACGCGCTCGCCACCACGGTGAAGGCGTGGCCCTTCACCTATTATTTCGCGCTCGCCGGCCTGCTCTCCCTCATGGCGCTGCCGCCGGAGCGGGTGCGCGCGGTGTGCCTCTCCTACGGCATCGCCACCTTCGTGCTGCTGGTGCTGCTCTACACGCTGGCGCCCCGCTCCTGGTTCGTAACCGACCCCATCAACGGCAAGCTCCTGCAATACGACACCGACCGCGGCCGACGCGTCTACATGTCGATGTTCTTCGGCATGATCTTCATCTTCTACCTGGGCCGCAGCTTCGTGATCGAGCGGCGGCCCTTCCGCCTGTTCCTCATCCCGGTGTGCCTGCTGATCCAGGTGCTCACCTACAAGCAGCGCACCGCGATCCTGATGGCGGTGCTGGTCACCGCATACGGCATCGTCATGTCCCTGCCGGGCCGGGCGCGACGGTTCGCCATCGGCATCGGGATCGCCATGATGGTGCCCATGCTGGTGATGGTGGCGGCCAAGCTCGGCCTGTTCGGCGGCTCGGGCTGGGACAGCATGGAACAGAGCCTCGGCGGCTCGCTCTCGGTGCGGCAGAACTCAAGCGCGATCGCGGTGCGCTACCTCGGCGACCACACCATGCGCTGGATCTTCGGCGTGGGTGCCACCACGCGCTTCGGCTCGGTCACGCTCGCCGACATCTTCGGCTACAGCCAGTTCTTCATCTCGGACCTGGGCTGGCTCGGCGTGGTGTTCGAATATGGGCTGACGGGCGCCATCCTGGTGCTGATGGTGCACGTATGGGCTTTCGTCTTCACCGCCCGGCGCGGCATGGCGGCGCGTGACCCCTTCGCGCTCGCCGTGTCCGATTACGTGCTCTACCTGCTCTTGACCTCCGCGGTCTACTCGCTGGTGCTCCAGCCGGGCGAGCTCGGTGTCGCGCTGGCGCTCGTCGTCTACGCCACCAGCGCCTCGCAGCCCGCGGTGCCGGCAGCCTTCCGCCCACCGCCGGGGCGTCCGCGCCGGCGGTGGCTGGGCCGGCCACAGGCGGCATGAGGCACGTCCCTCCCGCGGGCAGGTGAGCGCGGGCAGAAACCGGCTGCGAAACCGAGGGGAGCCTGCGCCGAGCGCATGGCCAACGGGGCGATGCCCACGGCGCGCGGGACACCCGACGACACGCGCGCCCAGACAGTTGACGCGACGACAAGGACATCGCTTTTTAACGCTCGGCGAACTAGGCTGTTGTCAAAAGCCGTGTCCAAAGCGTCATCCTTCCTCCCGTAGAACCCCTCTTTACTCCCCCTGCCATTGACAAAGCCATTCCGGCTTGGCGCACATTGTCTTTCGGAGTGTGAAAGTGACCGTCATCGGCGTCAGCGATTCCCACAATTCTGCGGTTGCCGCTTTGTCCCAGGATGGAACGATCTCGGCCGTTCAGGAAGAACGCCTTCGGCGCGTCAAGAACTACCACGGCGTTCCCGCCATGGGCCTCGAATGGCTGTTGCGGGAGACCGGCGTGAAGCCGCAGGACGTCTCGGTGCTCGCCCTCGCCGGCCTGCCGACGGTGCCGCTCGACCGCGCCGGGTGGATCGACGTGTTCCGCCGCTCGGCCCATTGGCAGGGACGGGTGCGCACCGCCATCGGCCAGACGCCGCTGCGGCTGGCGGTGGAGCGCCAGCGCGCCCAGCAGCGCCATGATGCCTACGTGGCCATGGGCTTCCGCCCCGAGGCCATCAAGACCTATGGCCACCACGCCTGCCACGCCGCCACCGCCTACTTCGGCCAGCCCGACCGCAGCAAGCCGATGCTGGTGCTCACCGTGGACGGCGGCGGCGACGGCCTGTGCGCCAGCGTCAGCATCGGCGAGAACAACACGCTGAAGCTGCTGCACGAGGTGCCCTACGCCGATTCATTCGGCACGCTCTATGCGGTGGTCACCTATATGCTCGGCATGGTGCCGCTGGAGCACGAATACAAGATCATGGGCATGGCGCCCTATGCCGCCATGTCCGGCTGCCGCAAGATCGCCGACCGGCTGCACACCCTGTTCCGCTGGGTGGACGACCGCAGCCCGGTGTGGTCCCGCGCCCCCGGCGTGCCGCACACGCTGCACATCCAGCCGGTGCTGGAGAAGCTCTTCTTCGAGCAGCGCTTCGACAACATCATGGGCGGCGTCCAGCTGTTCACTGAGGAAATCCTCTGCGAGTTCGTGCGCCGCGCGGTGGCGGAGACCGGCATCGGCCGGCTCTGCCTCTCCGGCGGCGTCTTCATGAACGTGAAGGCCAACAAGCGGATCATGGAAATGGACGAGGTGGAGAGCATCTTCGTCTTCCCCTCCTGCGGCGATGAAACCAACGCCATCGGCGCCGCCTACCTCGCCCGTGCCGAGCGCGAGGGCGGAGGCGCCGTGCCGGCCCTCGCCTCCATGTATCTCGGCCCCGACTGGTCCGACGAGGAGATCCGCGCCGACCTCTCCGAATGGACCGAGCGCGGCGACATCGTCCTCTCGCGCCCGGACAACATCAACGACGCGGTGGTCGGGCTGCTGGCGCAGGGCCATGTGGTGGGCCGCTTCGCCGGTCGCGAGGAGTTCGGCGCCCGCTCGCTCGGCAACCGGGCGATCCTGGCGGACCCGCGCAATCCGGACGTCATCCGCGAGATCAACGAGATGGTGAAGAGCCGCGACTTCTGGATGCCGTTCGCCGCATCCATGGTCGCGGAATATGCGGACATCTACCTGCGCAATCCCAAGCATGTCTCCGCGCCCTACATGATCCTCTCCTTCGACACCACCGGCGCCGGCGCGGAACAGCTCAAGGCGGGCACCCACCCCTACGACCGCACCTGCCGCCCGCAGGTGGTGACGCAGGAGACCAACCCGGCCTACTGGGACCTCATCCAGCGCTTCGCGGCCCAGTCCGGCGTGGGCGGGCTGCTCAACACCTCGCTCAACCTGCATGGCCTGCCGCTGGTGCACCGTCCACGCGATGCTGTGCATGTGCTCCTGAACTCGGGCCTGAACTGGCTCGCGGTTGGGCCCTTCCTGGTGACGAAGCCGGGCGCCTGAGCGTCCATGAACGCATCCGCCATGCGCGATCCAGGGTTGCCGCGAACCCAGGGCCACCCGCGCGAATGGCGCGACACAAGGTCCGCGACACCGCGGCCTTCTCGCCCGCCGGCGCCGCGCGGCGCCAGGGACGAAAGTGCCCCGGCGTTGCGGCACGCCATGGAGCCGGACGCTGGAGACCATCGGGCGGCGGCCGGCCATGCAAGCGGCGGGGATACGCGGCGCGCTACGCCTTGTTGACATCCCCCGCCTATTCTCATGTCTACCTTCCGGGCGGCTGCGGACACGCCCGGACCGAAGCTTCCCTTCCCCTGCCGATGCCGGTGTCGTCACCGCAGAGGCCCCGGCCGGAAGGGCCAACCGAACGCGATTTTCCAGCCGGATGAGATTGCAGGGGCGATGATGCTAAAGCGGATCAAGAAGCTTCTGAACGAGCAAGCGTTCAAGCAGGCGCCCCTGACGGTGCTGGCCCGCGTCGCCCGTCTCGCGACGCTGGTGGCGCTGGGCCAGCGGCCCACCTTCCACCTGGTGCCCGGCGGCGCGGTGATGCAGGTGCCTGCGGACCTGCGCTACACCACCGTCTCGGTATTCCTGCTGCGCGACCAGGTGGAACCGGAGCTGAGATATCTCGACCGCTTCGTCGCCAAGGGCGACGTGTTCGTGGACGTGGGCGCCAATGTGGGCCTGTTCTCCCTGAAGATGGCCCCGCGCGCGAGCCGCATCGTCTCGGTGGAGCCAGGCAAGGAGGCGGGCGACCTGCTGGTCCACAACGCCACGCTCAATGACTTCAAGAACGTGACCCTGGTGCGCAAGGGCCTCGCCGACGCCGCCGGCCGGGCCTCCCTGTTCCACAATCCCGTGGGCGACGACCCGCAGGCATTCTCCCTCGTCAACGACGGCGCCGCCACCGAGGCGGAGGAAGTGGAGATCACCACCCTCGACGCGCTGGTGGCCGACCTCGCGCTGCCGCGGGTGGACAGCATCAAGATCGACGTGGAAGGCGCCGAGCAGCGGGTGCTCGCCGGCGGCCTCAAGACCATCTCCACCTGGCACCCAGTCATTATCTTCGAGATGAACTGCCCGGCCCTGCTCTCCAGCGGCGGCGACCCGGCCGCCCCCTGGAACACGCTGGCGGGCCTCGGCTATCGCTTCTTCCGCCTCGACTGGGAAGGCCGGCTCACCGCGCTCACGACGCGCCCGACCGAGTTCTGCAACATCATTGCCTGCCACCCCGAGAGCCGCAACCAGGTGGCCTGATCCGGCACCCCACAGGCAAAGCATGACAAAAAGGCCGGTGGGCGTGAAACCCACCGGCCTTTTTCCTTGCGTGCCATGAGGTGCGCCAACCCGGCGCCAACCGGATCAACTCATGCCGTTCTGCCCCACGCAGGCATCGGGCGAGTCTTGCACGATGGCGCACAGGGGACCGGCAAAGGGCCCATGCGCAACGCTCACAGGCCCCGCCATCACATGTTGGGATAGTTCGGCCCGCCGCCGCCTTCGGGCGCGGTCCAGGTGATGTTCTGGTTCGGGTCCTTGATGTCGCAGGTCTTGCAGTGCACGCAGTTCTGCGCGTTGATCTGGAAACGCGGACCCTCGCCGCCCTCCTCCACCCACTCGTACACGCCGGCCGGGCAGTAGCGGTTGGACGGGCCGCCGTAGACGCCGAGTTCGGACGACTTCTGCAGCGCCATGTCCGCCACCTTGAGGTGAACCGGCTGGTCCTCCTCGTGGTTGGTGTTGGAGATGAACACCGAGGACAGCTTGTCGAAGGTGAGCACGCCGTCGGGCTTGGGATAGGCGATCTTCTTGCACTTGGCGGCGGGCTTCAGGGTGGCGTAGTCCGCCTTGCCGTGCTTCAGCGTGCCGAACAGCGAGAACCCGAGGGTGTTGGCCCACATGTCGAGCCCCGCCAGCGGGATGCCGATGTAGGTGCCGAGCTTGGACCACAGGGGCTTCACGTTGCGGACCTTCTTCAGGTCATCGCCCACGGCCGAGCCGCGCCAGGCGTCCTCGTAGCTCGAAAGCTCGTCATGGCTGCGGCCGGCGGCCAGCGCCTCCACCAGGTGATCGGCCGCGAGGATGCCGGAGAGCACCGCGTTGTGGCTGCCCTTGATGCGCGGCACGTTCACGAAGCCGGCCGCGCAGCCCACCAGCACGCCGCCGGGGAAGGACAGCTTCGGCACGCTCTGCCAGCCGCCCTCGGTGATGGCGCGGGCGCCGTAGGAGATGCGCTTGGCGCCCTCGAACGTATCCTTGAAGATGGGGTGGGTCTTGAAGCGCTGGAATTCCTCGAACGGGGAGAGCCAGGGGTTCTGGTAGTTCAGGTGGACCACGAAGCCCACCATCACCTGCTCATCCTCCATGTGGTAGAGGAAGGCGCCGCCGCCGGTCTTGGAATCGAGCGGCCAGCCGAAGGCGTGCTGTACGGTGCCGGGCTTGTGCTTCTCCGGCTTGACCTTCCACAGCTCCTTGAGGCCGATGCCGAACTTCTGCGGCTCGCGGCCCTCGCCGAGGCCGAACTTGGCGATGAGCTGCTTGGAGAGCTGGCCGCGCGCGCCCTCGGCGAACACGGTGTAGCGGCCGCGCAGCTCCATGCCGCGGGTGAACTCGGCTTTGGGCTCGCCGTCCTTGCCCACGCCCATGTCGCCGGTGGCGACGCCGCGCACCGCGCCCTTCTCGTCGAACAGCAGCTCGTTGGCGGCGAAGCCGGGATAAATCTCCACCTCCAGCTCCTCCGCCTTGCGGGCGAGGTAGCGCGCCACATTGCCGAGCGAGCCGATGAAGTTGCCGTGGTTGTTCATCAGCGGGGGCATGGCGAAGTTGGGCAGCTTCACGCCGCCGGCCGGGCCGAGCAGGTAGAAGTGGTCGTCGTTCACCTGGGTGACGAGGGGGCGGTCCTCCTCCTCGCGCCAGCCGGGCAGGAGCTGGTCGAGACCCGAGGGGTCCACCACCGCGCCGGAGAGGATGTGGGCCCCCACCTCGGAGCCCTTCTCCACCACCACCACCGAGATCTCGGTGCCGCGTTCGGCCGCCTGCTGCTTCAAGCGAATGGCCGTGGCAAGACCGGCGGGCCCACCGCCCACCACCACCACGTCGTAGTCCATGCCTTCGCGTTCAGGCAGTTCGGCCGCGCTCATCCCCTAAGCTCCCGCTTACGTCATCGTGCTTTCGTTGGAGTTCTTCCACGGTTGGGCCGTCCTGACAATTCGCGAGATGGCCACAAGGTGCGACGACTTGACCGACCCGCCGGTTGTCCCCATGTCCGTGGACGCACATGCAGCAATACGCTGCTTCACCCGCGGGTGCCGGCGTGCCATAGGTTCGCCCTGCAGAACGCGTGAGGCGCGCCGCCGCGCCCGGCCCGGACTTCGATGAACGATCACCCGCCCCACGACTGGTCCGACCTTCTCGCCTTCCATCTGGAAGCCGGGGTGGACGTGGCCCTCGGCGAGGCGCCGGTGGACCGCTTCGCCGAAAGCGCGGCCGAGCAGCATGCGCGCGCCGCGCCGCAGGAGCTGGACGGCGGATCGCAGGAGTTTGCCCTGCCCGCGGCCCGCGCCGCCCCGTCCCGCGCCCAGCCGCACGCCCAGGGCGCGTCCCGCCCGCCCGTGGTCGCCCCGCATTCGCCCGACGAGGCGGTGATGGCCGCGCGCGAGGCGGCCCGCGGCGCTGCCAGCCTGGAGGAGCTGCGCGCGCTCATGGAGGGGTTCGAGGGCTGCGCGCTGAAGCGCACCGCGAGCCGGCTCGTGTTCGCGGACGGCAACCCGGGCGCGCGGGTGATGTTCGTGGGCGAGGCGCCGGGGCGTGACGAGGACCAGCAGGGCCTGCCCTTCGTAGGCCGCGCCGGACGCCTGCTGGACCTGATGCTGGGGGCCATCGGCCTCGACCGTTCGAGCGCCTATATCGCCAACATCATCCCCTGGCGGCCGCCGGGAAACCGGGCGCCGACGCCGCAGGAAACGGCCATCTGCCGGCCCTTCATCGCCCGCCAGATCGAGCTGGCGAACCCGGAGCTGCTGGTGTGCCTGGGCGGCCAGTCGGCGCAGGCGCTGTTCGGCACCACGGAGGGCATCACCCGGCTGCGCGGCCGCTTCATGGAGTACGAGACCGGTACGCGCGCGATCCGCGCGGTCGCGACCTTCCATCCGGCCTATCTGCTGCGCACGCCCATCGGCAAGCGTCTCGCCTGGCGTGACCTGCTCGCCATAGAGGCGGCGCTGGGCAAGCCCGGCGCGGAAAAAGCCTGAGCCGTCAGATCTCGCAGCGGGCGTCGCCCAGCGGCGCGCTCACCAAGGCGGAGTTGCGATAGCGGGGATCGGAGGTCACTTCCTCCCCCACCCAGGGCGGCAGCGCCACCCGCTCCTCGGGATGGGTGAGCTCCACCTCCGCCACCACGAGGCCGGCGTTGTCGGCGCCGAACACATCCACGGTCCAGAGCTTGCCGGCGTGCATGAGGGAATAGCGGGTCTTCTCGATCAGCGGCCCGTCGCACAGGTCCCGAAGCATGACCTCGGCATCATGGAGGGGGATCTCGTATTCAAACTCCGCGCGCGAGATGCCCTCGGTCTTGCTCTTGACCGTGATGAAGGCGCGCGGGCCCGCCACGCGGATGCGCACGGTGGTGTCCGCGCCGAGGCAGAGATAGCCCTGGCGAATGGGGCAGGACTCCGCGCCCTCTCGCCAAGCCTCTGAAACCACGAGGAACTTTCGCTCGACTTCGACAGCCATAATGACGCAACGCGAGAGTTGGAACAGGTTGAAGATGCGCCGCAGCACGCACGACGTCCACCCCTCTTAAAATTATAAGCCGGCAAATCTTATAACCGGAAGCATTTTTCTCGAAGCAATTCCAGGCGTTACCCTGATATGCGTTGCGGCGATACCACGCATGCGGAACAGCTCGCGCACAAATACTTTTCCCAGCCAAAGAATGCCAACCCCCCGCCCGCAATGGGCGGGGGGTTACTTGTTATTCCCGCATGAATACACCTTAGCCGGCGCGCGCCGTGTCCGTCCGCGCCGCGGCGCCCACCGCCGCATCCACGTCGTAGCGGGACGGCGGATCATCGGCGCCGATGGTGGTGATGCGCATGATGTTGGTGCTCCCGGGCTGGGCGAAGGGCACGCCGGCGCAGATGGCGAGCCGGTCTCCCGGCCGCCCCAGGCCATGCTCCACCGTGGTGCGCACCGCCGTGTCCACCATCTCGCCGAAGGAGTGGATGTCCTCCTTCATGTGCACCGCGTGCACGCCGTAGGAGAGCGCCAGCCGCCGCGCGGTGCCGATCCTGGGCGTGAGGCCCAGGATGGGCAATTGTGGCCGCTCGCGCGCGGCGCGCAGACCCGTGGTGCCCGAGAGCGTAAAGGCGACCAGGGCGCAGGCCCCCACCGCCACCGCTGCCTGGTAGCTCGCCTTGATGACAGCGTCGCCGATGGCGCTGCCGAAATCCGCCTCAGAGGCGCCGAGCACCTTGCGATAGCCGGGGTCGCACTCCACGTGGCGGATCACCTCGTCCATCACCGTCACCGCCTCCACCGGATACTGGCCGGCGGCGGTCTCGGCGGAGAGCATCACCGCGTCCGCCCCCTCGTAGACGGCGGTCGCCACGTCGGAGACCTCGGCGCGGGTGGGCACCGGGGCCTGAATCATGGATTCCAGCATCTGGGTGGCGACGATGACCGGGCGGCCGAAGCGGCGCGCCTCGGCGATCATGCGGCGCTGCAGGGCCGGCACCTCCGCGAGCGAGATCTCCACGCCCAGGTCGCCGCGCGCCACCATGATGGCGTCGGAAAGCTCCACCAGCTCGGTCAGGTGCTCCACCGCCGAGGGCTTCTCCATCTTCAGCATCACCGCCGCGCGGCCCTTGATGAGGGCGCGCGCCTCGTGGATGTCCTGCGGCTTCTGCACGAACGAGAGGGCGATCCACTCCACCCCGGCCGCGCAGGCGAACTCGAGGTCGAGCCGGTCCTTCTCGGTCAGCGGGGAAAGCGGCAGCACCACATCGGGGATGTTGAAGCCCTTGGTGTTGGACAGGCGCGTGCCGGCCACCACCCTGGCCTCCAGATAGCCCGGCCCCTTCTCCACCACCTTCAGGCGCACCTTGCCGTCGTCGCACAGCACGGTGGCGCCCACCGGCAGCGCCTCCAGGATGTCGGGATGGGGAATGGGCACGCGGCGTCCCTCCCCCGGCCGATCGGTGTCGGCGTCGAAATGGAGGATGTCGCCGGGCGCGAAGGAGACGGAGCCCTCCTTGAAGCGGCCGACGCGCAGCTTCGGCCCCTGCACGTCGGCGATGACGCCGATGGGCCGGCCCTCGTCCTTCTCCAGCCGGCGGATGCGCTCCAGCACCGCGCCGTGGTCGGCCTGGGTGCCGTGGCTGAAATTCAGCCGGAACACGTCCACGCCGGCCCGGAACAGGGCTTCCAGCTTCTCCGGCGCATGGGATGCGGGGCCGACGGTCGCCACGATCTTGGTGGCGCGCTCGCGCCGCACGGGCGCTCGCTTGTGGGGCATGCGGGTGTTCCTCCGGTTCCGGGGTTGGCCCTCGGGATTGGCGCGCGGCAATTCTCGCTTAGCGCCATCATGCGACAGCCGCGTCTCCGCATAAAGTCGCATAAGGGACAGCGAGGCTGCCGCGTCCGGCCGGTGGGGAGACCCCGATCACCCCAGATAGGGTGCGAGCCAGCCGAGGCCGGCGTCGGTGCCCGCGCGGGGGCGGTACTCGCAGCCGATCCAGCCCTCGTAGCCGGCCACGTCGATGGCGGCGAGCACGAACGGGAAATGGATCTCCCCGGTGCCGGGCTCGCCCCGCCCCGGCGCATCGGCGATCTGGATGTGGCGGATGCGGTCCATGTGGCGGGAGAGGGTGTGGGTGAGGTCCCCCTCCATCACCTGCATGTGGTAGACATCGTATTGCAGGAAGGCATTGGGCGCGCCCACGGCCTCCAGCAGGTCGAGCGTCTCGCGCGAGCGGGAGAGGGCGAAGCCCGGCATGTCGCGGGTGTTGATGGGTTCCACCAGCAGGTCGAGCCCCTCCCGGCCCAGCGCCTCCGCCGCGAACCGCAGGTTTCGCGCCAGCGCGTCCCGCGCGGCGATGGCGGAAACGCCTTCGGGCACGCGGCCCGCGAGGCAGTTCAGCATGCGCGCGCCGGTCGCCCGCGCATGGTCGAGGGCGCGGCCCACCCCGTCCTCGAACTCCCCCTCCCGACCGGGAATGCAGGCAATGCCGCGTTCGCCCGCGGCCCAGTCACCGGCTGGCAGGTTATGCATCACCAGCGTCAGTCCGTTGGCGGCGAGGAGGTCGGCCAGCCGCTCCTTCTCCAGGGCGTAGGGAAACTGGCACTCCACCGCGCGGAAGCCCGCCGCCCGCGCACGGGCAAAGCGATCGGCGAATTCCAGCTCGGTCCACAGCAGGCTCAGGTTGGCTGCGAATTTCGGCACCTGCGCTCTCCCTCAAGGCCCTTCCCGGCCGTCACGGTCCCGGGGTAGCATCGCATGCCGCAACGAAACGGCGAGGCCGGCAGGATAGCGGCGCAAAACGGGGGTGACGATGCTTCGCAACACCGCGCGCGGCCTTGGCTCCGCGCTTCTCCTCATGCTCGCGGCCGGCACTCCGGCCGCCCTCTCGCTCGCGCCGCAGCCGGCGGCGGCCCAGGCGCTGAGCGAGCTTTCGTGCCGCGCCCTGTGGTACCAGCGCAACGCCGTCTACGCCGAGCAGGGCCACTGCTTCAAAACCGCCGACGCCATCGCCACCTTCGGCGAGCGCTGCTATCCGCCCTACGGCAAGCTCACCCCCGCGCAGCAGCGCTATGTGGACCAGGTGCAATACTGGGAGGCCCGCAAGGGCTGCAGGTAGACAGGCGCTCTCGACCCCTTTCCGAGGACGCACCCGGCGTTTCTTCGCCGTTCGGCTTCGTGCCGGCCGACACCGGCAATGCAGAACGAAACCGGCGCCGGGCACGCGGCGGCCGGACGCCTGCTCCATTCCGGCACGGCCAGAGCCCTCTCCCACGCGCACCACATTCCATATTGGCACCACAACCCAGGTAACGTAACCTATCTGGTAAAATTGCACCGCATGCCAGTGATAGACACCCGAAATGGGTAGATTGGCAATCCAATTTGGGGATGTTGCGCGTGAAGAATCCGTGTCATGAAGAAGGCGCGAAAGAGGACCGGACGTTCGCAATCGCGTTCAGCCTGACGACCTTCCCCCGCGGGTCGTCAGGCTGATCCCGACGGCTCAGCCCCCGGTCGAGGGGAACCGCAACCCCGCCGTCAGCCCTCGTCGCGGAAGCGGTTGGTGATGGGATAGCGCCGGTCGCGGCCGAAATTGCGCGGTGTCACCTTCACGCCCGGCGCCGCCTGCCGGCGCTTGTATTCCGCGACGGCGAGCAGCCGCTCCACGCGCTTCACCACCGCCGGGTCGAACCCCTCCGCGATCACGCTCGCCACCGGGGCCTCCAATTCCACCAATCGGAACAAGATGGCATCCAAAGTGGTGTAGGGCGGCAGGGAATCCTCGTCCTTCTGGTTCTCGCGCAGCTCGGCGGTGGGCGGCTTGTCGATGACGTGCGCGGGCATGACGGCGCCCTCCGGCCCGGCGGCCCAGGCCGGCTTCCAGCGGTTGCGCAGGCGCGAGAGGCGGAACACCTCGGTCTTGTACAGGTCCTTGATGGGGTTGTAGCCGCCGTTCATGTCGCCATAGAGGGTGGCGTAGCCGGTGGACATCTCCGACTTGTTGCCCGTGGTCACCACCATGCCGCCGAACTTGTTGGACACCGACATGAGCAGCGTGCCCCGCGCCCGCGACTGAAGGTTCTCCTCCGTCACGTCCCGCGCGCGGCCGGCGAACACGGGCTTCAGCACCGCCTCCAGTCCCTCCACCGCAGTGGCGATGGGCAGGATGTCGTAACGCACGCCCAGCGCCTCGGCCACGGCGGCGGCATCGGCAAGGCTCTCGTCCGAGGTGTAGCGATAGGGCAGCATGATGCAGTGCACCCGCTCGGAGCCCAGCGCATCCACCGCCATGGCCGCGCACAGCGCGCTGTCGATGCCACCGGAGAGCCCCAGCACCACGCCGGGGAAGCGGTTCTTCTCCACGTAGTCCTTCAGGCCCAGCACGCAGGCGGAATAATCCGCCTCGTCCTCCTCCACCCGGTCCACGATGCCGCCCTCGGTGCAGGCCCAGCCGGTGGGCAGGCGCTGCCAGCGGGTCACCCGCACCCGCTCCTCGAAGCTCGGGAACTGGAGGGCGAGGAAGCGATCGGCATTGAGGGCGAAGGAGGCGCCGTCGAACACCAGCTCGTCCTGCCCGCCCACCTGGTTCACGTAGAGCAGGGGCAGGCGGCTCTCCACCACGCGGGCCACCGCCACGTTCTCGCGCTCCTCGTAGACGGTGCGGCGATAGGGCGAGCCATTGGACACCACCAGGATCTCGGCCCCGGTCTCGACGAGGCACTCCACCACGTCCGGGCCCCAGATGTCCTCGCAGACGGGCACGCCGAGCCGCACGCCCTTGAAGGGGATCGGCCCGGGCATGGGGCCGGCGGAGAACACGCGCTTCTCGTCGAACACGCCGTAATTGGGCAGGTCCACCTTGTGGCGCACGGCGGCGACGGCGCCCTGCTCCAGCAGCAGCACCGAATTGTAGAGCTTGCCGCCCTCCACCCAGGGCGCGCCGATGAGGAGGGCGGGCCCCTCCGCCGTCTCGGCCGCCAGCTCCTCGATGGCCCTGCGACAGGCGGCCTGGAACGCGGGCTTCAGCACCAGGTCCTCGGGCGGATAGCCAGCGATGAACAGCTCGGAGAACACCACGAGGTCGGCGCCCGAGAGCCGCGCGGCATCGCGGGTGCGGCGCGCCAGCTCCAGGTTGCCGGAAACGTCGCCCACTGTGGGGTTGAGCTGGGCGACGGCGATGAACAGCGTATCGGAGGGCATCGTCATGGGGGCTCATCGACCGTGCCGCGAGGCGGCGGGAAAGGGAAAGCGAAGGCGTCCTGGAGAATTTCTCCGTTTCATCGAATCGGAGAAATTCTCCAGATCCTCGAGTTGACGCGTTTTCTTCACGCGAACCGGTGTCCACTTCACTCGAAAGCGCTCTAAAGGCCGAAGCGGGCCCACAGGGCGCGCTCCTCGGCGACGGCGACGGCACCGGCCGCCGCCTCGCGGGCGAGAGCGCCGGCGAAGCCGCCGGGGCGGCGCGGGAAGAAGGGCTTGGGCCCCTCCACCAGCGGCGTCTCCACCCCCTCGCCATAGCGGGCGCGCAGGGTGGAGCGCACATCGCCCAGCCCGTCGAGCAAGCCGTGGCCGAGGGCCTGGGTGGCGAGCCAGAACTCGCCCGAGAACAGGAAGGCGTCGTCCGCCGCCAGCGTGGCGCCCCGCCGCGACCGCACGAGATCGGCAAACACCACGTGCAGCTCCCTCAAGAGGCCGTCGAGCCGCTCCACATCCTCGGCCTGCTCGGGCCGGAAGGGGTCGAGGGTCACCTTCCGCTCACCCGCGGTATAGACGCGCCGCTCGATGCCCAGGCGGGCGATGGCCTTGTCGAAGCCGAAGCCGGCGCTCACCACGCCGATGGAGCCCACCACCGAGCAGGGATCGGCGAAGATCTCGTCGGCCGCGCAGGCGATCATGTAGCCGCCGGAGGCCGCCACATCCTCCACGAAGGCGAAGACGTGCTTCTCCTTCTCCTCCGCCAGAGCGCGGATGCGCTTGAAGATGAGATGAGACTGCACCGGCGAGCCGCCGGGCGAATTGATGAGCAGCGCCACCGCCGGCGCGTCCTTCATCGCGAATGCCTTCTCCAGCGCCTTGGCGCAGCCGGCGAGGGTGAGCGACGCCGAGAAGGGCGAAGCCATGCCGATGGCGCCGGACAGGCGCACCACGGGCACCACCGGCGCATCCTTGCGCCAGCGCTTGGGCAGGAGGGCGCGCACGCGGCGCGGAAGGAAGGAGAGAGCATCGGCCATGCCCGAGATGTAAGCCGCCCGCGCGACGGCCTCAAGGCGGCGCAGCGCCCCGGCCCCGCCGGGAACGACGTGGGGGCTGGAGCAGCCCGTAACCCGATCGGCCAGTGAACGCCTTCGGTCACGGGAGTCTTCAGCCAGGGTGCTGGCCTGGGGTGGGCTCAGCCCAGGGGCACGGCATCCCGCAGCACCGCCTGCGCGGCCGGGGTGGGCGTCCCCGCCCCATCGGCCAGCATGAGGCCCGGCAGCAGGCGCGGCGGCGTGCGCCGGCCCTTCACCGCCCGCGCCAGCAGGCGCACGGCAGGCGCATCGGGACGCGGGTGCACCGGCAGCAGCTCCGCCGCCCCGAAGCGGCCGGAAAGGGCCTCCAGCAGCGCCGCGATGTCCTCCGGCCGCAGGATGGCACACAGCACGCCGCCCGGCGCGAGGCAGCGATAGGCGGCCGTGACCCAGGCCCGCAGCAGCCCCTCTTCCGCCACATGGGCGCGGGCGCGCCCGCCATGGGGCGAGGGCTGGTGGGCCTGGGCGGCATTGAAGGGCGGGTTCATGAGCACCAGGTCCGCCGCCCCGGCCTCCGGCACCATCGGTCCCGAGGAACGGCCGAGGGCGAGCACGTCGGCCGCCGCCACCCGGCAGCGGTCGGAAAGGCCGTTCGCCTGCGCGTTCCGCTGGGCCAGGGCCGCGAGGTCGGGGTCGATCTCCACCAGGGTGCCATGCGCCGGCGGCACCCGCGCCAGGAAGGCGAGGCCCGCCCCACCGACCCCGGCGCCCAGATCCACCATGACGCGGCATTCCGCCGGCGCCAGCGCCGCCAGCAGCACCGCGTCATGCCCCACCCGGTGGCCGCGGGCGGGCTGCTGGAGCGTGACGCGGCCGCCGAGGATGGCATCGGTGGTGAGGGCGAAGGGCGCGTCCACGATACCCTCAGGCCGGATCGCGCAGGGCGTCGGCGAAGCCCGCCTCCGCCAGCAGGCGCCGGGCGCGCGGGGCGTCGTCGTCCGGCACCAGCAGGCGGCGCGGCAGGATGCCGATGGAGCCTTCCAGTGCGCTGGTATGCGCATCCGCGACCAAATGGCCGATTCGCGCCGCGTCCAGCAGGGCGCCGATGGCGCCGAGCAGCACCAAGTCGTTGGTCCGCACCAGCTCCTGCATGGCCGCACACTCCCATGCCCGCGCCGGTACCAAAAGGCGGCATCGTTGAGAACCACTTGCGCCGGGCCCGTGGGCATCCCTATGGTGCGCCCGAAAGAATGACAAGCGGGGGCATTTCTTGGCCATCGTTCTTCCGTTCGAGCCCAACGAGCCGTCCATCGAGGCCCTGGTGCGCCTCGTGAAGGCGGACATGGAACGCGTGAACGCCGCCATCCTGGCGCGCACGGGCTCCGACGTGGCGATGATCCCCGAGGTGGCGAACCACCTCATCTCCTCCGGCGGCAAGCGGCTGCGGCCCATGCTCACGCTCGCCTGCGCCGCCTTGTGCGACTACGAGGGGGACGGGCACATCAAGCTCGCCGCCTCGGTGGAATTCATGCACACGGCCACCCTCCTCCACGACGACGTGGTGGACGAGAGCGACATGCGCCGGGGCAAGCTCGCGGCCCGCAAGCTGTGGGGCAACGAGGCCAGCGTGCTGGTGGGCGACTTCCTGCTCGGCCAGGCCTTCAAGATGATGGTGGAGGTGGGCTCCCTCACCTGCCTGGACATCCTCTCCAACGCCGCCAGCGTCATCGCCGAGGGCGAGGTGATGCAGCTCGCCGCCGCCAAGAACACCCACACCTCCGAGGACGACTACCTTGCCGTCATCCGCGGCAAGACGGCGGAGCTGTTCGCGGCCGCCTGCGAGGTGGGCGCCGTGCTCGGCCAGCGCGCGAAGGCGGAACAGGCCGCCTGCCGCTCGTATGGCATGAACCTCGGCATCGCCTTCCAGCTCGTGGACGACGCGCTCGACTACGGCGGCAACCAGACCAAGCTCGGCAAGAACGTGGGCGACGACTTCCGCGAGGGCAAGATCACCCTGCCGGTGCTGCTCGCCTTCCGCCGCGGCGACGAAGGCGAGCGCGCCTTCTGGCAGAAGTGCCTGGAGCACGGCGAGGTCACCGACGCCGATCTCCAGCACGCCATCGGCCTGCTGGTGAAGCACCGGGCGCTCGCTGACACGGTGGAGCGCGCCCGCCACTACGGCGCCATGGCCAAGGATGCGCTGGCGCTGTTCCCGGCGAGCCCGGCCAAGTTCGCTTTGGCGCAGGCCGTGGACTTCTGCCTCGCCCGCGCCCACTGACGCCATCGGCCCGGCCCTCGACCGGGGCCGCGCGGGCTTAGCCAAGAGCCTGTGAGGAAAGGCCCGTGAGGAAAAGCTCGCGGGCCTTTGGCATGAGGCAAGGCGCCGGTGCTCAGGCCCCGCGCGGGCCGAACACGATCACCGCCGCGCCGGCGAGGCACAGGAGCGCACCGGCCGCGTCCCAGCGGTCCGGCCGCACGCCCTCCACCGCCCACATCCAGGCCAGGGACGACAGGATGTAGATGCCGCCATAGGCCGCGAATGCGCGCCCGGCGGCCTCCGCATCCACGAAGGTGAGGGCGTAGGCGAAGGCGGCGAGGCTGGCGACCCCAGCCAGCAGCCACAGCGGCGAGCCGCCGAGGCGCACCACATGCCAGAAGGCGAAGCAGCCGGCGATTTCCCCGAGGGCGGCGAACAGGAAAGCCGGCAGCGTCATCTGATCCTCACCTTGTCGGCGGCGCGCCGGGCGCCTCTTCGGAGGACAGGAAAGCGCGCGGCCCTCACGATCTCAAGGTTTTTTCGTACCTCAGCGCGCAGGGCCGAGGGCCGCGCCTCGCCGGGACTTCCGCAGGCTGGCACGGCATCAATGCCGCAACGCCCGTCCGGCGTTGCCGCCCTCTCAGCGCAGCACGGTGGGCCGGACCCACCAGCCGGGGTGGGCCGCCGCGATCCGCCGCGCCAGCCCCGCCGCGTCCCGGCAGGTGTCCACGAGCGCGAACACGGTGGCGCCCGAGCCGGACATGCGCACCAGCCGCGCTTCCGGCGCTTCCGCGAGGCGCTCCATCACGCCCTGGATCTGCGGCGCCACCACCCGCGCCGGGGGCTCGAGATCATTGGGCAGGCCCGCGAGCACAGCCCGCAGCACCGCCGCCTCCGGCGGGCAGGACATGGGATGCTCCGGCCCCGGCAAGGCCTCCCCCGCGCGCAAGCCGAGGGTGCGGAACACGTCCGCCGTAGGCACCGCGACACGGCAGTTCACCAGCACCGCCGGCAGGAGCGGCAGGGCCAGCGGCTCCGACAGCTCGTGCCCCACGCCGCGCATGATGCGCGCGCGGGGGTCGAGGCACACGGTCACGTCGGCGCCGGTGGCCCGCGCCGCGGCGCGCAGGCGTGGATCATCGAGATCAACGCCGTTGAGGCGGGCGAGCAGGCGCAGCGCCGCCGCCGCATCGGAGGAGCCGCCGCCGACCCCGGCCGCCACCGGCAGGCGCTTCACCAGCCGGAATGCGCCGAGCCGCGCACCCGGCGCCTCGCGCGCAAAAGCCGCCGTGGCCTTCAGCACCAGATTATCGGCATCGGGCCCAGTATCGACAGCCGTCGGTCCCGCGACCGTGAGCGAGAGCGGCATATCCGGCACGAGGGAGAGGAGATCGCCCGCCCCCGCGAACGCCACGAGGCTGACGAGGTCGTGGTATCCATCGGCACGCCGGCCCATGACCCGCAGGGTCAGGTTGATCTTGGCCGGGGCCCTGGCGAGGAGCGGCTGCATGGCGCTCCTTATGCCGCGCCGCGGAAGGGCCCGCAAGAAGGGTCCCCGAGAAGCACATGCAAGCCCTGGAGCAGACTGGGAGATTGGCCAAGAAGTGTGCCATCTCCGCCGCCTGACGCCGCGCAAGCTTGCGGCGCGCGGGGAAAGCGGCCATCCTCCCGCCATCTCGCCGCGCTTGTATGGCGCGTTGCAACGGCCGCACAGGCTCTTCAGGATTCTCGATCGGTGAAGATTCCCCGCCTTTCCAATTCCGTGGCCCTGGCTGCCGGGCTTGCCGCGGTGCTGCACCTTGCCCTGCCCGCCGCGGCGCGCGCGGAGACGCCCGCAGGCCTGCCCGCCGATGTGGATCCCTCCGTCTCCGGAAGCTACCTCGCCGCCCGCTTCGCCAGCTCCGAGCGCGACAGCGACGCCGCCGTGACCTATCTGCGCAACCTGCTGCGGCTCGATTCGCGCAATGACGAGGTGGTGGAGCGCACCTTCTACGCCACCCTCGCCGACGGGCAGATGGACGAGGCCATGAAGCTGGCCGAGCGGCTGGTGAAGGTGGACCGCACCCATCGCATCGCCCGGCTGGCGCTGGCGGTGAAGGCCATCAAGAAGAGCCAGTACCAGACCGCCCGCACCAATCTCTCCCTCTCCGTGCGCGGCCCCATCGGCGACCTCACGGCCACCCTGCTCGCGGCCTGGACCTTCTATGGCTCCGGCAACGCCAAGGGCGCGGTGGAGCTGATCGACCGCCTCCAGGGGCCGGACTGGTACGCGCCCATGAAGGCGCTCCAGGCGGGCCTCATCCTCGATGCCGCCGGCAGCAGGAAGGAAGCGGGCAAGCGCCTCGCCGAGGCGGTGAAGCTCGATCCCGGCTCCCTGCGCACCGCCGACGCCTATGCCCGCTGGCTCTCGCGCAACGAGACCCCGGCCGCGGGCGCGGCGGCCCTGGGCGAGTTCGAGAAGGCCATGCCCAACCACCCCCTGGTGCTGGCGGAGCTGAAGGAGCTGAAGGCAGGCAAGGCCCTGCCGCCGATGGTGACCACGCCCCAGCAGGGCGCCGCCGAGGTGCTCTACGGCCTCGGTTCCACCCTGGGCCGGCAGGGGGGCGAGGACCTCGCCCTCGTCTACCTCCAGCTCGCCCACTGGCTCGACCCCGAGCATCCCTTCGCCGGCCTTACGCTGGCCGACCTCTACGAGCAGCTCAAGCAGCCGGAAAAGGCGATCCAGATTTACGGGAAGGTGCCCGCCAGCTCGCCCCTGCGCCGCAATGCCGAGGTGCAGCTCGCCATCAACCTCGACGCCATCGACAAGCACGCCGAGGCGCGCAAGCACCTGGAAGACCTCATCGCCGCCGACCCGAAGGACCTGGAGGCCATCGTGGCGCTCGGCCGCCTGCAGCAGGCGCGCAAGATGTTCCCGGAGTGCGCGGCCAGCTACAGCAAGGCCATCGACCTCATCCCTAACCCCGGCAAGGGCAACTGGGCGCTGTTCTACTTCCGTGGCATCTGCAACGAGCGCAGCAAGAACTGGCCGGCCGCAGAGGCGGACCTGAAGAAGGCGCTGGAGCTGAACCCGGACCAGCCGCAGGTTCTGAACTACCTCGGCTATTCCTGGGTGGACCAGGGCATCAACCTGGATGCCGGCCTGGACATGATCCGCAAGGCCGTGTCCCTGCGCCCCGACGACGGCCCCATCGTGGACAGCCTGGGCTGGGCCTATTATCGCCTCGGCCGCTATGACGAAGCCGTGGGCGAGCTGGAGCGCGCGGTGGAGCTGATGCCCCAGGACCCGGTCATCAACGACCACCTGGGCGATGCCTACTGGAAGGTGGGCCGCCGCCTGGAGGCCGGCTTCCAGTGGAACCACGCCCGCGACCTGAAGCCCGAGCCCGAGGATCTCGCCAAGATCGTCAAGAAGATCGACGGCGGCCTCGACGCGGTCGACCAGCCCGCCCCCGTGCGCAAGGCCGAAGAGCAGAAGAAGGCCGACTGAGCCTGAGGCGCCGGTTCCTGGCCAGCGCCAGGTGGGTTCGCTCAGGCGCCGCGCGAGTTCGACCAAAGACCCGTGCGGCAAGCTCACGGGTCCTTGTATGAGGCCACCCGCTCTGGTCCTTGGCCGGCGCCGGATACGCTTCGCCCAAATGCATCCCGATTTGAGCCGAAGGCCCCGTGGGAAAAGCCCGCGGGGCCTTTCGTATGAGGCCCCCCGCCAAGGACCTCGTTTTGTGCACGCCACCCCATGCAGGTGCGGGCTGTGTGGGCGGGCGCCTTGATCGCGCGTCCGGCACCGACTGGCCGAAGCAAGACAGCGGTCCCCCGGGGGAAGGCGGCCCATGCCATCGGACCCGCTCCTTGGCCAACGCAGGCAGGCTTGATCGAGGGCCCGAGAAAAGCTCTGGGGCTTTTGGCCATTTATCCCCCCTTCCGCGGCGGGCGTGGCTGCATCACGAAACGGGGGCTTCGCGCTTACCCGCCGCGGCGCACGCGCCCACCGACGTGACAATGACGCGCCGGAGCGGCGGGGCCGCGCAGAGGCCGCCGCCCGGCCTCGCCCAGCTGGCATGCGAACGGGAAAGCGCGCGGCGCGCCCGCTGGCGCCCCGCGTCCCGCAGCCGTGCTCACCTCCCTGAAAGGCGCCGCCTCCTGGCGCGCCGGCGGACGGCACGATAGCCTGCCGGCGATGACGCAGCGGGGCGCGGCGCGCGGAGGGGCCCGCGCCGACAGGGTGAACAGATGGATGAATTGGCGTGGCTGGTGGTGGTTCTGCTGGCCTTCCCGGTCATGTCCCTCGTGGGACTGGTGCTGGCCCTGCGGCAGCGAGGCCGCCTGCGGCTGCTGGAAGCACGCGTCGCGCAGCTCGAAGCGGCTCTCGCGGGCGTGGCCAGTGCCGTTCGCTCCCCCGCACCCTTCCAGGCCGACGCCCGCCCACCGGTGGCGCATCCCGAAGACGGGAGTGCCGCCCCGGAACCGGCGGCACCCCGCTCCCCGCCCTGGGCTGCCGGCCTGCGGCGCATCGGCCGCGTTCGGGAAAATCTGGGCGGCCTAGAGGAGCGCATCGGCGCGCGCTGGGCGGTGTGGGTGGGCGGCCTCGCGCTGGCCCTCGGCGGCGTCTTTCTGGTGCGCTTCGCGGTAGAGCAGAACCTCGTGGGGCCGGGCGGGCGCGTCGCGCTCGGCCTCGCCCTGGCGGCGGCGCTGCTCGCGGGCGGGGAGGCGCTGCGGCGTCTCGACCGGCGGCAGGATGTCGACGGCGGCGCCCCGTCCACGGGCGTCCTTTCCGGCGTGCCGCAGGTCCCGGCCCTGCTCACCGCCGTCGGCATCATGACCGCCTTCGGCAGCCTCTATGCCGCCTATGAGCTCTATCACCTGCTCCCGCCAGCCCCCGCCTTCATCCTCCTGGGCCTGACGGCGATCGCCGGCATGCTCGCCGCCCTGCTGCACGGGCCGGCGCTGGCCGCCCTCGGCTTCGCCGGCGCGGCGGTGACCCCCTTCCTCGTCACATCCGAAGCGCCTGACGCATGGGGCGTGGCGCTGCTCATCATGGTGGTGGGGGCCGCCGCCGCCGCGGTGGCGCGCCTGCGGGCCTGGCGCTGGTTCGCGGTGCTGGCGGTGGCGGGCATGGGGGCCTGGGGCCTCGCCCTGCTGCTGTTCGAGGTGCCGCAGGCCGTTCCGGCGGCCGGCGCCCTGGCGCTGGCGCTGCTCGCGGCCACCGCCGCGCTGCTCACGCCCGGCCATCTCCTGGGCCCGGCGGATGCCGGGCGGCCGGACCCGGTCGCCACCCTCGGCGCTGCGCTGGCGCTGGCGGTCGCCGCCTTTGCGGCAATCTCGGGCGAGGTCGCGGCGGGGCCGCTCGCTGTGTTCATCGCAACCACCCTCGGCGCCCTCCTCCTGGCCTGGCGGGCGGAAGCCGCCACCTTCGCCGCGGTGGCTGTGGCGCTCATTGCACCGGCCGTCCTCGCGGGATGGAGCGTTCCTCCGGCGCCGGCTTTCCCGACTGGCATCGTACTCTACGGCTTCTGCATGGGCCCGCTGCTCGCCGCAGCCGGCCTTGCAGGCGCATGGCGGGCGCGGAGCGGCCTCTTCGCCCTCGGCTGGGGCGCGGCCGGCGCGGCAGGGCCGGTGCTGCTCCTGGCCGCCGCCTACGGCCGCCTCGCCGGCTTCGAGCGCAGCGTGCCCTTGGCCGCCCTGGCGTTGGCGCTCGCCGCCGCGTTCACCCCGGCGGCCGAATGGCTCGCCCGCCTGCGCCGGCCGGCGGCGGCCGCCGCCTTCGCCACCGGCGCCGTAGCCGCCCTCGCGCTCGCCCTCGCCTTCGCGCTGGAGAAGGGATGGCTGACGGCGGGGCTTGCGCTCGTTGCCCTGGGCGTCGCCTGGGTCTCCACCCACCGCCCGCTTCCGGGCCTGCGCCAGCTTTCGGCGGGGCTCGGCCTGCTGGTGCTCGCCCGCGTGGGGTGGGAGCCCTCGATCGCGGGCGCGGACCTCGGCACCACGCCCGTGCTCAACTGGCTGTTGTGGGGCTATGGCGTGCCCGCGCTCGCCTTCGCCGCGGCCGCCCGCCTCCTCGCCCCCGGCGGCGACGACTGGAGCCGGCGGGTGCTGGAGGGGCTCGCCCTGGTGTTCGCGGTGCTGCTGGCCGCGCTGGAGGTGCGCCATCTCGCCCATGGCGGCGATCTCGACCGCGCCGGCACGCGCCTGTTCGAGACCGGCCTTTTGGCCGCCCTCTACGGTGCCTATGCGGTGGGCCTTTCCCGCCTCGCCGCGGTGACGGGACGGGCCCTCTACCGACTGTTCTCCGATCTGGTGGCCCTGCTCGCCGCAGTGTGCGCCCTCATGGCGCTGACCACCGACAATCCGTTCGCCACCGGAGAGGGCGTGGGCGGGCTCGTTTTCAACGATCTCCTGGCGGCCTACGCCCTGCCAGCCGCGATGGCGCTGCTCTACGCGGAAGGCCTCTCGCCCGCGCGGCGACGCCTGCGCCTCGCGGCATCGGGCCTCGCCGTGGTCCTCACCCTCGCCTACCTCACCACCCAGGTGGCCCGCCTGTTCCAGGGCCCGGTGCTGGCGGCGGAGCACATCGGCGCCATGGAGTGGTACGCCTATTCGGCCACCTGGCTCGCCTTCGGCATCGTGCTGCTCGGCCTCGGCCTGTGGCGCGGCTCGCGCAGCCTGCGCCTCGCCTCGGCGGCGGTGATGGTCGTGACCGTGCTCAAGGTGTTCGTGTCCGACATGGCGGACCTGGAGGGGGTGCTGCGCGCACTCTCCTTCATCGGCCTCGGGCTGGTGCTGGTGGCCATGGGCTGGCTCTACCAGCGGCTACTGGCACGCCGACGCACGCCGGAGCCGGAGTGAGCGCGAAACCGAGCCCCACGGGGCTCGCGCTTTCCTTCGCGCAATGAAATAGTGATGGAGAACCAAAGATACCTGCATGGGTGCAACTGAAATGATCGCGTGGGACGACTTCCGCCTCGTGCGCGCCATCGCCGAAAGCGGCTCGCTCGCCGGCGCGGCGGAGCTCCTGGCGGTCAACCATTCCACCGTCTTCCGCCGCCTCGGCGCGCTGGAGGCGCAGATCGGCACCCGCCTGTTCGACCGCGCCCGCGCCGGCTACGTGCCCACCCCGACGGGCGAGGAAATGGTGCGCCTTGCCGAGCGCATGGGCGAGGAAGTGGCGGCGGTGGAGCGGCGCATCACCGGGCAGGACCTGCGGCCCTCCGGCGAATTGCGCGTGACCACCAACGATTCCGTGCTCATCCACATGCTCACCCCGGTGTTCGCCAGCTTCCGGGCCGCCTTTCCGGAGATCCGGCTGGAGGTGGTGATCACCAATTCCTCGCTCAGCCTGTCCAAGCGCGACGCGGACGTGGCCATCCGCGCCAGCGACCGGCCCGGCGACGCGCTGGTGGGCCGGCGCATCGCCGGCATCGGCTGGGGCGTCTACGCCCGGCCGGACATGGTGCCCGGCGGGCGGCTGGAGCCCGGCACCCTGCGGCATCACGACTGGATCGGCTTCTCAGAAGCGCTCGGCCACATCAAGCCGGCCAAATGGCTGCGCGAGCGGGTGGGCGAGGAGCGCGTGGTGTACCGGGTCAATTCGGTGCTCGGCCTCGCGGAGGCGGCGGCGGCGGGCATCGGCCTCACGGTGCTGCCCTGCTTCATCGCCGCCCGCACACCGGGTCTGCGGCGCTACATGGGCCCGGAGCCCGAGATGGCCTCCGGCCTGTGGCTGGTGACCCATCCGGACATCAAGGCCACCGCGCGGGTGCGCGTGTTCATGGACCATGTGGGGCACGAGCTCCACCGCCTGCGCGCGCGCATCGCGGGGGACGTGGATGAGACCGCCGAGCCGGCCGCGCGCAGCGAGGCCACGGAAAGCTAGGGCGCTTTCAAGCGCAGCGGACACCGGCTCGCGTGAAGAAAGCACGCGATCTCAACAGTGAGGGTGATTTTTGCGAGCCGGCGCCCGCGGGAATCACTCCGAGGCAGGGCCAGACCGTGGAAGCGCCCGCGCGGGCCAGCGGGGCCGCATAGCCCGGTTGACCGGCGGAGGCTTCTATTCGGCTGAGGCTTCCTGGGCGGAACGCGCGCGGGAGCGGCGGGCGGCCATCTGCGGGCGATCCTTGCCGGCGCGCTGGAAATCACACCACATGGTCTGCACGCCCGCGAGCGTGCCGCGGAAGCTGGCCGGCCCCGTCTTCACCACGTCGAAGCAGGGCTCGAAGCTCATGCCCTTCACATAGCCGCACACGGCGCCGCTGCGCACGCGCAGCGTGTTTGCCGGCAGGCGCACGAAGCGCGCCGGCGCCTCCTTCAGCGTGATGATGCCGGCCACGGAGCCGTCCGCGTAGACCCGCCCGGAGCCCTTGGAGCCCTCGAAGCAGGAGAAGGAGAACTCGCGCCCGACCACGAACGCCCGCGCCTGCTCGGCGCTGAGCTGTTCCTCTGCCCGGACTGAGGTCGTCATCGCCGGCCCCGTCACGATGGTGGCGAAGCCGACAGCCGCAAAAAGTGTGCTGCGCATGGCTCGTTCGCGAAATGTCTGAGTTTCGAGCTTCAGCTTGCGCAGACCGCCCCCCGCACTGTCAAGAGAGAGCTCTGCATGGCGGCCCCGAAAACGGCGCGGGAGAGCCATTTTTCCCGGTGACGTGACCGCCGGGACGCGCCGTTTTAACCCTGCGTTCATAAAGCGACCACCACCGGCCGCTTCACCGGCTCCTCGCGGATCGGCAGGTTGATGGCGGCCGATGCGAAGGACAGCGCCACCGAGAGCCACCACACCAGGTTGTAGGAGCCGGTCGCCTCGTAGAGCTCGCCGCCGAGATAGACGCCGAGGAAACCCCCGACCTGGTGGGAGAAGAAGGCGAAGCCGTACAGCATGGCCATGTAGCGCGTGCCGAACATGAGCATCACGAGGCTCGACGTGGGCGGCACCGTGGAAAGCCACAGGAGCCCCAGCACCGCCCCGAACAGGTAGCAGCTCAGCGGCGTCACCGGCAGCAGCACGAACAGCGCGATGGCCACCCCGCGCCCGGCATAGATCCACGCCAGCAGCCACTTGCGCGAGACACGGTTGGTGAGGTAGCCGGCGGCGAGGGAACCTGCCATGTTGAATAGGCCGATCAGCGCCAGCGTCACCGCGCCCACCGAAAGGCTCATACCACGGTCCACCAGGAACGCCGGCATGTGCACGGTGACGAAGGCGAGCTGGAAGCCGCAGGTGAAGAAGCCCAGCACCAGCATCACGTAGCTCGGGTGCCGGAATGCCTCGGAGAGGGCGGCGCCCACGCTTTGCTGGGGCGCCGCGGCATGGCTGCCGGCCCGCGCCGTGCCACGGGTGGCGAGGGCGAGGGAGAAGGGCATCACCAGCAGCAGCGAGACGCCGAACACGATCAGCGTCTCCTGCCAGCCCACTGCCTGGATGAGGCCGGTGGCGAGCGGCGGGAACAGGAACTGGCCAAACGAGCCGGCGGCCGTGGCAGCGCCGAAGCCCAGCGCCTTCATCCGGTCCGGCAGCAGCTTGCCGAACGCCGCCAGCACCAGATTGAAGGAGGCCGCGGAAAGGCCGAAGCCCACCAGCACGCCGGCCGTGAGCTGCAGCGTGCCGGGGGTGCCGGAATAGGCCATCAGCACCAGCCCCGCCCCATAGACGAGCGCGCCGCCCCACAGCACCCTCACGGTGCCGAAGCGGTCGGCGATGGCACCGGCGAAGGGCGAGCCCAGGCCCCACAGCAGGTTCTGGATGGCGACCGCGAGCCCGAACACGTCGCGGCCCCAGCCGAACTCCCGCGACATGGGCACCAGGAACAGGCCGAACACCGAGCGCGGCCCGAAGGTGAGCATGGCGATGGCGCAGCCGGCCACGATGATGAGGAGCGCCGGCAGGTGCCGGCCCGGCGCGGGGGCCGCAGAGGTGGACGAGCTGGAGGCAGACATGACCCGTTCTTTCCGCGCGACCGGCAAAACGGAGTCGCGTCTTCAGGTCATGTTAAAGCCCATTCCGGCGCTGTGAAAAATCAATAATGGAAAAGCAATCCATGAGCTTCCTTCATGGAAGGCTCAGGAGCTTCCACACCATAGCCGGCTCCCACTCCGCCCGGACCGGCGGAAACCGCCCCCGCCCCTCCCCCGTGAGCGGGAAAGGGGACGGGGCGGCGACAGGGCCGGCGTGGGCCTCAGCCGCGGTCGGAGCCGCCGCGGCCGGAGCGCTCGCCGCGCGGATGGGGCATGCCGAAGAAGCTGCGCAGATCCTTGCGGGCGGTCGTCTCGAAGGTCCTCTTCTGGCTGGCGTCGAAGCTCTTGTAGAGCGGGTCCAGCGCATCGGCCACCTGGCGCAGCTCGGCGGAGACGGCGGCCATGCGGTCGGCGGCGGTGCGCACGCGCGTCACCATGTCCGGACGGGCGGGGCGCTGGCCGGATTCGCGGGCGGCCTGCCGCTCGGCACGGCGCTCCGCCATGTGGGCCGTGCGATCCTGGGCCACCTTGCGCAGCGTCGTCTCGAACGCGGGCCAGAGCTTCTCCTGGTCGGCGGTCAGCTTCAGGCTGGACTTGAGGTCGGCGAGGTGGGCATCGAAGGCGGCGGCGCGCTTCGACGACATGCCGGCAGCGCCCGGCGCGGGGCTGGCCGCCTGCGCGGCGGCGGGGGGCGTGCCCTGAGGCGGGGTCGCGTCGGCCGGGCCGGCGGCATGGGCGATCGCCGACCCGGCGATGAGCGCGGCGGTGGCGGCGGCGATAACGACTTTCTTCATCACATCCTCCTTAAAGGATGGCGGCACCATGGGCCGGGCCACCCGGCGCCTCAACTTAAAGTTCGGTAATTCATTCCTGCGGCAGGGGGATGGCGGCGCCGGCGCGGAGCCCGCTCAGGCGGCGGGGCGCGGCCAGAGCACCTGCGTCTCACGGGTGGCGACGGCAGGGTCGGCCGGGGCGTATCCGCGCCGCTCCATCTCGCAGCGCCATGCATCCGGCCGGCCGGAGACGCGATAGAGCGCATAGGCGCCCGCGCCGCGCTCGTCGTTTGGCCCCGCGGAAGCGGAAGGCACGCCCACCACGGGGATGGAGCCGCCATCGGCCCGATCGATGCGGCCGAGGGAGGCGCGGTGGTCGTGGCCGTGCATCACCAGCTCGGCACCCACCTCCGCCAGCACGGCGCGCAGGGCCGGCGCATCCTTCAGGTCGCGGTGGAAGGGGCGTGCGCCCACCGGCGGATGGTGGATCATCACCGCCCTGAACAGCCCCTCCGTCCGCAGCGCGGCGAGCAGGGCCCGCAGGCGGCCGAGCTGGGCCCGGCCCACCTCCCCGCTCGCCAGGAACACCGCCGTCGGCACCGCCGTGGACACGCCCACCACCGCCACCGGCCCGCGACGCCGCACATAAGGAAACGCATCCACGTCCACGGGGGTGTGAGGGTGGGTGTCGTCGCCGGAGAGGAAGGGCGCCCAGTGCTCCAGGTGGTAGTGCATGGCGGAGCGCACATAGGTGTCATGGTTGCCGGGCACCACGCTCACCGCGTCGGGCGCGCCGAGGGAGGAAAGGAAGGTGGCACCGGTGTCGAATTCCGCCGGCAGGCTCACGTTGACGAGGTCGCCGGTGACGCAGATGTGGTCCGGCCGCTGGGCCAGCAGGTCGTCCGCCAGCGGCCCGAGGGTGGAGGCGCCGAAGTTGCGCCGCCGCGCGCCGATCCAGTTCATCATGCCGAAGAAGCGCTTGCCCATAAGCTCGGACAGGCGTGCCTCGGGAATGGGGCCGAGATGGGGATCGGACAGGTGGGCGAGCACGAACACGGCGTCACGGCCTCCGGCATTGAGCGGCGCGGCGAGGGGGGCCCCGCTGGAGAGCGCCCCGCATGGGAACGCCCCGTGGATGTCGTGGCCCCGGTGCTCCGCCCGGCGCGCGGAGGGCCGAGAGGCGCCGGGGCGGCGCGGCCTCTCCTTTAGAGCATCCCGCGTGCGGCGCAACCCGCGGGCCGGGGCGCTCGTGCCGCCCTTGCCGCGCCGCCGAAAGAAATCTGTTGCCTGCGACCGCGCCGGCAAGAATGCTGGAGCGCAATTGTGGTGCGCTGCGGCACGCCGCGCTATTCGTTCACGCCCCTTTTCCGGGGCGCCGGCCAGGAGCATTTCAGCAACGTGCGTGCCCCACGCTTTTCCGCCCTCATCGCCCGCACCGCCCTTGCCTCTGTGATCCTCGCGCTGCCCCCTGCGGCGGCCGGGGCCTCGCAGGTTTCCGTGCGCGGCAGCGACATCCTGGTGGACGGACGCCCGTTCGTGCCCAACGGCGCCGCCGGGGAAACCCGCCTGCCCGAGCTGAAGGCCCTCGGCGCCAACGTGGTGCGCACCTACGGCCAGGAGCCCGGCGAGATCCTCGATGCCGCCCAGCGCGCGGGGCTCAAGGTCATCGTCGGCTTCTGGATGGGCCACCCCCGCCTCGGCTTCGACTACCGCAACCGGCAGGCGGTGGAGGCGCAGCTCGAATCCCTGCGCCACATGGTGGAACGCTACCGCAACCACCCGGCCCTGCTCATGTGGGGGGTCGGCAACGAGGTGGAGGTGGAGCTGCCGCCCGCCGAGGCGCAGGCCACCGTGTGGCCCGCCATCGAGGAGGCGGCGCGGCTGGTGAAGACCCTCGACCCCAGCCACCCCACCCTCGCGGTGGTGGCCGAGCTCGGCACCGACAAGGCCCGCCAGATCAAGGAGCTGGCCCCCTCCATCGACGTGCTCGGCGTCAACGGCTACGGCGACGGGCTGCTCACTTCCGCCACCCGCGCCCGCATGCAGGGCTGGACCGGCCCGGTGGTGCTCACGGAGATGGGCGCCCTCGGCCACTGGGAGGCGGCCAAGACCTCGTGGGGCGCGCGCATGGAGCCCACCTCGTCCCAGAAGGCGGACCTGATGCGGCGATACCTGACGGCCGCGAACCATGCCGGCATCGGCACCATCGTGTTCCTGTGGGGCCAGAAGCAGGAGGTGACGCCCACCTGGTACTCCCTGCTGCTGCCCACCGGCGAATGGACCGAGACGGTGGAGGTGATGGCCGACCAGTGGGACGGCAACCCGCCCGGTGGCGACAACCACGCCCCCCGCATCCTCTCGTTCCGGCTCGACGGGCCGGCGGTGCTGCCCCGCAACGGCACCACCGTGGCGCGGGTGGCGACCACCGATCCCGACGGAGACCCGCTGAAGGTGGAATGGCAGGTGATGGCGGAAAGCACCGCCCCCGGCTTGGGCGGCGACCCGCAGCCGGTGCCGCCCAGCTTTCCCGATGCCGTGCACGAGCCTCAGCCCAACGCCGCGCGCATCGGCCCGCTGCCGCCCGGCGCCTACCGCGTGTTCGTGACCGTGCGCGACGGGCGCGGCGCCGCCGCCACCGCCAACCTGCCCATCTACGTGCGCTGACGTTCAGCGCCCAAGCCCCCTTTCCCCGCGCCGCGCCCCGCCGGAGGGGCGCGCGCCAGAATCCGTTGCGGAGAGCATCTGATGGCGAAGATCGACAGGCTGCTGGTGGGCGAGGCCCTGGTGGGCGACGGCAACGAGGTGGCCCACATCGACCTCATCATGGGGCCGCGCGGCTCGTCGGCCGAATATGCCTTCGTGAACGCCCTCACCAACAACAAGGACGGCTTCACCGCTCTGCTCGCGGTGATGGAGCCGAACCTGCTCGCCAAGCCCGCCACCGTGCTGTTCAACAAGGTGACCATCAAGGACGCGCGCCAGGCGGTGCAGATGTTCGGGCCCGCGCAGCACGCCGTGGCCATGGCCGTCACCGACAGCGTGGCCGAGGGCATCATCCCGATCGCGGAGGCGGACGACGTCTTCATCTGCGTCGGTGTGTTCATCCATTGGGACGCCAGCGACGACGCGCGGATCCAGTCCTTCAACTACGAAGCCACGCGCGAGGCCATCCGCCGTGCCGTGACCGGCACGCCCCGCCCGCAGGAGGCGGTGGCCAGGGCCGCGAGCGCCCAGCACCCCTTCGCCGCCCGCTGAACGGTTTCACACCGGCGGGCGCACGTCCCGGGGCACCTCGTCCAGCCGTCCCGTGGGCGCGAGATAGGCGATGAGCTGCAGCGCCCGGTCGCCCGGCGCGGCGAGCTTGGCGATGATGCCGCGCAGGGTCTTGAACTCCTGCGCCGACAGCGGCTCGAACAGGGAATCGTTGGCCGGCACCTGGACCCGTATCAGCTCCGTGAGCCGGCGTTCCGCCTCGGGCGTCACCGCGAGCACCACCCGCCGCCGGTCGTCCGGATTGACGGACTTGGTCACCAGCCCGGCGCTCACCAGCTTGTTCACCTCCAGCGTGACGAAAGCCCCCGACAGGTGCAGGTGCTCGGCCACCTGGTTCACCCCGAGGTTCGGCGTGTGCTCGTTGAGCCGCGCGATGGAGGTGAGGAGAGTATACTGGGTGCCCGACAGGCCGATCAGCGCGCCGAGCCGGTCCCGCACCTCCTCGATGACCGCGGCGAAGGCCAGCATGTCATGCAGGAGGTCGCGGAACGCGACGTCGGAGCGCTCCACCAGGAGGGCGGGGCGGGAGACCGTCAGCGGCAATGGCTTTCGCCCCTTGGCAGGCTTCAGAGACATGGAACGGCTCTCCACCGGCGCCCGCGTGGGCACCGGAGCGCCGACGCATGCACTTCCAACCCGGATAATAGCTTTATTTGATAGCTATATGATAGCATCGGCCCCGGTTGTATACCATCCACCCTCCGGTCAAGGCCAATGACCTTTCGGTAGAATGCCCCGGCGTCAGGCGCAGGCGGAGCCGCCGCCCGGTACGGCGCGGGCGCCGCCTATTGCTCCGCCCACGCGGCGCTGCTCAGTCCGCGGGGCCCTCGTCCACCGGCATGCGCAGGCCGCCATAGGTGTTCCAGGGGGTCGCCACCAGCCATCCGCAATCCACCGGCAGGTTCACGCCGGTGATGGCCGAGGCGCCCTCCCCCGCCAGGAAGGCCACCGCTCCCGCCACCTCCTCCGGCTCTACCAGCCGCTGCAGCGCCGCATTCCCTTCCAGGGCTGAGACGTCGCGCTCGCCGCGCGCCACCGCCGCGCGCAGAGCCGGGGTGAGGGTGTAGCCGGGCGAGACCGCATTGACCCGCACGCCGGCCGGGCCCCACTCGGCAGCCAGGCATTCGGTGAGGGCGATCACCGCCGCCTTGGCGGGCCCGTAGGCGTGCAGCGGCACCGCGCGCAGGCCGGTGATGGAGGCGATGTTGACGATGGCCCCGCGCCGCCGCGCCAGCATGGCACGCGCGAAGGCGAGGGACGCCACATAGGTGCCGCGCTGGTCGATGCGGATCACCTCGTCCCACCGCGAGAGGGGCAGGTCATGGGGCCGCTCGGGCGGCTGGAGCACGCCGGCGCTGTTCACCAGCACCGCCACCGGCCCGAGCTGCGCCTCCACCTCGGCGGCGCAGGCCGCGAGGCCATCGGCATCGCCCACATCGGCGAAAAAGGCGCGCCCGCCCACCTCGGCGGCGAGAGCTTCGGCCGCCTCCGGCGCCCGGTCCAGCACCGCGACGCGCGCACCCTCCCGGGCGAAGCGGCGCACGCACGCGGCGCCGATGCCGCTGGCGCCCCCCGTGACCACCACCACGGGCGCGGAACTCGGATGCTCTGACATGGCCTTCCTCCCTTTGTTGGGAAGGCCGATGGGTCCATTCTCCGCCGCTGTCAATGCCGTGCGATGGAAGAGAAGGGCAAGCGGGGCGCCTGCGGCGCCCCGGAGAGGCCCTTTCGCAGGGCCGCGATCAGGCCTCGGCTCAGGCCTTGGCGCGCTCGATCGCCTCGACGATCATCTTCTGGGCTTCCGCCTTGTCGCCCCAGCGGATCACCTTCACCCACTTGTTGGGCTCGAGATCCTTGTAGTGCTCGAAGAAATGCTCGATCTGCTTGAGCACGATCTCGGGCAGGTCGGTGTATTCGGCCACCTTCTCATAGCGCTTGGTGAGCTTGGAGACGGGCACGGCGACGATCTTCTCGTCCTGGCCGCCCTCGTCCTCCATCACCAGCACGCCCACCGGGCGCACCGCGATCACCGAGCCCGGCACCAGGGCGCGGGTGTTGCAGACGAGAACGTCGGCCGGATCGCCGTCGCCGGAAAGGGTGTGGGGAATGAAGCCGTAGTTCCCCGGATAGCGCATGGAGGTATAAAGGAAGCGATCCACGAACAGAGCGCCAGACTCCTTGTCCATCTCGTACTTGATCGGCTCGCCGCCGATCGGCACCTCGATGATGACGTTGACTTCCTCCGGGGCCTTCTTCCCAGTCGGGATGGCTTCGATGCGCATGGCTTGTCTCGCTTCCAGCTTGGTGTCGCGCGGGGGCGACCCCGCGCGGGCGCTACCGCTGCCAAGCGTAGGCGATCTTGTCCAGCGTTTTCGTGCCGAACCGCTCGCTCGACGATGCGACCGGTTGCCCTCCCAAGGCGGTGTAGAAGCCCACCGCGGCCTCGTTCTCGGCGAGGGCCCATACCACCAGCCCGCCGAGCCGCGCCAGGGCGAGATCGCTGCGCGCGGAGGCGAACAGCCGCTGGCCGAAGCCGAGCCCCTGGAACTGGGGATGCAGGTAGATCTCGTAGATTTCCCCGCCATAGGGCAGCGCCTTGGCGCGGTTGCCGCCGTAATTCACGTAGCCGGCAAGCTCGTCGCCCACCTTCAGCACGTTGAGCCGGCTGCCGCGGGCGATGGCCGCCTGCCACCAGGCGGGGCCGCGCCGCTCCACCATGCGCTCCAGCTCCAGCCCGGGAATGAGCCCCCGGTAGGTGGCGCGCCAAGCCGCGTCGTGGACCGCCGAAATGGCCAGGGCATCGGCGGGCGTCGCTCTGCGGATTTCGATCACGAGCGTGCTCATGGCTGAATGGAAGCAAACCTCGCCCCATCCTTCAAGAGCCTTGCCGATCCGCGCACGGGAACGTCATTTCCGCCATGCCGCCGCGCCGGCCCCTCCCGCGCCCGAGCGGACGCCCTGAAACACCTCCGGACGCAAAACCGCTACACACTTCCGGTGCACTTGCTCTAGCATCCGGCCGCCGCCCGCGGCGGTCCGTTCGTTCCATCGCCTTCGTTTCCACTCGTTCTGAGGTCTGGCCGCCCCGTGCGCATGCTCCGGTTCCTTCTCCGCTTCGTCGGCTTCTGGCTGGTGGCCGGCGGGTTCGTGGCCCTCATCGTCGACGGCACGCGCTCCATCGCCGCCTCGCGGCTGGTCTTCACCTCGGCGGGGGACGCCTGGTCCGTCCTCGCCCCGCAGAACCTGGAGCTGGCGCAGACGCAGGCCGCCGTCGCGGCGCCCTGGCTGTGGCCGCAGGTGATGGTGCCCGCCTTGTCGCTGCCGGCCTCGGTGCTGCTGGTGCTGGTGGGGCTGGTGCTGCTCGGCCTCGGCCGGCAGCGGGAGCGCTCGCGCTTCCAGGCGGGCTGAGCACGGGACGGGCCTCAGCGCACGAAAGGGTGAGGCGCCCCAGGCCCGGCATCACTCGCGCTCGGTCCGCGTTGCCCCCATATTGGAGCTCACGACATAGAGCGCGGCGCACCGGCCGGAAACTCCGGGCGGAACGGCCGTGCATGGGAGCCTCGCCATGTTCTACCTGAGGAAGCCCCTCGACCTGCCCACGGCAGCGGAAGCCCTGCCTGGCCGGGCCACCGCCCTTCCCACCGCACGCACGCACACCGTCAACGGCCATCCGCTGAAGGGCCCCTACCCGGCCGGACTGCGCACCGCCGTATTCGCCCTCGGCTGCTTCTGGGGTGCGGAGCGCAAGTTCTGGCAGCAGCCAGGCGTGTATGTGACCGCCGTGGGCTACGTGGGCGGGCTCACGCCCAACCCGACCTATGAGGAGGTCTGCTCCGGCTTCACCGGCCACACCGAGGCGGTGCTGGTGGTGTACGACCCGGCGGTCGTGACCTACGAGGCGCTGCTGAAGCTGTTCTTCGAGGCCCACGACCCCACCCAGGGCATGCGGCAGGGCAACGACGTGGGCACGCAGTATCGCTCCGGCATCTACCTGACGGCGCAGGACCAGAAAGCGCCGGCGGAAGCGGCCAAGGCCGCCTACGCGGCCGCCCTCGCCGCACGTGGTTTCGGCTCCGTCACCACCGAGGTCGCGGCGATCGAGACCTTCTACTTCGCCGAGGAGTACCACCAGCAGTATCTGGCGAAGAATCCCGGCGGCTATTGCGGGCTCGGCGGCACCGGCGTGGCGTGTCCCATCGGCACCGGGGTCGCGGCGCAATAGCGCGGCGGCGGCCGGCGGGAGGCGCTCACGCCGGCTTCACACCGTAGCCAGCGAGGAAGACCCAGACGCCGGCCGCCACCGTGGCGCGGATCTCCTCGGCCGTGGGCGGCCGGTTGGTACCGAACATCAGGCCCTTCACCAGATTGCCCTGGCACAGGTTGAAGAACTGGAACGCCGCCAGCTCATAATCCTGCACCTTCAGGCGGCCGAGTTCGGTCTGGCGCGCCAGCAGGTCGGCGAGGCGCCGCCCGCCCTGGCAGGGGCCGGCCTCGAAGAAGGTGCGGCCGATGGCGGGAAACTGCTCGGCCGCGCCGATCACCATGCGGATCAGCCTGATGTGCTCGGGCGAGACCATCATGGTCATAAAGCTCTCGCCGATGCGCTGGAGCAGGCTCTCCACATCGGGGTCGGCGGGGTCGTATTCGAACAGGCGCTCGGCCGACTTGCGGCGGTCCACCTCCACCAGGGCCTGGAACAGCTCCACCTTGCCGGCGAAATAGGAATAGATGGTCGCCTTCGAGATGCCGCTGGTGCGGGCGATCTCGTCCATGCTGGCGCCGTCGAAGCCTTTTTCGAAGAAGACCTTGCGCGCGCCGTCGATGATGGTGCGGCGCTTGCCGCTCTCCGGCTCGGCGCCCGTGCGCGCGACGGCGGAGGCATGCGCCTCGCCCATGCTGATGTGGTTCATGTCCACCTTCCTGCCCGTCATCCTGCTTAGGGGCAGGCGGGCATCCTGTCAAAGAAATTGACTAAACGGTTTAGTACAGTGTATCCCATTCCCAACCAGAACTGAACGGTTCAGTTTCAATTTCCCGACTCGGAGAGACGCCGTGTCCCAGACAACGAGGCTTGATGCGGCCGACCGTGAAGCGGTGCCGGCGCCCGGTGTCACCGTGTTGAAGGCCCGCCCGGCCGAGGCCCCCGCCGCCCAGGCGCCGGCCGCCGGCCCGCAGGCTGCCCCGCCCAAGAGGTCGCGCAAGCGGCTGGTGCTCGGCGCGGTGCTCGCCCTGCTGGTGGCGGGTGGCGGCTGGTACGGTGTCCGCTGGTGGCAGGTGGGGCGCTTCGAGGTCTCCACCGACGACGCTTATGTGAGCGCCGACACCTCCGTGCTCGCCGCCAAAGTGGGCGGATACGTGAAGAGCGTCGACGTCGAGGCCAACCAGTGGGTGAAGGCCGGCGATGTAATCGCCCGCATCGACGACGGCGACTATCGCCTCGCCGTGCAGGCCGCCGCCGACAAGATCGCCACCCAGGAAGCCGCCCTCACCCGCTTCGACGAGCAGGGCAAGGCGGCGGAGGCGGCCATCGCCCAGGCCAAGGCCCAGCTTTCGTCGGCCGAGGCCGAGCAGCAGCGCGCCACCCTGGAGTTCGAGCGCCAGGACAAGCTCGCCAGCTCCAATTTCGCGAGCCGTTCGGTGCTCGACAACGCCCGCGCCGACCGCGACAAGGCCGCCGCCAGCGTGCTCTCCGCCAAGGCGGCGGTCGCCTCCGCCGAGGCGGCGCTCTCGGTGCTGAAGGCCCAGCGCACGGAGGCCGAGCGCGTGCTGGCGGAATACCGCACCGCGCGCGACCAGGCCCAGCGCGACCTCGACTTCACCGTGGTCCGCGCGCCCATCGACGGAGTGGTGGGCAACCGCGCCGCGCAGGTGGGCCAACTGGTGCAGCCGGGCACGCGCCTCGCCGCCATCGTGCCCCTCGACGCGGTCTATGTGGACGCCAACTTCAAGGAGACCCAGCTCGACCGCATCCATCCGGGCCAGAGCGCACGCATCTATGTGGACGCCTACCCCGATCGCGACCTGACGGGACGCGTCGCCAGCGTTTCGCCGGCCTCGGGCGCGGTGTTCTCGCTGCTGCCGCCGGAGAACGCCACCGGCAACTTCACCAAGATCGTGCAGCGCATTCCCGTGCGTATCGCCCTCGACGCCCACACCCTGGAGGGCCACAGGCTGCGGCCCGGCATGTCGGTCACCGCCGTGGTGGACACCCGCGCCGGCGCGCCCGGGCAGCCCTGAGCCTGCCGGACGGGAGGAAAGGGATGTCCGCCACCACCCACGCCGCCCCCGCGGCGGGCCACGGCATGGAGACGAGGCGCATGGTCGCCTTCCTCTCCATGGTGTTCGGCATGTTCATGGCGATCCTGGACATCCAGATCGTCTCGGCCTCGCTGGCCGAGATCCAGGCGGGGCTCGCCGCCTCGTCGGACGAGATCTCCTGGGTGCAGACCAGCTACCTCATTGCCGAGGTGGTGATGATCCCGCTCTCGGGCTTCCTGTCGCGGGCGCTCTCCACCCGCTGGCTGTTCGCCGCCTCCGCCGCCGGCTTCACGGTGATGAGCTTCATGTGCGCGACGGCCACCTCCATCGAGCAGATGATCCTTTACCGCGCGCTGCAGGGCTTTCTGGGCGGCGGCATGATCCCCACCGTGTTCGCGGCGGCCTATTCGGTGTTCCCGCGCGAGAAGCAGCCCATCGTCGCGCCCATGATCGGCCTCGTGGCGACGCTGGCGCCCACCATCGGCCCCACCGTGGGCGGCTATCTCACCGATCTGTTCTCCTGGCACTGGCTGTTCCTGGTGAACGTGGTGCCGGGCATCTTCGTCATCCTCCTCACCGTCACCCTGGTGGACTTCGACGAGCCGGACTTCTCCCTGCTCGACCGCTTCGACTGGTGGGGCCTGCTGTTCATGGCCGGCTTCCTCGGCAGCCTCGAATACGTGCTGGAGGAAGGCCCCACCAACGACTGGTTCGAGGACAATTCCATCCTCGTCTTCGCCATCGTGTGCGCGGTGTCGTCGGTGGCCTTCTTCGCGCGGGTGCTGATGGCCTCCCACCCGGTGGTGGACATCAAGGCCTTCGTGAACCGCAACTTCGCCATCGGCTCGGCCTTCAGCTTCGTGCTGGGCATCGGGCTCTACGGGCTCACCTATCTCTACCCCATCTTCCTCGGCCGGGTGCGGGGCTATTCGGCGTTGCAGATCGGCGAGACCATGTTCGTCACCGGCGTCGCCATGTTCCTCACCGCCCCCATCGCCGGGCGGCTGATGACCAGGCTCGACCCGCGCGTCATGATGGGCATCGCCTTCGCCGGGTTCGCGCTCGGCACCTGGTGGATCACCTTCATCACCAAGGACTGGGACTTCTGGGAGCTGGTCATCCCGCAGGTCCTGCGCGGCACCTCCCTGATGCTGGCGATGATCCCCATCAACAACATCTCCCTGGGCACCCTGCCGCCGGACCAGCTGAAGAACGCCTCGGGCCTGTTCAACCTCACGCGCAACCTCGGCGGCGCGGTGGGCCTCGCGCTCATCAACACCGTGCTGAACCACCGCTGGGACCTGCACCTCGCGCGCCTGCACGAGAGCGTGCAATGGGGCAGCGCCGCCGCCGTCGAGCGACTCGACGGACTCACCGCCACCTTCTCCGCCCTCGGCTCCAACGCCACGGACGCGGCGTTGAAGCAGCTCGCTTTGCTGGTGCGCCAGCAGGCTTTGGTGATGGCCTTCGCGGACGTGTTCGCTTTGCTCACCGTGCTGTTCCTGTGCCTGGTGGCGGCCGCGCCCCTGATGCGCCGGCCCAAGCCCGGCACGGGCGGGAGTGGCGGGCACTGAGGCTGGCAGAGCGGACCTAGCAGGGATCCTTGAGCTTGGCTCATGGAGCTTTGCCGAGCCCGCGCGGCGCTTGAGCGAACCCACGCGGTGCCGGTCGAAGACCGGAGCCGATGGTATCAGTGCCTCAGGCCCGCACCTCCGCGCACAACAGGTCGTAATTCTCCACCACGATGCACTGGCGGCTCACCGAGATGAGGCCGCGCTTCTGGAACTTGTCGAGGGTCATGGTCACCCACTGGCGGGTGGCGCCGACGATGGCGGCGAGCTGGTCGTGGGTGAGCTTGCGCTCGATGACGAGGCGATTGCCCTCCCGCCGGCTGGAAGTGTCCGCGAAGATCACCAGCAATTGCGCCAGGCGCTCCGTCACCGAGCGGGTGCCGAGCATCTGCACCAGAGCGGAATAGCACTTGCCCTTCGCCACCAGCCCCTCGATGAGGCAGATGGCGAAGCGGGGCATGGTCTCCGCCAGCATGCGGATCTTGGCGCCGGTGAGGTAGAGCACCTCGGCATCATCGTGCACGTCGGCGGACCACACGTGGCTGCCGCCGCCGAACACCTCCGGCCCGCCCACGAAATGGCCGGGGGTCCACAAAGCGAGGGTGATCTCGCGGCCGGTGGGGCTCACGTAGAAGGTGCGTACCGTGCCGCGCTCGATGAGCCAGATACCGGCATGGGTGTCGCCCTGGCGGAACAGGCTCTCGCCGGCGGACACCGTGCGCGGCGCGCCGGCCGCGCGCAGCTCGGCGATCTCGCCGGGCGTCAGGCGCTGGAGGAAGTCCGCGCCGGCGTTGAGATCGGTCGGCTCCTCGCTGAGAAAGACAGCAGAAAGGGAGGCCTCGCTCTGCCGGAGTGCGCCGATGCGGCGCTCCATGTCGCTCACCGTGCTCTCACTGGCTCTGCTGGGCGAACGCCCTGAGGCTTTCGGCCCGGATGCGCTCATGGCAGGTGCGCTTCAGCTCCATGAAGGCATCGGTGGTGGCCATGTCCTGGTTGCGGGGGCGCGGCAGGGTCACCTTGAGGTCGGCGATCACCGAGCCGGGGCTGGCGCTCATGATGACGATGCGGTCGGCGAGGAAGATGGCCTCGTCCACGTCGTGGGTCACGAACACCACGGTGATGCCGAAGGCGCTCCAGATCTCCAGCAGGCTCTCCTGCATCATCAGCCGGGTCTGGGCGTCGAGGGCGCCGAAGGGCTCGTCCATCAGCAGCACGCTCGGCGAATTGGCCAGCGCCCGCGCGATGCCCACGCGCTGCTGCATGCCGCCGGAAAGCTCGGCCGGATATGCGTTCGCGAACCGGGCGAGGCCCACCATCTCCAGGAAGGTGTCGCCGATGGTCTTCAGTTCCTGTGCCGGGCGCCCGGCCACCTTGGGGCCGAACACGATGTTCTCGCGGATGGTCTTCCAGGGAAACAGCGAATACTGCTGGAACACCATGCCGCGCTCGGGCCCCGGCCCGCGCACCGGCTCGTCGTCCACGATCACCTCGCCGGTGGAGGGGCGCACGTAGCCGGCGATGGAGGAGAGCAGCGTGGACTTGCCGCAGCCCGAGGGGCCGAGGATGCACACGAACTCGCCGGGCTTGATGTCGAGGCTGGTTTCCATCACCGCCTGGTGCATCTTGCGGCCCTGGCCGAAGGTGATGGCGACACCGTCCACGCGGATGCGGCCACGCCCCACGCTGGAGCGCCGCCCGCCAATGCCGGCGAGACGATCGCTGAAGGAGACGACTTCTTCCATGGTCCTGGCTCCGGATGCTGTTGCGGTGGCTGGGGCGCTTTCGAGCAAGGCCGGTGCCGGCTCGCTCGAAAGCGCGTCGATGCGGAAACGGGGCGCGATCAGCGCGCGCGGCGCTGCCACTTCAGGAACGGCCGCGCTGCCACCCGCACCAGGGCAGTGGAAATGGTGCCGAGCGCGCCCGTCACCAGCATGCCGACGATGATGTCCGGGTAGTCCACCAGCGAATAAGCGTTCCAGGTGAAGTAGCCGATGCCGTACTGGCCGGAGATGATCTCGCCCGCCAGCAGCGAGAACCAGCTCACCCCCATGCCCACCGCGAGGCCCGTGACGATGCTGGGCAGCGCCGCCGGCAGGATGACGTTCCAGAAGATCTGGAGCTGCGAGGCGCCGAGCGACTTGGCCGCCCGCACCAGCACCGCCGGGGTCTGCTCCACCCCCTGCATGGTGTTGATGACGATGGGGAACAACGCGCCCAGGAAGGTGATGAAGGCGATGGAGGCCTCGTCGGTGGGCCACATCAGGATGGCGAGCGGAATCCAGGCCACCGCCGGGATCGGCCGCATGATCTCGATATAGGGCGCGAACAGCGCCGCCCCGAACTTCGAGCGCCCCATCAGCGTGCCCAGCGCGATGCCGATGACCGCCGCGGTGACGAAGCCGGCGGCGATGCGCAGCACGGAGACCTCGATGTGCACGTAGAAGACCGGATCGAACAGGTGCTTCATGAAGGCCGCGAACACCAGGCCGGGCCGCGGCACATTCGAGAAATTAATAAAGAAATTGACCTTGTTGACGCTGAGCACGTGCCACAGGCCGATGCCGATGGCGAGGCCGATGGTGCCCACCACGAGGCCGTAGGCCTTGGCCTGGAACCAGGCCAGGATGGCGTTCACCCCGGCCCGGACCGGCCCCACGCGCCGCGGCCGGCCGCCGCCCGCGGCCTCGCGCGCGCCCTGCCCCGCCGCCCCCGCGCGGGGCGCCGCCGGGGCGTTTTCGAGGGAAACGGACACCGGCACGGCGTAAGCCACCTCGTGTTTCAAAGCGTTTTGCATGGAACGACAAGTCCTGAAGCGAAATTGCGGGGCGAAAGTTCTGAAAAAACGGGAGCCCGGAACGCGGCGCGGGCAGGCCGCGCCGCGCCGCAGCTCACGAGGCGATGGCTTCCCAGCCCACCACCTTGCCGCCGGAGCCCTTGGCGAAGGCCTCGGCGTCGCCCTTCTTCATGAAGGCGGTGAGGCCGCCGTCCTTGCCCTCCACGAAGAAGGCCACCTTGCCGAACAGCTTGAGGCCGCTCGCATGATCGTAGACATAGGTGGCGAGCACACTCTTGCCGTCGGCCTTGGCCTTTCTGGCGGCCTCGGTCAGGGCCTTCACGCTGTCGAGCCTGGTGACGCCGGCGCCGTCGATCCAGATCTCCGCGGGCTTGAGGCCGGGAGCGCCGGGCTGGGAGGAGACCACCTCCTTCACCGCTGCGTCATAGTCCCTGCCGCGGGCCTTGTAGGCGGCCTTCACATAGGTGGGGTCCACCCAGCGGTCGAAATCGAGGGGGGTGAGGCCGGTTTCCTTGGCCAGCAGCGCGTGGTCATACTTCAGCGCGTCCACCCACTGCGGCTTGATCGAGGCCTCGAAGGTGGAGATGCCGCCCTGGCTGAAATAGAGGTAGAGCACCTCCTTCTCGATGCCGGTCCATTCGGAAACCTTGATGGCGGCCTGCACCGGGTCCTTGGCGATCCAGTCCTGGGCCTCCATGGCGGCCTCGATATAGGCCTGGACCAGTTCCGGATACTTCTCGGCGAAGTCCTTCAGCACCACCGTGCCGTGGAAGGTGGGAACGTCCGCCTCGCTGCCGTCAAAGATCTTGCGGCCGGTGCCGCGGAACTCCATCACCTCCGACCAGGGGCAGAAGTCGGCGTGGGCGTCGATCTTGTCCTGAGCGATGGCGGCGACGCCCACCGGCGGGGCCTGGTTCTGGATCTTCACGTCCTCGAAGATCTTGGCGTCGCGCAGGGCCTTCAGCGTCATGCCCCAGGAGGCGCTGCCGACCGGGGTGGAGATGGTCTTGCCCTTGAGCTGGCTGAGCTCGTAGACGTCCGACTTCACGGGCACCACGATGCCGTTGCCGGTGCCCTTCAGGTTATAGCCGGTGACGGCGATGAAGCGGGTTTCCGCATTGCCGGCGGCCTGAAACTTGGCGCCATTCACGATCAGCGGATAGTCGCCCATCACGCCGAAGGCGAGCTTGCCGGCCAGCATCTGGTTGGTGATGGGCGGACCGGACGTGTAGTCCTGGAACACGATCTTGTAGTCGGCATCCTTGTACTTGCCGTCATGGGGCAGGTGCTTTTCGAGAAGACCCAGCTTCTCGAGGATGATGCCGCCGGGAACGGTGTTGGTCACGGTGCTCTGGTGGCCGATGCCGATCTCGATCGTCTCGGCGAGCGCGGGGGCGCTCATGAGCGCCGCGAGGGCTACGCCAAAGAGCATCGAATGATGTCGCATGTCTGATCCCTCGAAAGCTGCACTTGTCCTAAAACGCCTCCCAAGAGGCGCAACAGGCGTGCCATCGGCGTCGTGCATGCCGGCGCTTGGGTTGGAAAAGATCCAGAAAACAAGGCCAAAGGAGGATACGCCCGGCAATGACGCTGGGTGAATGCCCATCGTTTCATCGCTGCCCGCTGCTCAAGCATGGCGCAGTTGGTGTCCGCTTGAGCAGGCCATGCCCGCCTCCGATAATACAAGTTCGCCGGATCGGTCCGCCCCCTCCCGTCCGCAGTCGCGGGACTGCGCGGCCCGCCCCGGGGCGGAGCGGACAAGCGCAGGCACATGCAAGAGAATCGGGAAGTGGAGCGCCTCAGCGGGGGCCACGGCCCCGACGCGCCACCGGCACGCCCGACCCGGAAAGCATGGGTGGGCGTCATCATATTGTCAATTGATTCGATAAATTTAATTGTTTTATTAGAGCCGCCCCGGCGGTGGCTCACCAGCGCGGAATGCGGGCCTTGAAGCGATGGTTGCCGGCGGGCGCGTAGAGGTTCTCGAAATCGATGGGGCGCCCGTCCATGGCATGGGTCAGCCGCTCGATGTGGATCACCGGCGCGCCCGGCTTCAGCGGCAGGTGGGTGCACAGCTCGGCATCGGCCTCCACCACGCTCATGGTGATGTCGGCGAAGCCGATCTCGATGCCGAGATCCGTCTCGATGAGCTTGAAGATGTCCACGCGCTGGAGGTCGAGGCCGAGCAGCGGGTGACCCACGTCGAGCGGGAAATAGCTGAGGTCCACCGACATGGTGACGCTGGCGGCGATCCGCAGGCGCTCGATGCGCACCACCTCCTCGCCGCGCCGGGTGCCGAAGGCGCGCGCCACCGCCGCCGGGGCCTCCACCACCGCCGCGCCCAGCACCTCCGAGCGGGTGGCGATGCCGAGCGGCTCCATCATCTCGCCGAAGCCCTGGAGGCGGCCGAGATCCTGCATGGCGCTGATGGCGCGGACGAAATAGCCTTTGCCCTGGTGCGCGGTGACGAGCCCGCCCTCGCGCAGCAGGTCCAGCGCCTGGCGCACGGTGATGCGGCTGACGGCGAACCGCTGCGCCAACTCCTTCTCGCTGGGCAAGGCGTCGCCGGGCCGGAAGCGACCCTCCAGCACGCCCCGCAGCAGCCATTCCTTGAGTTCAAGGTATTTCGGTACGCGTGGCTTGGGAGCGGAGGGCTTGGGGGCGGAGGGCTCGGAACCGGCGCTCTCGGCACCGGACGGCCCAGACATTGGCGCCTTGGACGCCGCAATCTTGGAGCCAGCGACCTTGGACGCCGCGATTCTGGGCGTGCCGATCCTGGCGGGGTCAGCCTCCGCGCAAGGCGTGGCGGAGGGGGAGACGGCTATGCGCGACGAAGGCCCGGCGCTCAATGGTATCTTCGGTCCGGTGGGCGGAATGGCGAGCCTCCCGATCCTTGCCCCGCGGGGGCGTCATACCATCCGCCCGCTCCTTGACGGGTGCCAGGTGGCGCCGGCGCCAAGCAGGTTCGCTCATACGCCGCGCGGGCCTCACCAAAAGCCAATGAAAAAAGCTCACGGGCCTTCGGCATCGCATCCTGCCGGGCGGCAGGCCGGCGCGCGGGCCGCCGCCGCGCCGGCCTCCATCGAGAACTATTCTATCCGACCGAGCGCCCAGCGCACGTTCTTTCGGACATCGGGGTCGGGGTCATCGACAAAGCGCTCCAGGAAGGGCCGGGCGGCGGGCGCCGCGATCTCGCCCAGGGCGGCGGCCGCCTCCTTGCGCAGGTTGCTGATGCCGTCTTCCAGGCAGCCGGCGATCAGCGGCACAGCCTCCGCCGCCTTGAGCAGGCCGAGGGCGCGCACGATCTTCACCCGCACCTGCCATTCCGGGTCGTCGAAGGCGGCGATCAGCGGCGCCACGGCGCGGGCGAAGCGGCCCTTGCCCAGGATCTCCGCCGCCACCTCGCGCACCGACCAGTCGGCATCGCCGAGCGCGCGGATCAGCGCTTCCGCCGCATGGGCCGAGCGCGAGAAGCCGAGCGCCCCCACCGCCGTGCGGCGCACCTCGGCATGGGCATCGCGCGAGCAGGCGATGAGCGCCGGCAACGTCTCCTCCACCTTCAGGTAGCCGACCACGCCGAGCGCCTCCACCCGCACGCGCGGGTCGGCATCGTCGAGCGCCCGCAGGGCCAGCGGCAGCGCATCCGGCCGGCGCAGCTCCTTGATGCCGCGCAGGGCGCCCGCGCGCACGAACGCGTCCCCGTGGGCGATGAGGGGGAAGATGGGATCGGCCGCCGCCGGGTCCTTCAGCTCGGCGAGGCTGTCGGCGGCGGCGCGGGCGACGCGGTGGTCCTTGTCCACGAGGCCGATCACGAGCATCTCCGCCGTCTCGCGGCCGTCAAACTCGCCGAGGGCGATGGCGGCCTGGAGGCGCACCTCCGGCACCACGTCGCGCAGAGCGGAGCCGATCAGCGCCACCGCCTCCGGCTCGGCCGTATCGGCCAGCTCCATCACCGCCACCCGGCGCACGCCCGGGTCAGCGTCGCGCAGCTTCTCGGCAAGGTCGTCGAGGTCGCTGAACGCCTCGAAGGGCTCGAACGTCATGGCGCGCCTCACTTGAGCAGGTAGGGAATGTTGACGGTGACGGCGCCGGTAGGGCAATCGGCCTCGCAGGGCATGCAGTACCAGCACTCGTCGAACTTCATATAGGCCTTGCCGGTCAGCTCGGAGATGCGCAGCACGTCGAGCGGGCATACGTCGACGCACACGGTGCAGCCCTTGTCGGCGATGCACTTGTCCTCATCGACGACGACCGGCACCGTGGTGGAAGTATTGGCCAAAGGCATGGGGCAGTTCCTTTTCTCGACTTCAGATCACACGGTCGTTCATGCTTTGGCGGTGATGCGCTGCTTGTAGTAGGCGTCCTTCTCGTCGTCGGAGATGGGGACGATGTAGGGCTGGATCGCGCGCTTCTCGCAGCCCATGGAGCCGTCTTCCTGCTTGCCCAGCAGGACATGGCACTTCCAGTCCGCGTCGTTGTGCTCGGGGTAATCGGTGCGCCAGTGGTAAAGGCCCCAGCGGCTCTCGGTGCGGTAGAGCGAGGCGCAGGCGGCCATGTCCGCGCAGTCGAGGATGGAGGAGACCTCCATGGCACGCATCAGCTCGTGGGCGTCGCGGGCCATCATGGCCCCCTCCATGTCCGCGCGCACCTCGGCGAAGCGCTGCTGCGCCAGCTCGTATTTCTTGGTCACCTTCGGCGGCTGCAGGTAATCGTTCACGAGGCGCCGCACCTTGTACTCGATCTGGTTGGGCGGAATGCCATCCTCGCGCCGGGTGGGCGCCAGCACGCGCTCCTGCTCGGCCAGCACGTCGGCGCGGTCGTAGGCGTCGAGATCCACGTCCTTGCAGAAGTCGATGGCGTCTTCGCCGGCGATGGCGCCGTTGGTGAAGGCGCCCAGCATGTAATTGTGCGGCACGCTCGCCATGTCGCCGGCGGCGTAGAGGCCGGGCACCGTGGTGCGGGCGAACTCGTCCACGAATACGCCGGAAGCCGAGTGGCCCGAGCAGAAGCCGATCTCCGAGATGTGCATCTCGATCATGGTTTCCGAATAGCGGGTGCCGCGCTGCTCATGGAACCGCCCGCGCGAGGGACGCTCCACCGTGTGCAGGATCTGCTCGATGTGGTCGGCGGTCTCCTTTTTGAGGTGGTTGAGGCGCAGGAACACCGGCCCGTTGCCCGACTGCAGCTCCTTGTAGAACTCCTGCATCATCTGGCCGGACCAGTAATCGCACTCGATGAAGCGCTCACCGTTGGCATTGGCGGTGTATCCGCCGAACGGGCCGGCCACATAGGCGCAGGCGGGGCCGTTGTAATCCTTGATGAGTGGATTGATCTGGAAGCATTCGAGATTCGCGAGCTTGGCCCCGGCGTGATACGCCATGGCATAGCCCTCGCCGGAATTGGCGGCGTTCTCATAAGTTCCGAACAGATAGCCGGAGGTGGGCAGGCCCAGCCGGCCGGCGGCGCCCATGCTCATGATGACGGTCTTGGCGCGCACCACCAGGAACTCGGCGGTACGGGTATTCACCGCGACCGCGCCGGCGATGCGGCCCGACTTCCCGGTGAGGAGGCGGGTGGCCATGTAGCGGTTGGAAATGAGGATGCGGGCGCGGCGGAGCTGGCGGTAGAGCGCCTTCTTCACCGTCTCGCCATTGGGCATGGGCAGCACGTAGGTGCCCATGTGGTGCACCTTCTTGACGTCGTAGTCGCCGTTCTCGTCCTTCTGGAAGCGGATGCCGAAGCGGTCCAGCTCCTGGATCATCTCGAAGCAGTTCTCGGCATATTTCAGCACCGCCGCCTGGTCGACGATACCGTCGTTGGCGATGGTGATTTCCTTCGTATACTGCTCAGGCGTCGAGTGACCGGGAATAACCGCGTTGTTGAGCCCGTCCATGCCCATGGAGATGGCGCCGGAACGCTTCACATTGGCCTTTTCCAGCAGCACCACCTTGGCATCGGGGTTCTTCATCTTGGCCTTGTAGGCCGCCATGGGGCCGGCGGTGCCGCCGCCGATGACCAGCACATCGCAGTCGATTTCCGAAAGTCCGGCCGTGATCTCGTCCACGCGAGCCTCCTTCAAGTCCGTGTCGGGGGGAAATTGAACCGTTCCAGGCTCACGTGTCGGTCAAGGAATTGCATTGGCCCGCGGAAGAGGAGCTTCCCCTTCACTGCCAATGTTCTTGCGCCATCTCCCTCAGCAGCGCCCAGGGGTAGATGCCGCGGTCGTGCCCGTCAGAGAAGGAGAGGTTGAGGCCGTAGCCGCCGAGCAGGCTCACGCCGGTCACGGTGATGTCGGAGCGCACCGGCGCATCGAGCCCGATGACGCGCAGGCGCTTCGCCCCGGCGGACTGGGAGCGGGCCCGCAGCTCGGGGGCGCCGAGCGCCTCCACCGCGCCGTCCTCCCACACGAGGGTGAGGCGGCGCTTGTCCGCGGAAAGGCGGATCTCCACCGGGGGGTTGGGATTGGGCGTGGTCATGGAAGGGACTCCTCACAGGGTCGATGAAGATCACCACCCCCGCGCGGCCGCCCGATAGCAACAACTTGACAGACCCCGCCCCCGCTTGGGCCTAAGCGAAGGCCATCCTCATCTTTTCAGGACGCGATCATGGCCTTCGTCGTCACCGAGAACTGCATCCGCTGCAAATACACCGACTGCGTGGAGGTCTGCCCGGTGGACTGCTTCCACGAGGGCGAGAACATGCTCGTCATCAATCCGGAAGAGTGCATTGACTGCGGCGTGTGCGAGCCGGAATGCCCGGCCGACGCCATCATCGCCGACAGCGCGGACGGCGCGGAGCCCTGGCTGGAGATCAACCGCAGATATGCGGCGCTCTGGCCCGCCATCGCCGAGCGCATCGAGCCCCTCGACGACGCCGAGGACTGGAACGGCCGCCCGGACAAGCTGCCCCTCCTGAGCGACAAGGCCGCCGAGGCCCGCTGACCCCTCCCGCCAACGGACACAGCCATGACCCTGCCCCTCTCCGCCGAAGACCTCACCAAGAAAGCCCCGGACGGCATCTTCATCGAGACCGTCACCAGCGTGACCCATTACACGGACCGCCTGTTCCGCTTCCGCACCACGCGGCCTTCGAGCTTCCGCTTCCGCTCCGGCGAGTTCGCCATGATCGGCCTGCTGGCGCAGGGCAAGCCGCTCTACCGCGCCTATTCCATCGCCAGCCCCGCCTGGGCCGAAGAACTGGAATTCTTCTCCATCAAGGTGCCGGACGGGCCGCTGACCTCCCGCCTGCAGATGGTCCGCCCCGGAGACGGCATCCTGATGCGCAAGAAGGCCACCGGCACGCTGGTGCTGGACGCCCTCACCCCCGGCCGGCGGCTGTACATGTTCTCCACCGGCACCGGCATCGCCCCGTTCGCGAGCCTCATCCGCGAGCCCGAAACCTACGAGAAGTTCGACGAGGTCATCCTCACCCACACCTGCCGCGAGGTGGCGGAGCTGAAATACGGCTTCGACATCGTCGAGGAGGCGCTGTCCGATCCGCTGGTGGGCGAATACGCCGCCGGCAAGCTGCGCCATTACGCCAGCGTGACGCGCGAGGACTATGCCCGCACCGGCCGCATCACCGACCTCATGGGCAGCGGTAAGCTCTTCGCCGATCTCGGCGTGCCGCCCCTAGACCCCGCGGTGGACCGGGGCATGATCTGCGGCTCCATGGCCATGCTGCGCGACACCCGCGACCTGCTGCTCGCCGCCGGCTTCACCGAGGGCGCGAACGCCGCGCCCGGCGCCTTCGTCACGGAACGCGCCTTCGCCGAGTGAACGGGGCCAAATGGACGACGCCACGTGAACACGGCGAAGCGTGCCGCGAGGGTCGCGTCCCGCCGGGGCGCGGCCCTTTTTCGCCTCGGGCCTCTCAATCCTCCGGCAGCATCTCGCGGAACAGCCCGCGCACCTTGCGCCGCGCGAGGTCCAGCGCCTCGCGCCCCATGGGGGTGGCGCTGCAGAGCCGGCGGACGGGGCGCTCCGTGCGGGCGGTGAGGTCGCCCCTGCGCTCCATAGTATGCAGCATGGGATAGAGCGTGCCAGGGCTGAGGTGGTAGCCGTGGCGCGCCAGCTCCGCGATCATCCACCGCCGGTAGACCTCGCCCTCCACCGCATGGTGCAGAATGTGCAGCCGGACGAGACCGGACAGAAGCTCCTGATGCTCCACCCGCGCGCCAGGGGCGCCGCCGCCCCGCTACAGAAGGTCCAGCACCCGGCCACGGCCATCGACCGCCCGCACCCGGCAGCCGGGATTGACCCGCGCAACCGTGCGCATGGCATTGGTGATGTTCTCCGGCAGATTCTCCACCGTCATCACCGTGCTCCAATTGCCGGTCCGGCTCTGGAACTGGACCTGCACCTGTTCGAACGCCCCGGCCATGCCGTGCCCCGTAATATCCGGTCATATAGACGACCAGCGCCTGCCGACATGCAAGCGCCGCCCGTCCCTCAGCCGATCTTGAACGCGCGCACCTCGGGCGGCATCTCCACGCCCGGCAGGTTCCTGGGGTCGGGCACCGGCGGGTCCACCACCGTGCGCACCGGCACCACCCCGGCCCAGACAGGAAAGTCATAATCCTCCGCCTCGTCCTCCGGCTGGCCGGTGCGCACCTTGGCGGAGGCCTCGGTGATGGGCAAAGAGAGCACGGTGGTGGCCTTCAGCTCCTTGTCCTTCACCGGGCGCAGGCGGTCCCACTGGCCGGGGATGAGGCCGTCCACGAAGCGCTGGAGCTGGGCTCTCTTCTCCTCCGGATCGGTGACCATCTCGGCCTGTCCGAAGATCATCACCGAACGGTGGTTGATGTTGTAATTGTAGGCCGAGCGGGCGAGCACGAGGCCGTCGATCAGCGAGACGGTGACGCATACCTCCTGCCCCGCCGTGGCGCGGATCATGCGGCTCGCCGCCGAGCCGTGCCAATAGATGCGGTCGCCGTCGCGCCACTGCAGGGTGGGCGTCACCACCGGCCGGCCCTCGTGCACATAGGCCACGCTGCACACCGGCATGGCGTCGAGGATGGCGTGGATGGTCTGCGGCGCATAATCGGCCAGGTGGTGGTAGCGCTTGACGCGGGTGCGTTCGCTCGGGGCGTCGGACATGGGGTAACTCGCCTCCTCGGCAAAGACGGCGCATGAAGCGGCCTCGGATACCTCATAGCAAAGGCCCATGAGCTTGGCTCATGGGCCTTTCGTCACTTGCGGAACTGGCGCGCGCCGGCGCTGGAAAACGCCGCTCAGTCGGCGCTGAACTGGTCGAAGGCGCGCAGGGCGTCGGCGGCGTACATCAGCGCCGGGCCGCCGCCCATGTACACGCACATGGAGAGCATCTCGGCCACCTCGGTGCGGGTCGCGCCCAGATCCTTCAGGGCCTTGGTGTGGAAGCCGATGCAGCCGTCGCAGCGCTGGGTGACGCCGATGGCGAGGGCGATGAGCTCCTTGGTCTTCTTGTCGAGCGCGCCCTCGGCGCTGGCGGCCTTGGCGAGGCTGTAGAAGCCCGCCATCGCATCCGGCGTTTCCTTCCGCAGCTCGGCGGTGTAACGCGAGATATCGGCAATCAGCGCCTTGTAGTCCTTGCTCATCGGCGACCCCTTCATATTATGATTTTCTAATATCATCATATTATGATGCGTCAATGCCTACCTCTTCGCGCGGACCGAGGACGGCGGGCAAGAGGGGGGAGACAAGGGCGGGGAAGCACGGTGCCCCGGCGATGAGCACAGCCGGGGCGGCAGATGACGGAGGCGGCATGACCAGGGGCGCGGAAACCGGCGACGGCCGGAGGGACACCGCCGGAGACGACGGCCCCCGCACCTTCGCGGACGACCGCTCGGAGGCGGCCGCGCAGTTTCTCAGCGGCCTCGCCAATCCGCGCCGCCTGCGCATCCTGTGCCAGCTCACCGCGGGGGAGAAGAGCGTCTCGGAGCTTTCGGACGCCACCGGCATCTCCCAGACCTCCATGTCCCAGCACCTGGCGAAGCTGAAGAGCGAAGGCATCGTCACCTTCCGGCGCGAGCACCGGCGGCTCTATTATTCCATCTGCAACCCGGTGGTGACCCAGGTGATGGCCGCCATCTACGCCAACTTCTGCGCCCTCAACGGGGACGATCCGCGCTGACGGCGGGCAGGAGCCCCTCCAGTGCGGCGCCGATATCGTTCCGCAGGGCGAGGGAACCGGTCACGTTCAGGTGGCCGCCGTCGGTCATGGCCACCTTGCCGTCCACCAGCGGGCGGCAGGCGACGGCATCGCAGAAGCGCAGGCGCGGCAGCACGACGCGCACCAGCGGGTTTGCGGCCATGGCCGCGAAGGCGCCCTCCACCCGGCGGGGGCCCGCCTCGGCCTCCGCCGCCGGCAGGCCGCAGCCCTCGTCATCCTGCCCCATGAACCGCCGCCGGGCGACGCAATGCCCGCCGCCACTCGCGAAGGCCACCGCCGGCGCCACCAGCACCACGCCCCGGCCCGTGGCCGTGATCTCCCCCACCACCGCGGCGAGGGAGGCGAGGTCGTCGTCGAGCCGCCCCTCGGCGCCCCAATTGCCGCCGATCACCACGATGCGGATGGCGGGATCATCCAGGATCGACTTCAGCGAGGCGCCGCGGAAGGCGTTGCAGACGCCGCCCTCCTTGGTGCGCGGCGCGTTCGCCGCGTCCTCGGGCCGGCGCGGCGCGCAGCCGGCCTTGGTCACCTGCACGAGGCCGAAGCCCATCTGGCGCGCCAGCTCGTCCAGGGCCGGGCCGTGGTGGTTGGCAAGGGAATCGCCCCATAGCGCGATCTGCGGCGCGCCCGCCGCCGGATCACCGAAGCGGCAGCCGGCCGGCGGCACGGTCTGGTTGGGGCCGAGCAGGCATGCCTTGGTGCCGCGCCACACGTCGGCCACCGCCCTCTCCGCCTCCAGCGCCCGCGCCGGGGCGCGGGCGGGCAGGCCCTGGGCCAGCACCAGCACGAAGCCCGTCGCCACCAGCACCGCCAGCACGCCCAGCCCGAGCGCGATGCTCCTCAGCTCTGTGCGCAGGGTGGTGAAGCCGGCGCGGCGGAACGGATTCTCCACGAAGCGCCACGAGAGCGTGGCCAGCGCCACCGCCGCCGCCACCGCGCCCGCCACCTGCACCGGCGAGAGATGGGGCCCGTTCTGGAGGCGCAGGAACACCAGGATGGGCCAGTGCCACAGGTAGAGCGAATAGGAGATGAGCCCCACGAAGGCCAGCGGCGCCAGCGCTAGCACCCGCCCGGCGGCGGTGACGCGGCCTTCCGCCCCCGCCCACAGCACGAACAGCGCGCCCAGCGTGGGCACCAGCGCGCTCGCGCCGGGAAACACCGTGTGGCGGTCGAACAGCGCCACCGCGGCGAGGATCATGACGACGCCGGCTGCGGCGAGGATCTCCGCCACCAGGGGCCGCCTGAGGCGCGGCAGCAGGCCGAGGGCCAGCGTCGCGCCCAGAAGCAGTTCCCAGGCCCGCCCGGCGAAATTGTAGAAGGCCGGGCCCGGCCGCAGCACCGCATTGCGGGTGGCGAGGAACAGGGAGGCGGCGATGAGGGCATACACCACCACCGGCCGCAGCCGCTTCAGCCGCGGATGGGCGAGCCCCGCCAGCAGCAGCGGCCAGAACAGGTAGAACTGCTCCTCAATGGAGAGCGACCAGGTGTGCAGCAGCGGCTGCTCCTCGGCCACCGGGCCGAAATAGGAGGCCACCGAGAGAAAATAACGGTTGGCGAGGAAGGTGGAGGCCGCCTTCAGCTGCTCCCCGTAGCCGATGAGCAGGGCCGGCGGCAGCAACACCAGCGCCACCAGCGTGGTCGCGAGCGCCATGGCCACATAGGCGGGCAGGATGCGCCGCACGCGCCGGTCATAGAAGCGGGCGAGGCTGAAGCCGCCCTTGTCGAGCTCCGCCGCGATCACCGAGGTGATGAGATAGCCGGAAATGACGAAGAAGACGTCCACGCCCACATAGCCGCCGGGGGCGAGGACCGGATTCGCGTGGAACAACACGACGGGAATCACCGCCAGCGCGCGAAGGCCGCTGATGTCCGCACGATATCTCATCAAGGAGGTCCAGATCCGTCCCCAGGGCCATCCGCCCCGGCCTGGGGCCCGGACGCCGCTCCGGTGCGGCCCGCCACCTGCCACGGAAACAGGCGCGGGCGCGCCGCGCCGGAGAAAGGCGAGCTTATGGCAAAGAGCACCCCGCCCGATCAAGCCGGGCGGGAAGGCGGCTGGCGAAGCGGATCAGCCCTGCATGGCCGCCCGCTCCTCGGCCTGGCGCAGGTTCTCCGCCCGCTTGGTGACGAGCGAGGCGATGATAACCACCACCGTGACAATGGCGATGAGGATGGTGCAGACGGCGTTGATCTCCGGCGTCACGCCAAGGCGCACCTGGGAATAGATGCGCATGGGCAGGGTGGTGGCGCCGGGCCCGGTCGTGAAGCTCGCGATCACGAGGTCGTCGAGGGAGAGGGTGAAGGCCAGCATGAAGCCGGAGACCACCGCCGGCAGGATCAGCGGCAGGGTGATGGCGAAGAAGGTCTTCATCGGCGGGCAGCCGAGATCGAGCGCCGCCTCCTCCAGGGTCCGGTCGAAGGTGACGAGGCGCGATTGCACCACCACCGCCACGAAGCACATGGTGAAGGTGATGTGCGCCAGCAGCACCGTCCAGAAGCCGCGATCGAAGTCCACCGCCACGAACAACAGCAGCAGCGAGAGGCCTGTGATGACCTCGGGCATGACCAGGGGCGCGTAGATCATGCCCGAGAACAGGGTGCGCCCGGCAAAGCGCCCGTAGCGGGTGAGCGCCAGCGCCGCCATGGTGCCGAGCACGGTGGAGACCAGCGAGGAGAAGAAGGCGATGCGCAGCGTGACCCACGCGGCATCGATGAGCTGCTCGTTCTCCAGCAGCGCCCAGTACCACTGGGTGGAGAAGCCCGCCCACACGGTGACGAGGCGCGAGGCGTTGAAGGAGTAGATGACCAAGAGCAGGATGGGGATGTAGAGGAACGCGAAGCCCAGGGCGATGGACGTCACGTTGAACCAGGTGAGGCCCTTCTTCATTTTCCGGCCTCCAGCTCGCGCTGCTGGATGTTCTGGTAGATGACGATGGGCACCACCAGCACCAGCAGCAGCAGCACCGCCACCGCCGAGGAGACGGTCCACGAGCGGTTCACGGTGAACTCGGTCCACAGCGACTTGCCGATCATCATCGTGTCGGAGCCGCCGAGCAGGTCGGGGATCACGAACTCGCCCACCGCCGGAATGAAGCAGAGCAGCGCGCCCGCCGCCACGCCCGGAAGCGAGAGCGGGAAGGTGATGGTCCAGAACGCCTTGGTGGGCGGGCAGCCGAGGTCGGCGGCGGCCTCCAGCAGCGTCAGGTCGAGCTTTTCCAACGCCGAGTAGAGCGGCAGCACCATGAACGGCAGGTAGGAATAGACGATGCCGATATAGACCGCGGTGTCGGTGTTGAGGATCTCCAGCGGCGTGTCGATGAGCCCCAGCGCCATCAGGCCCTGGTTCAGCAGCCCCTCGGGCGAGAGGATGCCGATCCAGGCGTAGACGCGGATCAGGAACGAGGTCCAGAACGGCAGGATCACCAGCATCAGCAGCGTGGGCTGCATGGAGCGCGGCGCGCGCGCCATGCCGTAGGCGATGGGGTAGCCCACCAGCAGCAGCAGCACCGTGGAGATGGAGGCGATGACCAGCGAGGAGCCGTAGGCCTGGATGAACTCGTTCGAAAAATCGAGCACATACAGGTAGTTGTCGAGGGAGAGCTGGGACAGGAACGCGGTGAAGCCGGCCCAGCCCTGCGAGAGATCCAGCAGCGGCGTGTAGGGCGGCTGCGCCACCGCATCCTGCGACAGCGAGATCTTGAACACGATGAGGAACGGCGCCAGGAACAGCGCCAGGAGCCACAGATAGGGCACCGCGAGCACCAGATACCGCCCGCGCCCCTTCTCGCCCGCCATCGCCATGGACGCCTCCTTTAGCGGGTGAGCACGACGCCGGCATGGGGCGCGAACGTCACCCACACCTTGTCGTCCCAGGTGATGGGCCGCTGCACCATGCGCGAGAGGTTCGGCTGCGAGACCTTGATGCGCTGCCCGCAGGCGAGCTCCACATGGTAGATGGAGAGATCGCCGAGGTAGCCGATGTCCCAGATCTCGCCCTCGAAGCAGTTCTCCGAGGTGTCGGCGGGCGGCTCCAGGGAGATGCGCAGCTTCTCCGGGCGGATGGCGATGCAAGCCTCGTCGCCCGGCTTCACATCCGCCCCCTGCGTCACGTGCAGCGGATGGGGCGTGATGGGCGAGGACAGGCGCAGCTCCTCGGCGGAGGCGGAGAGGACCTTGCCCTCCACCAGGTTCACCTCGCCGATGAAATCCGCCACATAGCGGGTGGCGGGCTGCTCATAGATCTCCGCCGGCGGGGCCACCTGCATCAGCACGCCGTGGTTCATCACGGCGATGCGGTCGGCCACGGTCATGGCCTCTTCCTGGTCGTGGGTGACGATCAGGAAGGTCATGCCCAGGTCCATCTGCAGGTCCATGAGCTCGAACTGGGTTTCCTCGCGCAGCTTCTTGTCGAGCGCGCCGAGCGGCTCGTCGAGCAGCAGCACCTTGGGGCGCTTGGCCAGCGAGCGGGCGAGCGCAACCCGCTGGCGCTGGCCGCCGGAGAGCTGGTGCGGCTTCCGCTTGGCGAACTTCTCGAGCTTGGTGAGCTTGAGCATCTCCTCGACGCGGGCCGCGATGTCGGCCTTCGGCATCTTGTCCTGCTTCAGGCCGAAGGCGATGTTGTCCATCACGTTCATGTGCGGGAACAGCGCGTAGGACTGGAACATCATGTTCACGGGCCGCCGGTAGGGCGGAATGCCGGAGATGTCCTCTCCCGCAAGCGTGAGGCGCCCTTCGGTCGGCTCCTCGAAGCCCGCCAGCATGCGCATCAAGGTGGTCTTGCCGCAGCCGGAAGGACCGAGGAGGGCGAAGAACTCGCGCTCGTAGATGTCGAGGCTGACATTGTCGACGGCTGTGAAATCGCCGAATCGCTTCACGATGTTCTCGAAGCGGATCAGCGGCTTTCTTTCGGGGTCGGCCCAGGGCTGGAAAGTCCGCCGGACGGCACCGATGGTTTGATTGCGCGGCTTTTCCGCAGCCATACTGTCCCCCGCAATGGCCTCTCCCACCGAAGGCTACAGAGGGACGCGGAAACGCTCAAGCGGTGAGCACGCGCAAAAAAGCAGCTTGCACCGCGCAACCGGCAGGCATGGCGCCCGTGCGCGGACGAGCCTGTTTATAACTCCCCCTTTCCTGCATGGCGCGGGAAAAGATGCCGAAATGCCCTTGCACACCCCGACCCCATGTGGCAGATGAAGCCGCCTGACGACGAACAATGTTTCGTCGCTGTTCGAGGCGGGGCTGACATTTCCTCATCTCCCTTCGAACCGGACGCTGCGGTAGCTCAGTGGTAGAGCACTCCCTTGGTAAGGGAGAGGTCGAGAGTTCAATCCTCTCTCGCAGCACCAGCAAATTCAACGCTTCCTGAAATCGAACGGAAACAGCGCGGTGCAGCGCGAAAACACCGCGGGCTGCGGTTGCCCGACTAATCGTCGATTCCGGGACGCTGGGAGCTGTGGCCGCCGGCGTGGGGCGCGGCCCGATCCCGCCCACCGCGATGGAAAGCCCGCGACCGACAAGCGGTTCGGCCCCGCCCCTTTCAGTCCGGCTTCAGTTCGCGACACATGGCAATGATGTGGTCCATCACCGCCCGCACCCGCGCCGCGCGCCGCAGGTCGGGGTGCACCAGCAGCCACAGCTCGCGTTCCACTCCGCCATCGTCGACGACGCAGACGAGATCCCCCGCCGCGCGCGCCAGAACATGGGGCATCGCCGCAAGCCCCATCCCCGAGCGCGCCGCCGAAATGAGGCTGGAAAGGTCGTTGCTCATGAAGACGATGGGCCGCCCCCGTGCGAGGGCCTCCAGCCAGGCCTGCTGGGGCGAGCCGGCCAGCTCCTCGTCATAGCCCAGGAAGGCGCGCTCCGCCTCGGGGGTCGCCTCCACATAGGCGCGCGCGCCATAAAGGCCATAGGCGAGGCGGCCGAGGCGGCGCGCCACCAGCCCCTTCTCTTGCGGGCGCGACAGGCGCAGGGCAAGATCCGCCTCATGACGGGAGAGGTGCGCGGGCGCCGCCGTCCCCGAGACGTCCAATTCCAATCCGGGATGCCGCGCCAGGAGCGGCGCGAGCCGCGGCACCAGCCAATGGCTGGCCAGCGCGGGCGGGGCGCTGATGCGCACCCGCCCCGCGATCGCCGCCCCCACGCCACTGGCGAGACGTTCCACCCCGTGCACCGCCTGCTCGACGGCGCTGGCGCGCTCCAGAAGCCGCTCTCCCTCGGGGGTGAGGGCATAGCCGCGCGGCAGCCGGTCGAACAGTTTCAGCGAAAGGGCCGTCTCCAGCCCCGTGATGCGGCGTGCGACGGTCGAGTGGTCGGCGCCGAGGCGGCGCGCCACCTCGGAAAGGCTCCCGCAGCGGGCAAGCGCAACGAAGAAGCGCAGGTCGTCCCAGTCCAGCATGCCTCGTCCGCGCAAAAATCCCCAGATACTGTGCTTATATTCCGAATTCCCGCACATGGGGAGCATGCCTAGGGTCGCCGTACTCACAGGAGGCACCCCATGACGTTCCACGCCGCCACACGGCCCGAAACCACCTTCGCCATCACACTCACCGCCGCCGGCGGCATCGACGGCTTGCGCGCGGCCACCCCCGCCCTCGTCGCCCCCGGCGCCGGGGAAGTGCGCATCCGCCATACGGCAATCGGCGTCAATTTCGTGGACATCTACCATCGCACCGGCCTCTACCCTGTCGGCGCCCTGCCGGCGGTGCTGGGGGTGGAGGGGGCCGGCGTGGTGGAGGCGATTGGCCCCGGCGTCACCACCTTCACGGCAGGCGCGCGGGTGGCCTATGCGGGCCTCCCCGCGGGCGGATACGCCCTGGAGCGCAACATTCCCGCCACCCGCCTCGTCGCCATTCCCGACGGCATCGACGATCGCACCGCCGCCGCGGCCATGCTGCGGGGCGTGACCGCGCACATGCTGCTGCGCCACGTTTTCCCCGTGGGCGCCGAAACGACGCTCCTGGTGCACGCGGCGGCCGGCGGGCTCGGCCTCATCCTGACCGCCTGGGCCAGGCGGCTGGGCGCGCGGGTGATCGGCACGGCCGGCTCCCCCGCCAAGGCCGACCTCGCGCGCGCCCGCGGCGCCGACCACGTCATTCTCTACAAGGAGCAGGATTTCGCCGAAGAGGTCCTGCGCCTGACCGGCGGCCGCGGGGTGGACGCGGCCTTCGACGGCATCGGCGGGCAAACCCTGCTGCGCACGCTCGACGCGGTGCGGCCCTTCGGGACGGTCGCCAGCATCGGCCAGGCGTGCGGCACACTGCCCGAGATTCCCCTTGCGGCGCTCGGGCCGCGCCGTTCGCTGGCGCTCAGCCGGCCGAGCGTGTTCGCCTACGCCAATGACGTCGCGGCCTACCGCCAGGCGGCATCGGAGCTGTTCGCTGAAATCGCGCGCGGGCTTCCCGTCACCATCGGCGCTGAATTGCCCCTCGCCCATGCCGCAGAGGCGCATGCCCTGCTGGAGCGCGGCGAGACGGTGGGGTCGCTGCTGTTGATTCCCTGAGGGCGCGATGCCGCAAAGGCTGCTCGCCCCGGGCCGGAATGTGAGGGGAAGGGAAACCCGCCACCTCACATTCCCGCGGCGCCCGGCCTCCGGGCGAGGCGTGAGAGCGGTCCCGCCGACCGCCGGAACGCTCCCCCGCCGGCGCACGCCTCAGCGGCGGCTCGCGGCCACGCATTCCTTCACGCGCGCCCACGCGGCGGCCGATTTCGCGCCGAGGTTGACCTTCTCCCGATCCTCGGTTCCGCCCAGGAAGAATGCGTAGCTGCCGCGCAGCATGATTTCCTCGACCGCATTCGCGGAAAGAGGGGTGAACCACAGGCGCACGCCATTGGCCTCAGCCGTGACGGTCCAGCTGCTGCCGGCGGATTCGATGATCGATTCCCGGTACTTGCCCTTTCGCCCGGCGGCCGAGACGCTCACATAAGGCTGTCCGCTGGTGCGCATCGCCACGATGTCCTCCCGGCCGCCGGCCTTGCGCGTGGCACGGCAGTTGATGAGGCCGTCCGCCTCGGGCGTCTGGGTGAAAACCCAGTTGTCGAAGCCCTGGCCGAAGACCTTCGCACCCTGCGCGGCCGCCGCCGAAGCCAGCCCGAGGGTGAACGCAACCGCGATCGTCAATGTCCGGATCATACCCCCGGCCCCTGGTCGGCGGCGCCTGAATTGGCCATCCCTCGCCGCCCGCGCGGAAGATAGGGGTGCGAAGACCGCTCCGCCAAGCCGCCTTCCCCCGGCGAGGTCATTCCGGGCCGTCTATTTCTGACCGCGACCGGCAATCGCGACGCGCCATCCGGGGCCGTCCCTGCGCGACTGCGCGCCGTGGGCGCGGCATGGCGCTATTCGCCAGCCTCCGCCATCCCAGCCAGGGCCGGCGCCTCCATGGCCTCGAGGAATGCAGAGAGCGCCGGCGAGACATAGACCTGCGCGCGGCGGATGAAGAGGGTCTCCACCCGCGCCTCCTCACGGGGCAGGCGCAGCACCCGGAAGGGGTGCGCACCGCCGTGGGCCTTCAGCAGGTCGAGGGGCAGCAGGGTCACCCCCATGCCGGCGGAGACGCAGGCGAGGATGGCATCGAGGCTGCCATATTCCAGCGTGCGCGCCACCGCGATGCCGCGCCGCGCCAGCAGCTGCTCCAGCCGCTGGCGGTAGGAGCAACCCCGGCGGAACACATAGATGTTGGCGTGCCCCCGCTCGGCGATGAGGTCGAGGGAAGCCACATCCGGCCCCGCCACTACGGCCAGCTCCTCCAGGAAGGCGCTGCGCGCGACGAGGCGCGGGTGCGCCAGCGGCCCGCACACATAGGCGCCCTCCAGTTCCTGGCGCAGCACCTGCTCCACCAGCTCGGCGGTGGTGCCGGTGCGCAGGGTGAGATCCACCTCCGGGCAGCGGCGCGAGAAGGTCACGAGCCGGTCGCTGAGACGCAGCGCCATGGTGGTCTCCATGGCGCCGATCAGCAGCGGGCCGCCGGGAACATCGGATGCGGCCACCGCGCGCCGCGCCTCCCCCAGCAGGCGGCCCACCTCAGAGGCGAACGGCAGCAGCCGCTCCCCGGCACCGGTGAGCTTCACCCCGCGCGAGTGCCGCTCGAACAGGATGACCCCGAGATCCGCCTCCAGCTTCTTGATGCGGTTCGTCACGTTGGACTGGGCAGTGTTGAGCCGGGCCGCCGCCCCGCCGATGGAGGCCTCGCGGCTCACCGCGAGGAAGAAATCCAGATCCGCGCTGTTCATGGTTCCGCACCGTTGCAGGAGAGGCGCGCCAGCGGCGCACACTGCCGGACCCGCCACGCGCCGGAGCACGGGCACGGCCATCTCATTTTCAGATGGTTGAGATCAGATCAAACCATTTCAAGAATGTCAAACACGCCATTAGCCTCGAAAGTCATCAGGTTCATTCCTGCTCAAAATTGAGGCGACCAGGGCCGGAGACCACTCCCAACCCCGGCGCCCAGCCGGCGGAAATCCGCCATCCAGAAGGGAAAAACCACATGACCTCATCGACCAGACGGCAGCGCCGCGACGATGGCGCGGGGCTCGGCCTCGGCGCCACCGCCATCCTCGCCCTCGCCTACCTCGCCTTCACCGCGCTCGCAGCCTTCGCCCCGGCGCTGCTGGCGGCGCCCGTCACGCCCGGCGGGGCCATCACCTGGGCCTTCGTCGCCGGGCTTGGCGTCATCGCCCTCGGCTTCGCGCTCACCGTCGGCTATGCGGTGGCGGCGAACCGCCGCGAGCGCGCCCTGTTCGAAGCGCGGGACGCCCGCCCGGCGGAAGGGGTGGCGCGATGAACACCGTCGCCATCGCCTGCTTCCTCGCCATCGTGCTGCTGTCCCTCGCCATCACCTGGTGGGCGGCCCGCAACACCAAGGGCACCAACGACTTCTACGCCGCCGGCGGCAATGTCACGAGCCTGCAGAACGGCCTCGCGCTCGCCGGCGACGCGCTCTCCGCCGGCGCCTTCCTGGGGCTCACGGGCCTCATCTTCACCGGCGGCTTCGACGGTTACATCTATGCCATCGGCTACTCCACCGGCATGCCCATCGTGGTGTTCCTGCTGGCGGAACGGCTGCGGCGGCTCGGCAAGTTCACCTTCTCGGACGTGGTAAGCCTGAATCTCGACGAGACGCCCATGCGCATCTTCGGGGCGGTCGCGTCCCTGGTGGTGATCGCCTTCTACCTCATTGCCCAGATCGTCGGCGCCGGCGCGCTCATCGAGCTGCTGTTCGGCATCGGCTTCAAGGCGGCGGTGGCGCTCGTGGGGGCGCTGATGATCTGCTACGTCATGTTCGGCGGCATGATGGCCACCACCTGGGTGCAGATCGTGAAGGCCTGCCTGATGCTGGCGGGCGGCGCGCTCATCGCCTTCCTGGTGCTGCAGCGCTTCGGCTTCGATCTCTCCGCCATCCTGAAGGGCGCCGCCGCCGCGCACCCGAAGGGCGAAGCCATCCTCGCCCCCGCATCCGCGGCACGCGCGCCGTTCTCGGCGCTCTCCCTGGCGCTGGCGCTCATGTTCGGCACCGCCGGCCTGCCGCACATCCTCATGCGCTTCTTCACGGTGCCCGATGCCCGCGCGGCGCGGAATTCCGTGGTGTGGGGCACCGCCTTCATATCCACCTTCTATGCCGCCACCGCCGTGTTCGGCTTCGGCGCCATCCTCATCCTCTCCGGCGAGGCCACCGCGCTGGGCGCCGACGGCAAGGTTATCGGCGGCGTCAACATGGTGGCCATCCACCTTTCCCGCATCCTGGGCGGCAACGTGATGCTGGGCCTGGTCTCGGCAGTGGCCTTCGCCACCATCCTCGCCGTGGTGGCGGGGCTCACGCTGGCCGGCGCCTCCTCCGTCAGCCACGACCTTTATGCGCGGGTGGTGCTGAAGGGGCACGTGGACGACCGGCAGGAGCTGCGCATCTCCCGCATCGCCACCGTGGTGCTGGGGCTGGTGGCCATTGCCCTCGGCATCGCGTTCGAGGGGCAGAATGTCGCCTACATGATCTCCCTGGCCTTCGCCATCGCCTGCTCGTCCACCTTCCCGGTGCTGCTGCTGTCCATCTACTGGCGGGGGCTCACCACCCGCGGCGCCATCGCCGGCGGCAGCGTGGGGCTGGTGGCGGCGCTGGCGCTCACCGTGCTCGGCCCTTCCATGTGGGTGAAGGTGTTCGGCTTCGCCACGCCGGTGGTCGCGCTCGATCCGCCCACCCTGATCTCCATGCCGCTGGCCTTCCTCACCTGCTGGCTCGTCTCCCGCGCCGGGCGCCCCGCGGCCCTGCCGGCAGCCGCCTGACCGCGCTCGCCAGGCCAGCTTCCCACACTCGCGCGCGGACGGCCGCCGCCCGCGCCGTACCCCACCGAAGGCAAGAGAATCATGACCGAAGACCGCCGCACCGCCTCCAACGCCTTTCACGAACTCATGGCCATCCGTGCCGGCGCGCCCCTCCCCGACGACGAGGTGACGCTGACCGGTGCCGATCCCTTCTTCCGCACGCCGTTCCGTATCGGCGAGGTCTCGGCCGCGGTTCTGGCTGCCCGCGGCGTCGCCGCCAACGACCTGTGGGAGCTGCGCACCGGCCGGCGCCAGAAGATCGCCGTCGACGCCCGCGCCGCTGCCGCCACCTCCCTCTCGGGGGGCGAGGAAACGCTGCTCAAGGGGGATGACGGTGGCTACCACCCCATTCCCGCCTCCCCCGCCATGAAGCACATGGTGGCGCTCACCCAGCCGTGGCCCACCGCCGACGGCGGCCATGTGCTGCCCCACACCAACCTGCCCCACCTTGAGCGGCGGGTGCTCGACGTGCTCGCCAGCGAAAGCTCGGTCGAAGGCGTGAAGGACGCCGTGGGCCGCTGGAAGGCCGATGCGCTGGAGGACGCCCTCGCCCGCGCCCGGGCCTGCGGCGGCAAGGTGCGCACGCCGCAGGAATGGCTCGCCCATCCCCACGGCGCCTATCTCGCCGCCCGGCCGGTGGTGGAGATCACAAAGGTGGCGGAGGGCGAGCCGGAGCCGCTGCCGGAGGGCGACGCGCCCATGGCCGGGCTGCGCGTACTCGATCTCACGCGCATTCTCGCCGGCCCCACCGCCGGCCTCAGCCTTGCCGAGCACGGCGCCGACGTGCTGATGGTGACGGCGCCCGAGCTGCCCCAGGTGCCCGCCTTCGTGCGCGACACCAGCCACGGCAAGCGCAGCTCCTTCCTCAACTTCAATCGCCCGGAGGAGGCGGCCCGCCTGCGCGAGCTCGTCCGCGCCGCCGACGTGTTCATCGACGGCTATCGCCCGCAGCGGCTCGCCGCCCACGGGTTCGGCGCTGAGCAGCTGATGGCGCTCCGGCCCGGCCTGGTCCACGTTTCCGTCAACTGCTTCGGCTCGGGCGGGCCCTTCGGCGCACGGGCGGGGTGGGACCAGGTGGCCCAGGCCGTCACCGGCATCTGCCACACCCAGGGAGAGGCTATCGGCTCCGGCGCGCCGGAGCTGACCCCGGTGTTCATGTGCGATTTCCTCACCGGCTTTCTCGGCGCGTTCGGTGCCATGCTCGCCCTCGCCCGCCGCGCGCGGGAAGGCGGCAGCTACCGGGTGCAGGTCTCCCTCTGCCAGTCCGCCATGCTGCTTCAGCGCGAGGGTCTGGTCCGGGACTTCGAGGCCGCCCCCGGCCGCCTGACGGCGGAGGAGTTCGAGGCACTTTCCGTCCGTGTCGACGGCACCTGCTATGGCGACCTGAAAACGCTTGCCCCCGTCCTGCGCATGTCGCAGACGCCGTGCCGCTGGCTTCGCGCCACCCCGCGCCTGGGCAGCGACCGGCCGGAGTGGCTGCCGCGCGGGGGCGCCTCCACAACCGGCTTGCGCGCCGCCGGCTGACAAAGGCACATCCGCGGCCACACCACGCCGACCTGGCCGTTAGCTGCGGCTAGGTCGCGCTTGTTTACGCAAAGCGCAGTCGGTTTCGCCGGAAGAACGCACTGTGCTGCCTGCTACCGACGCGTCTTTCCCCCGACCATCGGACATGCGCTCCGCCCCTTGCCCCTGCGCCTCGCCCCAAGCCGGCGCGAGCAGGTCCCTGCTGGGGGGCCGCTCCTCTGAACGCGCCCGGGCAATGCCCCGCGCTGCGGTTCCCTGCGGCCGCGACTTGCAGAACGATCGCCCGTTCACGCCGCGCGAACAGACGCGTTCACCTGCGAACCCCGGGGCGCCATTGCATCGCGGTCCGCGCCCCCCGCGGACGTCACCGCGAGGCGCCGACCGCCTCGGGACGGCTCCTTTTTCCTTCACGCAAAAAGGCCGGGCACAAAGCCCGGCCTTTTTCATAGCCTCACGGACTGAAATCAGTGCGCCGCGGCTCCAAAGCCGCGCTCAAGAGCATCGGCCACCTGCTCCAGGTCCGCCAGATGACGCTCGGCACGCTGGCGCGCGTCGTCACTCTTGGCGTCGGAAACGTCTTCCTTCGCGTCCTGGATCTGCTGGCGCAGGGTGGCGGGGTCGATCTCCTCCACCGGCTTCGCCTCTTCCGCGAGAACGGTGAGGCCGGCCAGATTCACCTCGGCAAAGCCTCCGCGCACGAAAAAGCGCTTCGGCGCACCCTCTCCTTTGATGGTGAGGATGCCCGGCTTCAGCGTGCCGATATAGGGCGCATGGCCCGCAAGCACGCCGAACTCGCCTTCGGCGCCCGGCACGATCACCTCGCTCACGGCGCCGGAGAACACCAGCCGCTCGGGCGAAACCAGTTCAAACGATAAGCTCGCCATCTTCGTCTCCGGTTCCCTTGTCTCCGCCGCATCCGCGCCGGAGGGGCTCATGAGCCCGCGCCTTCCGTAGAAAAGGCGCGGGATGCGCCCTGAAGCCGCGCCCGGCTTCTCGTCATACAAGTCGCGGTCACCCGCGTTTTGCGCGGATGACCATCGTCAGCGAATACCGATCACGCCGCCTCGGCGGCCAGCTTCTTGCCCTTCTCGATCGCCTCTTCCATGGAACCCACCATGTAGAAGGCCTGCTCGGGCAGGTAGTCGTACTTGCCTTCCACCAGGCCCTTGAAGCCGGCGATGGTGTCCTTCAGGTCCACCAGCTTGCCGGGCGAACCGGTGAACACTTCCGCAACGTGGAAGGGCTGGGACAGGAAGCGCTCGATCTTGCGGGCGCGCGCCACCGTCAGCTTGTCCTCTTCAGACAGCTCGTCCATGCCAAGGATGGCGATGATGTCCTGGAGCGCCTTGTAGCGCTGCAGGGTCTGCTGCACCTGGCGGGCGGTGTTGTAGTGCTCCTCGCCGAGGATGGCGGGGGACAGCATGCGCGAGGTGGAGTCCAGCGGGTCCACCGCCGGATAGATGCCCTTCTCCGCGATGGAACGCGAGAGCACGGTGGTCGCGTCCAGATGGGTGAAGGAGGCGGCCGGCGCCGGGTCGGTCAGATCGTCGGCGGGCACGTAGATGGCCTGCACCGAGGTGATCGAGCCCTTGGTGGTGGTCGTGATGCGCTCCTGCAGGGCGCCCATGTCGGTGGCCAGCGTCGGCTGGTAGCCCACCGCCGACGGAATACGGCCGAGAAGGGCCGACACCTCGGAACCCGCCTGAGTGAAGCGGAAGATGTTGTCCACGAAGAACAGCACGTCCTGCCCCTGGTCGCGGAAGTGCTCGGCGACGGTGAGGCCGGTGAGCGCGACGCGGGCGCGGGCGCCCGGAGGCTCGTTCATCTGGCCATACACCAGCGCGCACTTGGAGCCGGCCGCGGAGCCGCCATGCTCCTTGGGGTCCTTGTTCACGTTGGACTCGATCATCTCGTGGTAAAGGTCGTTGCCCTCGCGGGTCCGCTCACCCACGCCGGCGAACACGGAATAGCCGCCGTGCGCCTTCGCCACGTTGTTGATGAGCTCCATGATGAGCACGGTCTTGCCCACGCCGGCGCCGCCAAACAGGCCGATCTTGCCGCCCTTGGCGTAGGGCGCGAGCAGATCCACCACCTTGATGCCGGTGACCAGGATCTCCGCCTCGGTCGCCTGCTCGGCGTAGGACGGCGCCGGCTGGTGAATGCCGCGCTTCTGCTCGAAGGAGATGGGACCGACCTCGTCCACCGGCTCGCCGATGACGTTCATGATGCGGCCCAGGGTGCCGTCACCGACGGGCACCTGGATCGGCTCGCCGCTGTCTTCCACGACGGCGCCGCGCACGAGACCCTCGGTAGCGTCCATGGCGATGGCACGCACGGTGTTCTCGCCGAGATGCTGCGCCACCTCGAGAACCAGGCGGTTGCCCTGGTTGGTGGTCTCCAGCGCGTTGAGGATCGCCGGCAGGTGGTCGTCGAACTGCACGTCCACGACGGCGCCGATGACCTGGGTGATGCGTCCGACCTTTTTCGCCATTTTCGTCGTCCTTCGTATCTTCGGTCGCGAGGCGTCAGACGGCCTCGGCGCCAGAGATGATCTCGATGAGTTCCTTCGTGATCATGGCCTGGCGGGTGCGGTTGTAGGTGAGCGTCTGCTTCTTGATCATGTCGCCCGCATTGCGGGTGGCGTTGTCCATGGCGCTCATCTGCGCGCCGTAGAAGGACGCCTGATTCTCCAGCAGCGCGCGGAAGATCTGCACGGCGATATTGCGCGGCAGGAGGTCCGCGAGGATCTCCTCTTCCGTCGGCTCGTATTCATAGACCGGCCCCGCATCGCTGGTGTCGCGCTCGGGGAAGGTCGCGGGGATGAGCTGCTGGGCGGTCGGCACCTGCTGGATCACGCTCTTGAAATTCGAATAAAAGAGCGTGCAGACGTCGAACGCACCGTCATCGAGCAGGCCAAGCACCTTGGCCGCGATCCCGTGCGCCTCCTTGAAGCCGATGGTGCGCACGGCGCGCAGGTCCACCACCTCGAGGATGCGATCGGGATAGACGCGGCGCAGCTGCTCGGCGCCCTTGCGGCCGACACAGAGGATCTTGACCTCTTTGCCTTCCGCGATCAGCGCCTGTGCCCTTTCGCGCGCCAGGCGCACGATGGAGCTGTTGAAGGCGCCGCACAGGCCGCGCTCCCCGGTGCAGACCAGGAGCAGATGCGTCTCGTTCCGGCCGGTGCCGGCGAGCAGCACCGGCGCCTGGGAATTGCCGACGATGCCGACGGCAAGATTGCCCAGCACCGTTTCCATGCGCTCGGCATAGGGCCGGGCCGCTTCCGCCGCCTGCTGGGCGCGACGCAGCTTCGCCGCGGCGACCATCTGCATCGCCTTGGTGATCTTCTGCGTCGCCTTCACAGAGGCGATGCGGTTTCTAAGGTCCTTCAGACTCGCCATCGCGCCCGTCCGTCAGGTTCGAGGAACAGGGAGCGCCGCTCAGGCGAAGCTCTTGGCGAAGGCGTCGAGGGCCTTCGTCAGCTTCTCGGCGGTATCCTTGGACAGCTCCTTGGAGGTGCGGATGGCCTCGAGGATCTCGGGATTCTGCGAGCGCAGCGCCAGCAGCAGCCCCTGCTCGAACTCACGCACCTTCGAGACCGGCAGCGGATCCAGGTAGCCGTTGGTGCCGGCGAAGATCACCGCCACCTGCTCCTCGACCTTGAGGGGCGAGAACTGGCTCTGCTTGAGCAGCTCGGTGAGGCGGGCGCCGCGGTTCAGCAGCTTCTGGGTGGAGGCGTCAAGGTCCGAGCCGAACTGCGCGAAGGCCGCGAGCTCGCGGTACTGGGCCAACTCACCCTTGATCTTGCCCGCCACCTGCTTCATCGCCTTGATCTGGGCCGAGGAGCCCACGCGCGACACCGACAGGCCAACGTTCACCGCCGGGCGGATGCCCTGGTAGAACAGGTCGGACTCGAGGAAGATCTGACCGTCGGTGATGGAAATCACGTTGGTCGGGATGTAGGCCGACACGTCGTTGGCCTGAGTCTCGATGACCGGGAGGGCGGTGAGCGAACCGGCGCCGTTGGCGTCGTTCAGCTTGGCCGCGCGCTCCAGCAGGCGGGAGTGCAGGTAGAACACGTCGCCGGGATAAGCCTCACGGCCGGGCGGACGGCGCAGCAGCAGCGACATCTGGCGGTAGGCCACGGCCTGCTTGGACAGATCGTCGTGGATGATGAGCGCGTGCATGCCGTTGTCACGGAAGAACTCGCCCATGGCGGTGCCGGTGAACGGCGCCAGGAACTGCATGGGAGCCGCGTCGGAGGCGGTGGCGGCGACGACGATCGAATACTCGAGCGCGCCCTGCTCCTCCAGCACCTTCACGAACTGAGCGACGGTGGAGCGCTTCTGACCCACCGCGACATAGACGCAGTAGAGCTTGGCCTTCTCGTCGTTGCCCTGGTTGATGGGCTTCTGGTTCAGGATCGAATCGAGCGCGACGGCGGTCTTGCCGGTCTGGCGGTCGCCGATGATGAGCTCGCGCTGGCCGCGGCCGATCGGGATCAGGGCGTCGATGGCCTTGAGACCGGTCTGCATGGGCTCATGCACGGACTTGCGCGGAATGATGCCCGGAGCCTTCACGTCGACGCGGCGACGCTCGGTGTACTCGATGGGGCCCTTGCCGTCGATCGGGTTGCCGAGGGCGTCCACGACGCGCCCGAGCAGGCCCTTGCCGACGGGAGCGTCCACGATGGCGCCGGTGCGCTTGACGGTCTGGCCTTCCTTGATCTCGCGGTCGGAACCGAAGATCACGATGCCGACGTTGTCGAGCTCGAGGTTCAGCGCCATGCCGCGCGTGCCGTTCTCGAACTCGACCATCTCGCCCGCCTGGACGTTGTCGAGGCCGTAGACGCGGGCGATGCCGTCGCCGACGGAGAGAACCTGCCCGACCTCGGACACCTCGGCTTCCTGGCCGAAGTTCTGGATCTGCTCCTTGAGGATGGCAGAAATTTCAGCGGCTCGAATGTCCATCAGCGGACCTCTTTCATCGCATGCCGGATAGAATTGAGTTTGGTCTTCAGCGAAGCATCGACCATGCGGGAGCCGAGCTTCACGATGAGACCACCGAGGATGGACGGGTCGACGGTGACGTCGAGCTGCACGTCCTTGCCGGTCTTGCTGGCCAGCGCTTCCTTCAGCTCCGCGAGATGCGCGTCGCTCAGGGGCTGCGCCACCGTCACCTGGGCCGTGGTCTCGCCGCGCTTGGCGGCCACCAGGGCGCCGAAGTCGGCGATCATCTGCGGGAGCGCGAACAGGCGGCGATTCTGCGCCACCAGCTTCACGAAGTTACCCGCGAGACCGCTGATCTCGGCCCTTTCCAGAATCGCGGTGATAGCGGAAAGCTGCACATCGGCCGTGAAGACAGGACTCTTCACCAGCCGCGCCAGATCCGCACTTTCGGCAATGAGGGCCGACAGGCGATCGAGATCCGCTTTCACGGAATCAATGGCGCCGGCTTCATCCGCCAGTTCGAACAGCGCGGTCGCGTAGCGCCCCGCCATGCCTGACACGATCGTATCCGCCACCCGCACCTCTCTCGGATTTGCAGCCGCCCCCCGGGCACGCTCGCCCCGGCTATGACCCAAACCCTTGATCTGTTGGGAATATTATGATGTGACCCCGCCAGCGGGCGAAACCCCACCCTCGAAATCCCGGGTTGCCTAACACAGGCCGATCTGGGCGGCAACATGACCGAAGGATGGCACCTAGGCCGCATTGCCGCACCGGGAGCATCTCATTGCCGTCGCGGGGGTACCGCGGGCTGTGGCAACGGGCGCTCGCAGGCGCCATGCCCTTGCGTAAAAGCAGCGCCCGGCACCGCCGGAAGCCGCATGATTGCAGGAAAAGCCCAAAGGCGGCTCAGAACCCGCAAGGTCGCACGCGTCACAACCGTTGCATGAATGCAGCGGCCGGGGATTTAAGAAAACGCCCCCGCGCAAAGATTGAGCGGAGGCGCTGTTCTGCATGAATTTTCGGCAGTCCCGATGGGGCCGAAGGCTCAGTTCGCCTGGGTGGTCTTATTGGAACTCGCGGGGAAGGCGGCGTTCTTCACGGTGCCTTCCATCAGTTCCACGGCCAGCTTGAGCTGGGTGTCATCCTTCGGATCCGGCGGCACGTAGGAAGGCGAACCCGCCTGCTCGTCCTCGCCGTTCTTGAGATGCCCCTTGAGCGAGGCCTCGCCGCGGGTGGGATCACCGGAGGCACCGAGCTTGGCCTTCACGTCCTCGGGCATGTCCTGCACCAGGACGATGTCGGGCTCGATGCCCTTGGCCTGGATGGAGCGGCCCGAAGGCGTGTAGTAGCGCGCGGTGGTCAGGCGCAGCGCCCCGTTCTGGCCGAGCGGGATGATGGTCTGCACCGAGCCCTTGCCGAAGGTGCGCGAGCCGAGCACGGTCGCCCGCTTCTGGTCCTGCAGCGCGCCGGCCACGATCTCGGAGGCCGAGGCCGAGCCGCCGTTCACCAGCACGATCACCGGCTTGCCCTTGGTGAGGTCGCCGCCGCGCGCGTTGAAGCGCTGCGTCTCCTCCGGGTTGCGGCCGCGCGTGGAAACGATCTCGCCGCGGTCGAGGAAGGCGTCGGACACCGCGATCGCCTGGTCCAGGAGGCCACCCGGATTGTTCCGCAGGTCGATGATGTAGCCCTTGATCTTGTCCGGGCCGATCTCGGCGGTCAGGTCGTCAATGGCCTTCTTCAGGCCGTCATAGGTCTGCTCGTTGAAGGAGTTGACGCGAATGTAGGCGATATCGCCATTCTCCACCCGCGAGCGCACCACCTTGATCTTGATGGTGTCGCGCGTGACCTTCAGGTCGAGCGGCTTATCGACGCCCTTGCGCACGATGGTCAGGGTGATGGGCGTGCCCACCGCGCCGCGCATCTTGTCCACGGCCTCGTTCAGGCTCAGGCCCTGCACCGCATCGCCGTTGAGCTTGGTGATGAGGTCGCCCGCCAGCACGCCGGCCTTGGCCGCGGGGGTGTCCTCCATGGGGGCGACCACCTTCACCAGGCCGTCCTCCATGGTCACCTCGATGCCGAGGCCGCCGAATTCGCCCTTGGTCTGCACCTGCATGTCGCGATGGTTCTTCGCGTCCATGTAGGAGGAGTGGGGATCGAGCGACTGCAGCATGCCGTTGATGGCCGACTCGATCAGCTTCGCGTCCTCCGGCTTCTCCACGTAGTCCGAGCGCACGCGCTCGAACACGTCACCGAAGAGGTTGAGCTGACGGTAGGTGTCCGAAGACGCCGCCTCGGCCGCCGTGCCGAGGATGGCGCGCGGCTGCACCGCGGCGACGGCCACCAGGGCGCCGGCCGCGACGCCGAAAAGAAAAAGGGATGTCCGACGCATTATCCGCGCACCTTCCGACTTTCCGTTACCGCCCACCAGGGGGCGGGATCGATCGAGACTCCGTCCTTGCGGAATTCAACATACAATTGGGGCTGTCCCGAGGCCGTGCCAAGGGGGGCGCCCCCGGGCGCTCCCGCGCCCGGACGCGCCAGACCACCCATGACCGCCACCGGCTCACCCGCGAGGACGAACTGGCCGAGTTCCACGGTGATCTTCTCCATGCCCGCCATCAAGATATGGTATCCGCCGCCCGCGTTGATGATCAAGAGTTGGCCGTAACTGCGGAACGGGCCCGCATAGACCACCCAGCCGTCTGCCGGAGCGGTCACGGGAGCCCCGGCGCGGGTGGCGATGGTGAGGCCCTTGGCAGCCGCGCCCACGTCGTCCGCCGCCCCGAAATCGCGCAGGCGCACCCCCGCCACCGGCAATGGCAGCAAGCCCTTGGCCTCGATGAAGGGCACCGCGGGGGCGATGCGCGCGGGGTTCTGGAGGGCGGCGAGATCGGGCTTCGCGCCGGCGGGCGGCTCCGGCGTCGCGCGCGCGGCATCGGCGGCGCGGGCGGCGGGCGGCACCTCCGTCTCCAGGCGGCTCACGAGATCGTGCACGTCGGGGGCCGTTCGCGCCAGCGAATCGGCCTGCGCCTTCTCACCTTGCGGCAGGGGGTGCTCCTCCGCCTGGCGGCGCTGGCGCTCGCCCACCAAGGCGGCGAGGCGCTTCCTGTCCTGCTCCAGGGCAGCACGCAGCTGGCCGAGGCTCTCGCGCGCCGCCGTGAGCTCGCCGCGCACGCGCACCAGCTCGGAGAGGTCGGCCGCCAGCGTTTCCGCCTCCACCCGCATTTCCGGCAGCAGCGCGCCCAGCAGGATGGCCGAGCGCACCGCGTCGAGGGCGTCGTCGGGGCGCATCAGCAGCGCCGGCGGCGGATTGCGGCCCATGCGCAGCAGCGCGGCCAGCACCTCCGCCAGCACGTCCCGCCGCTTGGCAAGCGAGGCCGAGAGCGCCGAGGCCGACGTATCGAGCGCCGCGATGCGGCCTTCCACGTCGATGAGCTGCTGCTCCACCGTTCGCGAGCGGCCGGCGGTCTCGATGAGAAGGGCATTGAGCTTGGCGCGGTCACCCTTGGCGGCCTCCAGCTCGGCGGCGATGCGCTTCTGGAAATCCTCCCCGCTTTTCACATCCGCCTTGAGGGCATCGGTGTCGATGCCCCTGGCCGCGCGGGCGGGCGGAATGGGGGGCAGCGGCGCGCCGGGCGGCGGGCGCGCGGGAAGCTGGGGCGACGGCGTCCCGGCCGGATCCTGCCCGCGCGCCGGCACCACCAGCCCCGCAAGGCCGATGGCGAGGGCGCACAGGAGCGGGCCGGGTCGCAGCATCATGAATCAATGCTTAAGGCGACGGGGTTGAGGAGACGTAAAGGGCGCCGGTCCGCGGCGCCCGAAATCCAGCCCCGAGGGCGCCCGCGGCGAAAGCCAGCGGATGCCCTCGGGGGGAAACCCCTGTCAGGCGGCTTCCATGCCTTCCAGCTCGGTGATCATCCGGTCGATGAGCGAGAGGCCGGTCTGCCAGAAGGCGGGGTCCCGCGCGTCGAGGCCGAACGGGGCGAGCAGCTCGGAATGGTGCTTGGTTCCACCGGCCGCCAGCATCTGCAGGTAGCGGTCGGCGAAGCCGTCCGCCGCCTTCTCGTAGACCGCGTAGAGCGAGTTCACGAGGCAGTCGCCGAAGGCATAGGCATAGACGTAGAAGGGCGAATGGATGAAGTGCGGGATGTAGGTCCAGAAGGTCTCGTAGCCCGCGCCCAGGTTGATGGCCGGGCCGAGGCTCTCGCCCTGCACCTTCATCCAGATCTCGCCCAGCGCCTCGGAGGTCAGCTCGCCCTTGCGGCGCTCGGTGTGGACGTGGCGCTCGAAGGTGTAGAAGGCGGTCTGGCGCACCACCGTGTTGATCATGTCCTCCACCTTCTGGGCTAGCATGATCTTGCGGGCCTGGGCGGTCTCGGCCTTGTCCAGCAGGCGGCGGAATGTGAGCATCTCGCCGAACACCGAGGCGGTCTCGGCCAGGGTCAGCGGGGTCGGCGCCATGAGCGCGCCCTGGCGGGCGGCGAGCACCTGGTGCACCCCGTGGCCGAGCTCATGGGCAAGGGTCATCACGTCCCGCGGCTTGCCCTGGTAGTTGAGCAGCACGAACGGATGGGCCGAAGGCACGGTGGGGTGCGCGAACGCCCCCGGCGACTTGCCCGGCCGGGTCGGCGCGTCGATCCAGTCCTTGTCGAAGAAGACCCCGGCGATCTCGGCCATGCGGGGCGAGAAGGCACCGTAGGCAGAGAGCACCGTATCCTTCGCCTCGCCCCAGCCGATGTCGCGGGTGACGACCTTGGGGAGGGGCGCGTTGCGGTCCCAGAACTCCAGCTTGTCCTTGCCGAACCAGCGGGCCTTCAGCGCGTAGTAGCGGTGGGAGAGGCGCGGATAGGCGGCGCGGATCGCCGCCACCATGGCATCCACCACCTCCTGCTCCACCCGGTTGGCCAGATGGCGGGAAGAGGCGACATCGGGGAAGCTGCGCCAGCGGTCGGAGATCTCCTTGTCCTTCGCCAGCGTGTTGGTGATGAGCGAGAACAGCCGCACGTTCCTGGAGAAGGTGTCCGCGAGCGCGAGGCCGGCGGCGCGGCGCACCTCCTCCTTGGGGTCCTGCATCTGGTTCAGGGTGGGCTCGATGGCGAGATCCTGCCCGTTCACCGAGAAGCGCAGCGAGGAGATGGTCTCGTCGAACAGCCGGCTCCAGGCGGAGCGGGAGGTGGTCGCCTTCTCGTGGAAGAGCTGCTCCACCTTGTCGTCGAGCTGGTAGGGCTTGTCCTTGCGCAGGTCCTCGATCCACGGCCGGTAGTGGCCGAGCGCGGGGGCCGCCATGGCGCCCTCCAGGGCCGCGTCGTCGAGCCGGTTCAGCTCCAGCGTGAAGAACAGGAGGTGGGTGGAGGCGTCGGTGAGCCGCTCCTGGATGTCGCCGTAGAACTTGGCGCGCGCGGCATCGGAGGTGTCGCCCGCATAGACGAGGCTGCCATAGGAGGCGATGCGGCCGAGCAGGTCGTCGATCTCCTCGTAGCGCCGCACCGCGGCGCCCAGCGTCGCGCCCGCGTCAGGGTCGGCGAGGATGCCGGCGAGCTTGCCCTTGAAGGCATCCTCGAATGCCTTGCATTCGATGTCCGCCTTGATGAGGTCGGCCTCCAGCTCCGGCGCGTCCATGCCGGAATAGAGATCTGAGAGGTTCCACTCGGGCAGTGGCTCGGACACGGCGGCGGCGCCGGCGGACGCCGCGCGGACCACGGCCGGATGCGCCGCGCCGGAAGCGGCGCCGAAGGGCGCAGCGGCGGGGAACGGCAGGTCTGCGGGGCGGCGATGAAGCGACATGGAACCTCCGGCGGGATCGGGCGGGCGGAATGACGGGGCACCCCCGCGACGCCCTCATAGCGTGGCGCACACGATCACCTCAATGCGCCGCCGCCGCAAGCCGGCGCACCGGCCGCGGAAGGGTGCACGAAAGCGTGAGACTCAGACTTGCTTAACCAAACGCGCCCAAGCTGGGTATGTTCGCACCACGCCGGAATCCCATGAAACCCTTGCTGCTGCTGGTCGAAGACGACCCTGTGGAAGCGCGCCGCATCGAATCGGCCGTGCACCTCCTGGGCTACGACACCGCCCTCGCCCGCGACGGCGACGAGGCGCTGGCCCTCATGGAACGCATGGCGTTCGACGTGGTGCTGCTCGATCTGGTGCTGCCGGAGCTCGACGGCATGGGCGTGCTCGGCGCCATGAAGGCGCGCGGCATCCGCCTGCCGGTGGTGGCGGCGGTGACCGCCGAGGGCATCGACACAGCCGCCTCCGCCATCCGCGCCGGCGCGCGGGATTTCGTGGTGAAGCCGGCCGGCGCGCTGCGCCTGCAGGTTGCGCTCGCCAATGCAATGGCCCTCGCCAACACGCCGGCAGCCGGGGAGCCGATGCCGGAGAAGCCGATGCCCGACAAGGCGGAAGCTTCCGCCGACGCGGCCCGAATCACCCCGGCCGAGACCGGCCACGGCCGCCGTCCCGTCCTCCATCTGGTGGGAGAGCAGCCTGAGGCGCCGCCCCTCGCGGTGATGCCGGCAATGCCGCCCGCGCCGTGGGTGGATCGCGGCGGCCATGTGCGGCCGCTGGAGGAGATCGAGGAGAAGGCGATCCGCTTCGCCTGCGCCCATTACGGCGGCCGGCTCACGGAGGTGGCGCGCCGGCTCGGCATCGGCCGCTCGACCCTTTATCGCAAGCTTTCACGGCTCGGGCTCGCCGCCCATGACGGCACCCGGCCACCCCCCAATATGGAACCTATTGCAGCCCTGTTTGTTGCCGCTGAGTGACAAGCTCACGAAAACGCCGCGCGGCGCGCGGTTGTGAGTTGAACGGATATCTACAGCACGGCACCAGATGACGAGGGCCAGCGGCGAGGAGATGACCATGGCGGTCGAGGAGCACGTGGAGACGCGAACGGCACGCCAGCGTGCGATGCGGGGCCGGGCACGGGAACGCCGGCTCGCCCATACTCTGGGCGTGAGCCTCGCCGGCCTTGCGCTCGCCCTCTCCTGGCTTCCGGCGGCGCAGGCGGGACCCGCCGATGTGCCGCAGGCCATGTCCCCCGCGGCCGCCTCCGCCCGTGCTCTGCTGAACGGCCCGCGCCCGGCCGCGCCGGTGACGACCAACGCCGGCATGGGCACCGCCGACCCACCCCGGCGCACCGCGGCCGCCAGCACCGGTGGCGTGGATGCGGCCGGCAGCGGCGAGCATGCCCCGGCCCGTCCGGTCGCTGGCGGCATCGACGCCGCCGGCAACGGCGAAAGCACGCCGCCGGCCCGCGCGGTGGCGACGCCGGTGGCGCCCCTTTCCTCTTCGCCTTCCCCCGCGCGCCCGGAAACCGCCAACGCGCCGGCGGCTCCGACCCAGGCGCGTGACGCCGCCCCCCTCGCCCCGACGGCAAGCCAGGCGAGCACGCCCGCGCATCTTCAGCCTGCGACTCCGCCTGTCGCGCCGCGCGCCGCCGAATCAGCCCCGTCCTCCCCCGCTCCCGCAGCACCGGCCACAGCGCAGGGCGCCCCGGCCCCCGGCTCGTCCGGCCCGGCGACTGCCGGCTCCGCGCAGGTCCCCGCCGGCACGCCGGCGGTCGCCGCCGCACCCTCGGGCCCGCTGGCACCGGTGGCGGAGGCGGTGGCCATGCAGCTCGCGGAGCCCTCCGGCCTCGGCGCCACCAAGAAGGAAACCGAGGCCCTCGCCGCCTTCTATGGCGCCCGCCTGGGCCTGCCGGTGTTCGTGGACGAGCGGGGCGTGAACGCGCGCGGCGCAGCCGCGCTCGCCCGCTTCGCCGCGGCCGGCGAGGACGGGCTCGACCCCGCCGACTATGCGGTCGCGCCCCCGCCGCGCGGCGCCGATGCCACCGCCCTCGCCGCCACCGAGCTGCGCCTCGCGGTAGCCGCGCTCACCTATGCCCGCCATGCCCAGGCGGGCCGCTTCGAGCCGAGCCGCATCTCCGCGCTGGTGACCCCCACCCGCGAGATCCCCGACCCCGCCGCGGTGCTCGCGTCCCTCTCCGAGGCGAGGGACGTCAACGCCACCCTCGCCGCCTTCAACCCGCCCCACGCCGGCTACAAGGCGCTGAAGGCGAAGCTGGCGGAAACTGAGCGGCCGCGCACCACGACCCAGGTCGCCATTCCCGCCGGTGGCCTGCTGAAGCCCGGCGACAGCGATCCGCGCGTGCCCGCGCTGCGCGCCCGCCTCGGCCTTTCCGGCATGCCGGGCGACCTCACCTATGACGACGCCCTCGTCAGCGCCGTGAAGGCCTTCCAGGACACCGTGCGACTGAAGCCCACGGGCGTGTTGGGTGCCACCACGGTGGCGGCGCTCAACCGGGGCGTCGCCGCCGCGCCGAGCCTGGAGGCGAAGGCCGACATCATTGCCAACATGGAGCGCTGGCGCTGGCTGCCGCGCGACCTCGGCGCCTATTACGTGTGGGTGAACATCCCCGAATACCTTGCCCGCATCCACGAGGGCGAGAAGGTCGTCCACGAGACCCGCATCGTGGTGGGCAAGAAGGACACGCCTACCCCCCTGCTCAGCCAGGACATGCGCTATGCGGTGGTGAACCCGGCCTGGAACATCCCGCCCTCCATCGCCCGCAACGAGATGATGCCCCTCCTGCGCTCCGACCCCGAGGCCCTGTCGCGGCGCGGCATCGAGGTGGTGCGCAACGGCTCGGGCGGCTACACCTTCCGCCAGTCCCCCGGCGAGCGGAACGCGCTCGGCCGCATCAAGTTCATGTTCCCCAACGACCACTCGGTCTACCTGCACGACACGCCCTCCAAGGCGCTGTTCGCGCGTGAGCAGCGGGCCTTCAGCCACGGCTGCATGCGCGTGCAGGACCCGCTGGAGTTCGGCGAGGTGCTGTTCAACATCGGCCTGCCCGGCGAGAGCTGGACCGCAGAGCGCATCGGCAAGATGTTCGGCGGCAAGGAACGCTACGTGACCCTGAAGCAGCGCATTCCGGTGCACGTGGTCTATTTCACCACCTTCGTGAACGATACGGGCCGGCTGGAGACCCACGAGGACATCTACGGCATCAATGCCGAGGTGAAATCGCGGCTCGGCCTCGACGCCGCAAAGCGGCGCATCGCCGAGAGCGGGGTCACGCCGCGGCGGTGATTCGGTCGCAGGGGACCCTCCCGCGCCGCAGCAAAATGCGGCGGCGCGGATTTTGCCGCGCAGGCTATTTCGCAAGATCACCGGCGGAAATTGATTTTATCCAGAAAAAGCAATGTGTAACAGAAAGTGGCGCTAGGCCTGCCAGCCTAGCGACGCCGCGGAATTGCGCCAACATGCCGCACTGCAAGAAGGCCTCCAACAGCCAGCCTTGCTTGCCTATGGTACTCCCGCCACAGCCACGCGCCAGCTTCCAGCACGTTTTCGCCATGTTCCGCCTCTAGCCAAAGCGGGACAGACGTGGTCACGACGGCGTGACCGAAGCGCGTGCCGAGCGTGGGAAGGAGCGGGTGTCAATTCACCCTTAACCTAACCCGGCAAGACTCCGTTAGCGTCGCGGTTCGCCGCGGCGTCTTCGAAACCAGAGCCCCGGGTTCGCGACATTGGCCAGGACTTCCGCTTCGACCGTCCCCTCGGTCCTCACCCGACCCCTGCGCCGCGGCGCGCGGGCGCTCCGCGCCTCCGCCATCGGCATCGCGCTCCTGGTCTTCGGCTCCACCTCGCTCCAGAACGCCATCGCCAACGGCGACACGCGCACCCTCACGCTGCACCACAGCCATCGCGGCGAGACGGGCACCTTCACCTTCAAGAAGGACGGGCGCTATGACGCGGAAACCCTCGAGAAGCTGAACTGGTTCCTGCGCGACTGGCGCAACGACAAGCCCACCAAGATGGACCCCCACCTCTTCGACATCGTCTGGGAGGTCTACCGCGAGACCGACGCCACCTCGACCATCCAGATCGTGAGCGCTTACCGCTCGCCGGAAACGAATGCCATGCTGCGTTCGCGCAGCCGGGGCGTCGCCAAGTTCTCCCAGCACATGCTGGGCAAGGCCATGGACTTCTACATTCCCGGCGTGAAGCTGGTGGACCTCCGGGTGGCGGGCCTGCGGCTGCAGCGCGGCGGCGTGGGCTTCTACCCCACCTCCGGCTCGCCCTTCGTGCACATGGACACCGGCAACGTGCGCCACTGGCCGCGCATGACCCACGACCAGCTCGCCCGCGTGTTCCCCGACGGCAAGACCGTGCACGTGCCCACCGATGGCAGGCCACTCGCCCATTATGCCGAAGCGCTGGCCGAGATCCGCGCCCGCGGCTCCAATGCCGGGGTCGCCGTCGCCTCCGCCGATTCCGGGCGGGGCATGAAGAACTTCTTCTCGGGCTTCTTCGGCAAGAAGGACGCGGAGGACGAGGAGGGGCCGGCCGAAACCAGCGTGGCCCAGGCCTCCGCCGAGGAGGCCAGCGAGGCCCCCGCCCCGGCCGAGCGCGCCGCCGCGCCCGCTCCCCGCGTCGCCCAGGCCGCCCCGCTGCCGCAGGCGCGGCCGGCGGAGGCCATGGCCGGCGCCATCGCCACCCAGCAGGTGGCCAGCGCCGCGCTGCTCGCGCCCCTACCCCAGCGCCGCCCGGCGGAAGCCCAGGCCCGCGGCCAGCAGATGGCCGCAGCCCCCCTGCCCGCCGTCATCACCCGCGGCACCGATCGCCCCGGCCCCGAGGCCCTGGGCTATGCCGCCGCCGGCGACGTCTTCGGCCCGGCGCCCATTGCCGCCCGCGCGCCCGCCGCGGCTGAGATCTCGACCGCCCGGCGTCCGCGCGAGCGCGCCCGCGCGGTGCAGGCCGTCGCCTTCGGGCGCCTGTTCCTGTCGCCGAGCCTGTCGAGCGAGCTTTACCTGCGGCCGCCGGAGCTGCGGGTCTTCACCGCCTTCATGGCGCCGCCCACCCAGGCCGTGGCCATGGCCTTCTCGCGGGACGCGAGCTTCGGCCTGAAGTCGAGCTTCAGCGGCACCGCGGTGGCGGACGTGCCCACCTTCGTCTTCCGCGCCCCGGCCTACGCCCTCAACCAGCGCATGTGAGAATGCCCCCTCGGCCCCGGCCCTCGACCGGAGCCGGGCGGGATTCGGTCAACCGGCGTTCGGGGACAGCTCGCGAGCCTTCTGCATGAGACGGGGTCGCCCGGCGGGCGCCCGGCTTTCGCGAACCGGCCCGGCGCAGGCTATCCGGAACGGCGCGCCCTCACGGCATGAGGGCTCAGGCGGCGAGACGCGCGCCAGCGGCATTCCCATGCGCGTGCGCCCCGGCCGTCCTGAGACGCCGGGGGCAGGGCACGCCCGCACCTGAAGCGCGCACCTTCAGAGGAAGATGCCGAGCGCCTGGCAGTAGAGCTCGACGATGGCGTCGAGTTCCTTGCGTTCGTCCGCGTCTTCCTTGCGCAGCTTCAGGATGGCGCGCAGGGCCTTCACGTCGAAGCCGTTGGCCTTGGCCTCGGCGAACACGTCCTTGATGTCGTCGGAAATCGCCTTCTTCTCCTCCTCCAAGCGCTCGATGCGCTCGACGAAGGACTTGAGCTGTTCCTTGGCAAAGCCCGCGGGGGCATCCGACACGTCTTCTTCCGCCACCTGGCAGGTCTCCTCAATCTGATCGGGCGGATGATAGAGGCCCCCAAGCGGCCCGCGTCAAGGATCGATCCCCGCTTTCCACGCCGCGCGCCGGGCCCCTGCGCCCCGCCGCAAAAACGCCGCCATGCTGCCGTGATCGGCGGCGACAAGACCGCTCCGCCCCCGCCGGCCATTGACGGATCGCGCGATGAAAGGCACACAGCCTGCTCCATGTTTCGCTGTCCCGACCGCATGACGGATCCTGACCGCACCGGGCCGAGCCGGACCGGCCGCGCCCGCACGGCGCGATCGGCGTCCCTTTTCGGCCTCGCGCTGGTGCTTGGCCTCGCGCTCGCCCCCGCCCTTGCCCACGCCGATTTCCGCCTGTGCAACCGCACCCAGAGCCGCGTCGGCGTCGCCGTGGGCTACAAGGACGGCGACACCTGGGCCACCGAGGGCTGGTGGAACGTTGCCGCCAACAGCTGCGAGACGCTGCTGCGCGGCGATCTGGTCGCCCGCTTCTACTATCTCTATGCGGTGGACTACGACCAGGGCGGCGAATGGTCGGGCAAGTCGCCCATGTGCACGCGGGAAAAGGAATTCACCATCCGCGGCGCGGAGGATTGCCTCGCCCGCGGCTTCGAGCGCACCGGCTTCTTCGAGGTGGACACCCAGGAGCAGAAATCCTGGACCGTGCAGCTCACCGAGGGCGGGCAGTCGCGCCCGGCCCAGGCCCAGGCGCACCCTCCGCTTCCGCCGCCCGCGCCGCCGAACTTCCGCCCGAAGCCCCAATAGGCCCTGCCCGCCGGCCACCTGAAGAGCCTCTGCCAGCCGCAGATGCCCTATCCCGCCCGCTCCAGCGGAATGCGGAAGGTGCGCTCCGCACCCAGCAGATGCGCCTCGAACGGCCGGGCGAACAGGCTGGAAATGGCCGGCTCCCGCACATCCAGCCCCCCGGCATAGGCGCCGAAGGCGGGCATGAGCAGCCGGGCGCCATCCGTCACGAAGCAGCGCCGCCGCATGGAGCGCCCGCGCGCCGCCACCCGCGCCGCCGGGTGCAGGTGGCCGCACACCTCGCCGGCGGCGGCACCCTCCTTCGGCTCATGGCGCAGGCGCAGCGGGCCAAGGGCCAGCATCTCCAGGCAGGCACCCCCGAGCCCGTGCGGCGCGGGATCATGGTTGCCGGCGATCCAAACCACATCCACCGCCGCCGCGAGCGCCCGCAACCGCGCGCGGATGCCGGCGTCGAGCCGCGCGTCCGCCCACCGGTCGTGCAGGCTGTCGCCGAGCGCCACGAGGGTGCGCGGGCGGTGGCGGGCCACAAGGTGTTCCAGGCGGGCGACGGTGTCCGCGGTGTCGAAGGGCGGCAGCATCTGGCCGCGCCGGGCAAAGGCGGACCCCTTCTCCAGGTGCATGTCCGCCACCATCAGCAGCCGCTCCTCCACCCACAAGGCGGCGCCGGAGGGATCGAGCAGCAGCTCGGCCCCGGAGAGGCCGATGGCGGTGAGGGAAGGAAGGGCCGATTCGGCGCGCGCGAGCATGGACGCGATTGTGCAGGAGGCGAGCGCGCAGGCAAGGCCGGCGGGGCAAGGCCAGCGGGGAACGAACCACCGGGCGGACTTGAATTCCTCCGACCCGATGGCCTATGCCCTGCCGCAGGCACATGAGGTGCCCCGCCCCAGGGTCCGCCCTGCGCGGCGCTGTCCCCCGCGCCGGCGGATGCGGCCCCGCCCGCCCCGGCGCCTTTCCGGTTTCCGCACCATGGCCTCCCTGGACCACGCCACGCCGCCCGCCCTCACCGATTTCCGCCGCATCGTCATCAAGGTGGGCTCCGCCTTGCTGGTGGACCGCGACCGGGGCCGGGTGCGCCTGCCATGGCTGGTCTCGCTGGTGGAGGACATCGGCACCCTGCACCGGCGCGGCTGCGACGTGATGGTGGTCTCCTCCGGCGCCATCGCCCTCGGCCGCACGGTGCTGCGCCTGCCGGCCGGGCCGCTGAAGCTGGAGGACAGCCAGGCCGCCGCCGCCGTGGGCCAGATCGCCCTCGCCCGCACTTGGGCCGAGGCCCTCGCCCACGAGGACATCAACGCCGGCCAGGTGCTGCTGACCCTTGGCGATACCGAGGAGCGCCGGCGCTACCTCAACGCCCGCTCGACCCTGGCGCGCTTGATGGACCTGCGCGCCGTGCCCATCATCAACGAGAACGACACCGTCGCCACTTCCGAGATCCGCTACGGCGACAATGACCGGCTCGCCGCGCGCGTCGCCACCATGGCGAGCGCCGATTTGCTGGTGCTGCTGTCCGACATCGACGGGCTCTACACCGCCCCGCCGGCCAAGGACCCGGCCGCCCAACACATCCCGGTGGTGCCGCGCATCACCGCCGAGATCGAGGCCATGGCCGGGGCGGCGGGCTCCGAGCTTTCGCGCGGAGGCATGCGCACCAAGATCGAGGCCGGCAAGATCGCCACCTCCGCCGGCACCCACATGGTGATCGCCACCGGCCACGTGAAGAACCCGCTCAAGCGCATCCGCGAGGGCGGGCGCTGCACCTGGTTCCTCACCTCGGCCAATCCCGTGCGCGCGCGCAAGAGCTGGATCGCCGGCGCGCTCGAACCCCACGGCACGCTCCACCTGGACGACGGGGCGGTCGCCGCCCTGCGGCGCGGGGCGAGCCTGCTGCCCGCCGGGGTGAAGCGCATCGAGGGCGCCTTCGACCGGGGCGACGCGGTGGTGCTGCGCGGGCCGGACGGCGCGGAGGTGGGGCGCGGCCTCGTCGCCTATGATTCGCAGACCGCGAACCGCATCATGGGCTGCTCCACGGCCGAGATCGAGGAGCTGCTGGGCGTTTCCGGCCGCTCGGAGATGGTGCACCGGGACGACATGGCCCTCGGCGTAGAGTGACGGCCTCGTGAGCGGCCGGAGCGGGCCGCCCGCTGGCGCAGGCGCCGGGCAAGGCCCATCTGGAATGCAGGCACATTGAGTTCGCCGCGCTGCGGGTGTCGATTTTCGCGGCCGGCGTGCTACAGATCGTGACCGGCGCGCCCGCTGGCGCGCTCGAAACCCCTTTGATCCTTAGAGAGTGATGCCATGGCCACCGCCTCCGCCGCACGCATGAACGCCGCCGCTTCCGCGGAGCGGGCGCTGCCGCCGGCGGAGCTGGAGGCGGCCATGCTGGAGATGGGCAAGCGCGCCCGCGCCGCCGCCCGCGCCCTCGCCCTCGCGGACGCCGAGACCAAGACCCGCGCCCTCAACGCCGCCGCCGCCGCCGTGCGCGCCGCGAGCGCCGACATCCTCGCCGCCAATGCCGGCGATGTCGCCCGCGCCAAGGCCGAGGGCATGACCGGCTCCTTCCTTGACCGCCTGACCCTGACACCCGAGCGCATCGCCGCCATGGCCGAGGGCATTGAGGCCGTGGCCGCCCTGCCCGACCCCGTGGGCAAGGTGACCGAGAGCTGGACCCGGCCCAACGGCATGCTGATCGAGCGCGTGCGCACGCCGCTCGGCGTCATCGGCGTCATCTACGAGAGCCGGCCCAACGTGACGGCCGACGCTGCCGCGCTCTGCGTGCGGGCCGGCAATGCCGTCATCCTGCGCGGCGGCTCCGACAGCCTCGCCTCCTCTGGCGCCATCCACGCGGCGTTCGTGGCCGGGCTCGCCTCCGCCGGCCTGCCGGAGGACACGGTGCAGTTCGTGAACACCTCCGACCGGGCCGCCGTCGGCCACATGCTGGCCGGGCTCGGCGGCACGGTGGACGTGATCGTGCCGCGCGGCGGCAAGAGCCTGGTGGCGCGGGTGCAGTCCGACGCCCGCGTGCCCGTCTTCTCCCACCTCGACGGCATCGTGCACGTGTTCGTGGACAAGGCGGCCGACCTCGACATGGCCAAGACCGTGGTGCTGAACGCCAAGATGCGCCGCACCGGCATCTGCGGCGCCGCCGAGACGCTGCTGGTGGACCGCGCGGTGGCCGGCACCCACCTCAAGCCCCTGGTGGAGATGCTGCTCGACGCCGGCTGCGCCGTGCGCGGCGACGCGGCGGTGCAGGCGGTGGACCCCCGCGTGGACGCCGCCGCCGAGAGCGACTGGGACACCGAATATCTCGATGCCATCCTGGCGGTGAAGGTGGTGGACGGGCTCGACGCCGCCATCGCCCACATCGAGCGGCACGGTTCCCACCACACCGACTGCATCGTGACCCAGGACCCGGCGGCGGCGGAACGCTTCCTGGCGGAGGTCGATTCGGCCATCGTGCTGCACAACGCCTCCACCCAGTTCGCCGACGGCGGCGAGTTCGGCTTCGGCGCCGAGATCGGTATCGCCACCGGCCGCATGCACGCGCGCGGGCCGGTGGGGGCCGAGCAGCTCACCTCCTTCAAGTACCGCATCCACGGCTCCGGCCAGACCCGCCCGTGAGCGCAGCCTGAGCAACGGGAGCCGCCCGTGAGCCGCGCCTCGGCGAGTGCTCCCTTCCTGGAGGCCAGCGCCGCCGTGCCGCCGTGCCGCGCCGGCGGGGCAGCGGGCGAGACGCCATGCGCCCGCGACGCGCGGCGAATCCCGCTCGCGGCGCCGGGGCTGCGCGTCGGCCTGCTCGGCGGCAGCTTCAATCCCGCCCACGGCGCGCACCGGGCGGCGAGCCTGCTGGCGCTCAGGCGCCTGCAGCTCGACCGCGTGTGGTGGCTGGTGACGCCCGGCAACCCGCTGAAGGACAACCGCGAGCTGCCGTCCCTTGAGGAACGTGTGGCGCTGGCGCGGCGTGTCGCGCACCATCCGCGCATCGATGTCACCGGCTGCGAGGCCGCGCTCGGCGTGCGCTACACCTATGACACCATCGCGGCGCTGACGCACCGGATGCCGAAGGTGCGGTTCGTGTGGATCATGGGGGCGGACAACCTCGCGCAGTTCCACCGCTGGCAGCGCTGGCGCGCCATCGCCGACCGGGTGCCGGTGGCGGTGGTGGACCGCATGGGCCAGTCGCTCGCCGCCACCGCCGCCCCGGCCGCCCGCGCGCTGGAGCGCTGGCGCATCGAGGAGAGCGACGCCGCGGTGCTGGCAGACCTCGCCCCGCCCGCCTGGGTGTTCCTTCACGGGCTGAAATCCCCCGTGTCTTCAACGGGAATCCGCGCCGCACGGCGCCTCAGCGGCGCGCCCGGCGCGAGCTGATGCCGCGCCGCCCTTGAAAATTCGTTGATTTTCCGACATTCTGATGCTCGCGCCTGTGGCAAGGAGCCCGGCGCCTTCGACATGAGAGGATATGGACCCCTGTCCACAATGGCTTCGGCCCAAGAGGCCACGGTCCAGGCGGCCGTTCTGGCGACCAGCCCCGAGGCGAACGACCAGATGACGCCGCCCGACACGATCTCCGACGGTCTTCTCCAGCCCGAGGAGATTCTCGCCCTCGTCCAGGCCAAGCTGGATGACGACAAGTCCGAGGACATCGTCTCCATCGACCTGCGCGGGAAAACCTCCATCGCCGACTTCATGGTGATCGCCTCCGGCCGCTCGCAGCGGCATGTGGGCGCCATCGCCGAGCACCTTCTGGAGGCGCTGAAGGAAGCCGGAATCAAGCATGTGCGCGTGGAAGGCCAGCCGGCCTGCGACTGGGTGCTGATCGACGCGAACGACGTGATCGTCCACGTCTTCCAGCCGGAGGTCCGCGCCTTCTACAACATCGAGAAGATGTGGTCGGGCACGCCGCGCTCCTGAAGGCGCGGCGGCGACCGTTTCCGGGCTGAACGCACGTGCGCCTCGTTCTCCTGTGCGTCGGCCGGCTGAAGGCCGGGGCCGAGCGCGATCTCGTCGCCCGCTACCTGGAACGCGCCCGCGCCGCCGGGCGCGCGCTGGGCTTCACCGCCGTGGACATGGTGGAGATCGCCGAATCGTCCGCCCGCCGCGCGGAAGACCGCATGGCCGAAGAGGGCGCGGCGATTCTCGCCGCCCTGCCGGCCGGAGCCGGGCTGGTGGTCCTCGATCCGCGTGGCCGAAACCTTTCCAGCGAGGATTTCGCCGCCCACCTCGGCGCCCTGCGCGACGGCGGGACGCCGGCGCTCGCCTGCATCATCGGCGGTGCCGATGGCCTTTCGGAAAGCGTGCGCGCCCGCGCCGGGCGGCTTGTGGCCTATGGCGCCGCCACCTTTCCCCACCAATTGGTGCGGGTGATGCTGGCCGAGCAGATCTACCGCGCGGTGACCATTCTCGCCGGCCACCCCTATCATCGTGCGTGAGGGCGATGACCCGGCAAAGCGGCCGGACGCATTGACATCGGCCGCGCCGCCGCTTATCACGCCGGCTCAATCCATCAGCAGAGTGTCGACGAGCCGCGCGGCATGCGCGCCGCGGTCGGCCCGAAGGCGAGTGTCATGAAGATCCGCAATTCCCTCAAGTCGCTGCTCGGTCGCCACCGGGACAACCGTCTCGTGCGCCGCAAGGGCCGCGTCTACATCATCAACAAGACCCAGAAGCGCTACAAGGCCCGCCAGGGCTGAGGCGCTCGCGCCGATGCGTTCCGGCGAGCCTTCGCCGGAACGTGAAAGGTGGCCGTGGCCCGCGCGCCGCGGCGCCGTTGACGAAACGGGCGTCACGTCGGACACTTTCTCCATGAGTGCCGTCCTTACGCCGCCCGCACGAAGTCTTTCTTCTGCATCCCCCCGCTTCCGGCGGCCTATCGCATGGGCCGCGGCGTTGGCGATGCTGGCATGTGGCCACGGGCCCGCATCGGCCCTGAGCCCCGCAGAAGATTCCGGGCCTCCGCCTGCCTCCCGTGAAGCCGCACCGGCCGGACCCGATGGCGCGGCGCCCCATTCCCCGCGCAAGGCGCCGAAGGACAAGCGCACCCAGCTCGAAGGGCTTTTCGCGGCCCTGAAAGTGGCACCGGACGAGCGCAGCGCCAAGGTCATCGCGGACCGGCTCGACCGCCTCTTCAACACCACCGACAGCACCAGCGTCGATCTGCTGATGGCGCGCGCCAGCGTGGCGCTGGAAGCCAAGCAGTATGACCTCGCGCTGAAGATCCTCGGCCAGGCGATCGACATCGACCCGGACGACATCGGCGCGCTCTCCAAGCGCGCGACCATCTACTACATGCGCGACGACTACGGGCCGGCCCTGGCCGACATCCGCGAAGTGCTCGCCCGCGAGCCCCGGCACTTTCCCATGCTCTACGGCCTCGCCCTGATCCTGCGCGACATCGGCGACGACAAGAGGGCGCTGGAGGCCACGCGCAAGGCGCTGGAGGTCAACCCCCGCTTCGAGGGCGCAAAGGAGCTTGAGGGCCAGCTCGTCCTTACCGTCGAGGGGCGGGAGATCTAGAGCATTTTCACGCGAAGTGGATACGGGTTCGCGTGAAGGAAGTGCTTAAGCCCAATCATCTGAAGTGATTGCCACGAGCCGGCGCGAGCATGAGGCGCCGGGGATACCCCCGGCAGGTCGAGCCCCACCCGGGCGGCTCTAACGCATTGCTCCACCTTGAATTCCGGCAATCGGTCTCTGCTCGCCCGGGACATTTCGCAAAGCCGGCCTGTTTTGCGGCCGCGGGAGCGGCGCCCGTGACCAGCGAAAGCCCGCGATCAGGGAGCGACAGTCGCGCCTGAGGCGGGCCGGCATCAGTCCACGCCGCGCCGCCTGCGGATGCGCACGTAAAGGGCTCCCTCGCCGCCATGGCGCCGGGATGCGGCCTCGAAGCCCAGGACCACGTTGCGCAGATCCGGCTCCGCCAGCCAGTGTGGCACAGCCCGCCGCAGCACGCCCCTGCCCTCCCCGAAATGCCCGCCGCCGATGGATTCCGGGTCGCCCTTGCCGGTGATGACCAGCACCACCCCATGGCCCAGCGCCTGCGCCTCCATGAGGAACAACCGCAGCCGCCGGTGCGCCAGCACCTGGGTAAGGCCGTGCAGGTCGATGCGTGCGTCCACCTCCGCGCCGCGCCCGAGCCGGCGGCGTGCCTTCGGCTCCAATGGCGCAAGGGGGAGCGGCGGCTTCGGCGGCGGCACCTTGGCCGGAGCCGCCGGCGGAGATGCGGATCTGGAGCGGGCGGCGGATGCCGCCGCCGAAGCGTTCTCCGCCCCCACCGTGGCCGGAGGCGGGGCAGCCCCCTCCTCCGAGGAATGCGGATGGGGCTCCGGCTTCAGGGGCTTCACCTCGCGCACCACGAGCGCCCAGAGCGCCCGCTCTTCCGCGCTCAGCAGCCGGCGGCGCCCCCTCCGGCTCATGGCCGGCCGGCTTCGGCCGCCCCTGCTGCCTTTTCCTCCGGCACGCTCCCGGTCGGCGGGTCCGGCTCGGCGAAGCGCGGCACCAGCAAGGCGAGCTGCGCCCGATGGCGGATCCGCCCGGCCACCGCGCCCGCCTCCGCACCCGCGCCGAAGAACAGGTCGGCCCGCCCCGGCCCGACGATGGCGGAGCCGGTGTCCTGGGCGATCATCAGCCGCCGGAAGGCGTCGGCCGCGCGGGGCGCGGACAGGGGCAGCACCGCCTCCACGAAGAAGGGGGAGCCGAACGTGTGCAGCCGCCGGTCCACAGCCAGCGATCGCCCCGCCGTGAGCGACACGCCCTGAGCGCCCATGGCACCCTCGTCGGCCGAGAGTTCAAGAGCCTTGAAGAAGACGAAGGATCGATTCTCGCGGCGCAGTTCCCGCCCGGCGTCGGGGTACTGCTCCATGAAGGCGCGGATGCGCTCCATGGACATCTCGTCCCGCGACACCAGCCCGCGCTGGATCAGCAGCTTGCCCACGGGCGTATAGGGCCGCCCGTTGTAGCCGTCGTAATTGAGGCGCAGCACCCGTCCGTCCGGCAGCCGCACCCGGCCCGACCCCTGGATCTGCATGAAGAAGAGATCCACCGGGTCCTTGAGGTAGGCGATCTCCAGCCCGCGCCCCTTCAGGGCGCCGTCCTCGATCTCGGCGCGGTCGTAATAGGGCACCTCTCGGCCGTTCTCAACGCGCATCGCGCCGCCGCCATTGGCCACAACCCCCGCGGTCATCACGAGATCCGGCGGCCGGCCATAGACCGGCACATCGAACCCGCCGCCCGGCTCCAGCGCGCCGTCCACCTCCGGCTCGTAATAGCCGGTGAGGAAGGCATCCGGATGTGTATCCGGCACCAGGCGGTAGGGGCGGAAATTGAGCTCGAAGAACAGCCGCGCCACCTCGCGCGAGGGGTTATCCAGGCCGAGGGCATCTGCCGCGCCGCAGGCGGCGAGCAGGCCGCGGGCCAGAGTGTCGGCCGAAGGCAGCGCGCCGGGCGCAGGCGGCGCGCGCAGGGCGCCGCAGCTCGCGCGGAAGGCGCGGAAGGCCGCGGCGAGGTCGTCGTCCTTCCAGCCCTTGAGATCGGAAAAGCGAACCGGCATCAGCCGGGCGCCGGGAATGGCCGGCGTCGCCGCGGGCTCCACCGGGGCGGCCACGATCAGCGTCGGCGCGGCGCTAGCACTGGCGGAGAGACCGAGGCTGGCCACCGCCGCGACGGCAATCGCCCGACATAAGCGAGCCCGCATGCGTCGGGCCGGCCGCCCGGCCCCGTCCGATGTCCGCTGCCGTTCCTTCGATGCCGCCACGATCGCCGCCTCACTGCGCCGCTTCGGTGGCCACGAGCTTCCAGTTGGGATTGCGGGTGCCCAGCTCGCGGGCGAAGGTCCACACGTCCGTCACGTCCGCCACCGTGTCCGGGCTGCCGTCCACCACGCCACCGTCCCGCCCGCGGGTGACGGAGATGAGCTGGGAGACGAAGCGCACCGTGAGCTGCGCCGTCGCGCCCTGCGCCACCGCCTGCTCCAGATCAGCACGGGAAATGGCGACGAAGCGCGATTCCATGGTCTCGCCCCGGCCCTCGCGCTCGGTGATGGCGGCGGCGAAATTGTCGTAGACCTCCTTGGAGAGCAGGTCCTTCAAGGTCCGCCGGTCACCGTTGGCGAACGCGGTCACGATCATCTCGTAGGCGGCCTTGGCGCCGGAGAGGAAGTGCTTCGCGTCGAAGTCGGGCTCGATGCGCGCGATCGCATCCAGGGCGGCCGCCGCCGGGCTGCCCTCGGGCGCCACGCCCTCCCACCGATACTTGGGTGCCTCGTCCTCGCCCACGGGCTGCGGCACGCCGGGGTTGACGGTGTTGCGCTCAGGCAGGGGCACAACGTTGTCGGGCGCCGGCTGTGGCGGGCGCGCGGTGTCGCGGGAATAGGGATCGTAAGGCGGCCGTTCACGCCCGGTGCGCTGGCCCAGCACGCTGCGCAGCCGCACGAAGATGAACACGGCCAGGGCCAGGAAGATGATCGTGTAGATATCGATCACTGCGTTTCGCCATGCCTGCGGCGCAGCGGCACTGCCGCCACGCCTGGTTGCCTCGATCGCGAGTTCCACCCGCCCGATGTCGCCGCATCGCGGAAGGAGCCTCGCCGCTTTATGTACGCAGCACCGCCCTTCCCGCCAGCCCCTTGGGGCCGATGGCGCACATATTTGCTGCACCTTACGGCAGGCGGGGCCACGGCGCCACCTTGTCGCCCGCGTCCTTCTCCGCGAGATTGAAGGCTGAAAAGAGACCGCGGGGGGCTCCATCGCCGCACCCCGCGCAAGACCATACCGGGCGCGAGAAAATGCTCTAGATTGCGCGCCCCTTCACGAAGCGGACCCCGCCCATGGCCCCCACCGTCCTCATCGCAGACATCGGCGGCTCCACCACCCGCATCGCGCGCAGCGGCGCCGACGGCGTGCCCTTCGACGTGCGCCTGGAAACGAATGATTCCTACACCTCGGTGCAGGATCTCGTAGGCACCTATCTGTCCGCCGTATCCGGGGAAGCGCCGGTGGGAGCGGTGCTGGCGGTGGCCGGGCCCGTGGACGGCGACGAGGTCCGCCTCACCAACCGGGAGTGGCGCTTCTCCCGTGCCGGGCTGGGCACGGCGCTCGGCCTCGAACGTGTGGAGGTGCTCAACGATTTCGTGGCCTTCGCCCATGCGGTGCCACAGCTCGGGCGGGACGATCTGCTGGCGGTGGGCGTAGGGCGGGCCGCGGCGGGGCGGCCGCGGCTGGTGTGCGGGCCGGGCACGGGCTTTGGAACCGCGCTGATCCTCACCCGCGAGGGCGGCCACGACGTGCTGCCGAGCGAGGCCGGGCACATGCGCTTCGGCGCCGTGACCACCGACGAGGCCCGGCTCATCGCCCACATGGTGCGCGACATGGGGCCGGTGGCGGTGGAGCACGTGCTTTCCGGCGGTGGGCTCGTGCGCATGCACCGCATCCTCACCGGCGAGCGCCTCTCCGCCCACGCCATCGTGAAAGCAGCCCTGGGCGGCCAGCCGAGCGAGAAGGAAACCTGCGCCCTGTTCCTGCGCGTGCTGGGGCGGGTGCTCGGCGACCTCGCGCTCGCGTTCGAGGCGCTGGGCGGCGTCTATGTGGGCGGGGGGCTCGGACGCGGCCTCGCCCCCCTGTTCGCCGACAGCCCGTTCCGCGCCGCCTTCGAGGATCATCCGCCCTATGGCGAGCGCCTTGCCCAGGTGCCGGTGCAGGTGGTGACCCATGCGGCGCCGGGTCTGCTGGGCGCGGCCCGGCTCGGCCGCCGGCTGCTTCTGGAGGGCTGAGGGCGCTCAGGCCGCGTCGCGCATCCCCGCCTCGCGATCACAGAAGACGGCCACGGCATCCGCCAGCGCCTCCACAGGGTCCGGCGCACGCGGGGCAACGCACAGGGCAAGCTGCGTGGGCGCGATGGCCGGCAGGCCGGCGGATGCGTCGAGCACCCGCTGGCCGGGCGCCACCGCCCGCTGTTCCAGCACCGCGATGCCGAGTCCCCCGGCCAGCGCCGCGGAGACGCCGATGAGGTTCGGGCTCTCATAGGCGATGCGCCAGTCGCGCCCGGCCTGTTCCAGCGCGTGGACCGCCCGGTTGCGGTAGAGGCAGCCCTGGGGAAAGGCCACCAGCGGCAGCGGATCGAGCCCCGCAGGGTCGGCCGGGCCAGCCGGCCCGCCCACCCACACCAGCCGCTCCGGCCAGCTCGCGCGCGCGGCTGCCCGGCCGGCCGCTCCCCCGGCCCCCGCGCCGTCGCGCTTCATGAGGGCGATATCGAGGTCTCCTCGTTCCAGGTCGGCCGCCAGCTCGCAGCTCAGCGCGCAGCGCACGGCGAGGCGCACCGCCGGGTGGCGGCGGGCGAAATCGGCGACGAGGCCGGTCAGCGCCGCGAGGGCGAAGTCCTCGGGGATTCCGAGTCGCACCACCCCCGCCCCGCCATCCGCGAGGGCGGCCCGCGCCTCCGCGCTCAGGGCCAGGATGCGCCGGGCATAGGCCAGCAGCCGCTCCCCCTCGGCGGTGAGGCTCACCGCCCGCGGCCCGCGCACCAGCAGCTCGCGGCCCGCCTGCTCCTCCAGCCGGCGGATCTGCTGGCTCACGGTGGACTGGGTGCGGTGCACCCGCTCGCCGGCGCGGGTGAAGCCGCCGGCATCCACCACGCTCACGAAGGCCTTGAGAAGGTCGAGATCGAACATGCCGCGCTCCCGCGCCTAGAGACGCAAAGCATTCAGGTTTCCGATACTCAACATCAAAACATCGAATTTCTCAATGGATGCCCGCCATGCGATTGCTGAAGGCCAGCACCATCCGCGAGCCCGCCATGAACCGGCCCCTCTCCTTCTCCCTCGCCCCCGGCTTCACCATCGACGGCACGCTGGTGCTGATCGTGCTGTTCTGCCTTATCTGGAGCTCGGCTTTCGCCGCCGCCAAGACCGCGCTGGCCGATTGCCCGCCGCTGCTGCTTCTTTCTGCCCGCTTCCTGCTGGCGGGAGGCGTTCTGCTGGCCGCCTGCGCGGCCATGGGCGCCCTCAGGCGGGTGGGCTGGCGCGCGCTCGCGCTGTTCGCCGGCATCGGCGTACTCAACAACGCGGCCTATCTCGGCTTCTCCTACTGGGGCATGACCACCGTCTCGTCCGGCTTCACCGCAGTGGTGGTGAGCGCGACGCCTCTGCTCACCGCCCTCGCCGCCGCCCCGCTGCTGGGCGAGGGGATGACGGGGCGCAAGCTCGCCGGCCTGCTCCTGGGCTTCGCCGGGGTGGCGCTGGTGCTGCGCTCGCGCCTCGGCGGCGGACACGAGGACCCGGTGGGGGCGCTGTTCGTGCTCGCGGCGCTGGTGGCGCTCACCGCCGGCACCCTCGCCTACAAGCGCGCGCGGCTGCCGGCAGGCACCCTGGTGCTGGGCAGCGGCGTGCAGGCGCTGGCCGGCGGGCTGGTGCTGGTGCCGTTCGCGCTGGCGCTGGAAGACCCCGCGCGCATCCACCTCACGCCGTCGCTGGCGGTCTCTTTCCTCTACCTCACCCTCGGCGCCTCGGTGGGGGCCTTCAGCCTGTGGCTGTTCATCCTGAACCGCTCCAGCGCCACCCGCGCCAGCGCCCTGCACTTCCTGATGCCGCCGCTGGGGCTGCTGTTCGGCTGGCTGCTGCTGGGCGAGAGCGTGCCGCCGCTCGATCTCCTGGGCATCGTGCCCATCGCGCTCGGCATCCGCCTCGTCACCGCCGGCGAGCGGCCGCCTCAGAAGCGATAGAGGGCGCTGAGCACCAGGCCATTTTCCTGCGGCGCGTTGCGGGCGAACCAGGTGGTCACCAAAGCTGCCTGCAGCGTCATCGCCGCGCTCCAGTCATAGGCCGCGCCGAGCTGGACCTTGTAATATTCGTAGGAGGCATCGAAGTAGGGCCCCTCGCCCGCCCCTTCCGAAACCACGTTGAAGGACTGTACCAGCGCCTGCCAGCGCTCCGCGAGGTGCACGCCCAGGGTCAGGTCCAGGTGCACCTCGTCCGGCGGATCGCCGAAGCGCATGCGCTGGGCGAGCTGAGCGTCGAGATAGGCTGGCCGGTCCCACAAGGTGAAGGAGAGCCCCGCAAGCAGGCGCAGGTCCAGCTCCGGGTCCTCATAGCCCACCGCCGCCGCGCTCTGCGCATTTCCGGTGCCGGAGAAGCGCCCCGTCACCTGCGCCGAGACCACCAGATTGTCCTGTCGCCAGAGCCGTACGCGCGCGCCGGCATCCGTATAGCCGAGACCGTCATAGGAGGAGGGATCGGGGTCGCCCAGGGAGACGGACAGGAACTGCGGCGCCGCGATCAGGGTCAGCCAGTCAGTGAGGCCGTATTCGAGCACCAGCGCCACCTCCACCTTGTCGTAGGGGCGGCTATCGTAGAGGTGGGAGGAGGGACCGAACTCGGAGGAGGAATGGACCGCCGCGCTCTGCACGATCGCCTGCCCGCGTCCGCCTTCGAGCGTCCACGCGCCGGCCCGCGCCTCGCCAGCCATTGAGACGATGACCGGAAGCAGCGCGAGGCCTGGGATTGCTCCGAGATAAAAAGCTCGCAGAGGTTGTGGACCAGGGAACCCACCTCCACCCCGCGCACACTCCTGCGTCCGCGTCCCCGCGCCGCCCGCCCTGCCCCGCCGATGCCTCATGCCGGTTGCCCTGACCCTGCGCGACCATAGCGGAAGTCGCATCCGGACGGCAGCGGCATTAGGTCTCGATCACCAAGCTGACCTAGAGTGACCTTGCGTAAATTTCATCTTCATTCGTCTTGCCGCCCTATACGGAACCCACCATATTGACGCACGAACCCAGCGGTGTGTTTGCGCGCCGGCAAAGGGGTTTAAGAGTTTCTTGAAGGGGAACGACGATGTCCGATTATGATCGCAACGTCGCCGGGCGTTGGAACCCGTCGGTGGCACGCTCGCAGGCCGCGATCGACCAGGGGCTGCGTTCGTACATGCTCAGCGTGTACAATTACATGGCGCTCGGCCTCGCCATCACGGGCGCGGCCGCGCTCGGCATCTACATGCTGTCCGTCACCACGGACCCGAGCCTCGCGGCCGGGCGGGTTGCCGGCGGCATCATGCTGACCCAGCTCGGCTACACGCTGTTCGTGAGCCCGCTGAAGTGGGTGGTGATGCTGGCCCCGCTGGCGGCGGTGTTCTTCCTCAGCTTCCGCGTGGAGCGCATGAGCGTCTCTGCGGCGCAGATCACCTTCTGGGTCTATGCGGCCCTGGTGGGCGTCTCGCTCTCCACCATCTTCCTCGTCTACACCCACGAGAGCATCGTGCGGGTGTTCTTCATCACCGCGGCTTCCTTCGGCGCGCTGAGCCTCTACGGCTACACCACGCAGAAGGACCTCTCCGGGATGGGCACCTTCCTGATGATGGGCCTGTTCGGCATCATCATCGCCTCGCTGGTGAATATCTTCCTCGGCTCCTCGATGCTGCAGTTCATCGTGTCCGTGGTCGGCGTTCTGGTGTTCGCGGGCCTCACCGCCTACGACACCCAGCGCATCAAGGAGATGTATTTCGAGGGCGATGACGTGGCGGTGATGGGCAAGAAGGCCATCATGGGCGCGCTCACCCTCTACTTGGACTTCATCAACCTGTTCATGATGCTGCTCCAGCTCTTCGGCAACCGCAACAGCAACTGACGCGGTATTTTACCGACGGATCTCATGGAAACCCCGGCTTCGGCCGGGGTTTTCTTTTGCCTGCGCGGCAGAAGCGAGAGAGGCGGAGGCCCCGGCGCGGAGGCGGTGGAAAAGCCGAGCTGGTGGTATAAGAGCAGCGTGCCCGCGGCGGAGGAAAGCTCCAACGACGCGGGCGGCAGGGGGTGGGAACCGCGCCGGAGCCTCCGGCGCGTCCAGGCCCCCGGCGTCATGCGCAGCCAGTGGAATGAAGACCATGCCGATCCGCCCCGCGACCCCCGAAGACAGCCCCGCCATCGCCGCCATCTACGATGCCGCCGTCATCGCCGGCACCGCCTCCTTCGAGATCGACCCACCCGGCCCCGCGGAGATGGCCCGCCGCCAGCAGGCCATCGTCGATGCGGGATACCCCTTCCTGGTGCGGGAGGAGGAGGGCCACGTGGTGGGCTATGCCTATGCCAGCGCCTTCCGGCCGCGCGTCGCTTACTGGAACACGGTGGAAAATTCGCTGTACGTGGACGATCGCATGCACGGCCGGGGCATCGGCAAGTCCCTGCTGCAGGCGCTGATCGTCGAATGCGAGGCGCGCGACTTCCGGCAGATGGTGGCGGTGATCGGCGACAGCGGCAATACGGGGTCCATCGCGCTGCACCGCGCCTGCGGCTTCGCGCCCATCGGAACCCTGCCGAACACCGGCTTCAAGCTCGGCCGCTGGATCGACACTGTGCTGATGCAGCGCGCCCTCGGCCCCGGAGCCGACACGCTGCCGAGCCGCTGAGCCGCGCGGGCCACATACGCCACGGCGGATAAGCAAACCCGCGGCGAGGGATGCCCCTCGCCGCGGGGAACGCCGTCAGCGGGTGATGAGGGTGCCCGCGCCGTGGTCGGTGAGCAGTTCCACCAGCACCGCGTGAGGCACCTTGCCGTCGAGGATGACGACACCCTCGACGCCCTTCTCCAGGGCGTAGATGCAGGTTTCCACCTTGGGGATCATGCCGCCGGAGATGGTGCCGTCCGCGATGAGGGCATGCGCCTCGGCGATGGTGAGCCGCGGGATGAGCTGCTTGTTCCGGTCGAGCACGCCGGGCACGTCGGTGAGCATCAGCAGGCGTTTGGCGCCGAGCGCACCGGCGATGGCACCGGCGAAGGTGTCGGCGTTGACATTGTAGGTGCCGCCATCCACCGCGGCCGCCACCGGCGCCAGCACCGGCACCAGGTCGCGTCCCAGGATCTGGTCCAGCACCATGGTGTCGACAGTGTCGGGCTCGCCGACGAAGCCGAGGTCCACCACCTGCTCGATCTTGCTGTCGGGATCGACCACCACACGGCTCGCCTTGCGGGCGCGCACCATGTTGCCGTCCTTGCCGCACAGGCCGATCGCCTTGCCGCCGGCCTCGTTGATGAAGCCCACGATCTGCTTGTTGATGGCGCCGGCGAGCACCATCTCGACGATTTCCACCGTGGCCTTGTCGGTGATGCGCAGGCCGGCGGCGAATTCGGACTTGATGCCGAGCTTCTGCAGCATGGCGCCGATCTGCGGGCCGCCGCCATGGACCACCACGGGGTTCACGCCCGCCTGCTCCAGCAGCACGATGTCGCGCGCGAAGTGGCGCGCCACGTCCTCGTCGCCCATGGCGTGGCCGCCGTACTTCACCACGATGACGGTATCATCATAACGCTGCATGTGCGGCAGCGCCTTCGCCAGCACTTCGGCCTGGAGCTGTGCTTCCGCGATGGGGGACAGGACGGTCTCGGTCATGGAGATCTCGCTCAAGCGGGTCGGCCCGAGGGGCTTGGGGGGAAGCACCACGCAGGCGCGCCGCCTCCCTCGAACGGCGCCGTCATAGCCCGTTCGCCGCCACCGGGGAAGGGCGCGGGCGGGTGTTGACATCCGACCAAAAAGGCATTTCACCGATCGCGAAAACGTGATGATAAAGGGCCTCCTGCGCACCACAATCGGGGTGCGAAGAGCACGCTGGCAAAGTGTTTCACCGCCACGAGCCTCGACCGCCCGGCGGGCGCCGGGGCCCCACCCGTCCGAAGCAGGCACGCGCGCAAGACGTGCCGACGACGGAGGGGCCCGAAGACCGCATTCGCAACGGCCGCCACCGCGTCTCCCAAACCCAAGCATGCGCGCTCCCGAGCGGGCATCCCCAGGCAGAGTTCACCCATGTCCGCCCAGCCGCACCTGCCTCCGAAGGCGCCCCAGCCCGCGCTCCGCCTGCCGCCCCGCCGCGCGCACGACCTGTCGCGCCCGCTTATCGCGGTGCTCTTCGTGGTGTGCCTGGCCCTCGCCGCGATCCCGATCCTCACCCACCCCATCCCGCCCTTGTCGGACTATGTGAACCACCTGGCGCGGATGCACATCATCGCGTCCCTGTCCCATGACAAGGATCTCGCGCGCTTCTATTCGCTGGACTGGTCGATCCTGCCCAACCTGATGATGGATATGGTGGTACCGGTCATCGACCGCGTCACCAACATCTACGTGGCCGGCGAAATCTACACGCTCATGTGCTTCGCCCTCATCACGGGCGGCACGCTGACGCTTCACCGCGCCCTGTTCGGAAGCTGGTCAGCGCTGCCGCTGCTGGCCTTCCCGCTGCTGTACAACAGCATCTTCCTCATCGGCGTGATGAACTATTATTTCGGCATCGGGCTCGCTTTGTTCGCCCTGGCGTTCTGGAGCCTCCTGCGCGAGCGGCCCTGGCCGCTACGCTTCATGGTGTCCGCCGCCTTCGTGGTGGCGCTGTTCTTCTGCCACCTGTTCGCGGCCGGCGTTTATGCCGTGGGCATCCTCTCGTTCGAGCTGGCGCGGCTGTTCGGGCGCCGCGGCACGCCGCTGGTGCCCCGGCTGGTGGATTTCGTCGCCTCGGGGCTGCCGTTCGCCATCATCATCCCCATGCTCATCGCCAGCCCCACCTGGGGCCTGTCGAGCCAGAACATCTGGGAGCCGCAGGGCAAGCTGCAGGGCGTCGAATTCGTCATCAACGTCTATTACGACATCGTGGCGTTCGTGCTCTCGGCGGTGGTGGTACTGGCGGCGGCCTGGGCCATCCAGCACCGGCTGCTGCGCACGCACCCCCTGCTGGTGCCCCTGCTGGTGGTGGCGGGCGCGGTCTATCTCGCCATGCCGCGCGTGGTGTTCGCCACCTACATGGCGGACCAGCGCTTCCCCATCGCCATCGCCTTCCTGGTGCTGGCCACCATCCAGGTGGATCTGCGCCATCGCCTCGCCCAGCGCGGCTTCGTGGTGGTGCTCATCGTGCTGCTGGCGGTGCGCGTGGCGGAGGTGCAGCTGGTGTGGGACCGGCTGAGCCAGTGGACCACCAATTTCCAGAAGTCCATCAGCCTCATCCACCCCGGCTCGCGGGTGCTGGTGGCCTACGCCGACATCCAGGGCGGCAATGACCCGCGCGACCTCGGCCTCGTGCACGCGGCGTGCCTCGCCATCATCGAGCGGTCCAGCCTCGTCACCACCGCCTTCACCGTGAAGGGCAAGCAGATCCTCCGCGCAAACCTGCCGTACCGCGATCACGTGGACACCGAGGACGGCACGCCGCCCCAGATCGAGCAGCTCGTGCTCACCGAGGAGGAGCCCACCGCCGACGGCCCCCGCTACTGGGACCTGTGGCCCCAGCACTTCGACTATGTCTACGTGCTGTTCACCGAGCGCGGCGCGCCCGATCCCGATCCCGACCGGCTGAAGCTGATCTTCGAGGGTGAGCGCTTCCAGCTCTACCAGGTCATCCCGCCGAAGCCGGCGACCCCGCCCGCCGCCGCCAGCAACTGAAGCCGAGGCAACGCCGCCGGCGTCATGCCCCGGTCATGCGCATATGCAAGGGCGGGCACTTTCCCGCCGCATCCATCGGAGCCGACATGGAATCCGTCCTCACCAACGCCCGCATCGTTCTCGACGACACCGTCATCGAGGGCACGCTGGTGGTGCGCGGCGGCGCCATCGCCGCCGTGGAGGAAGGCCGCTCGCACCTGCCGCTGGCGGTGGACTGCGAGGGCGACATCCTCTGCCCCGGCCTCATCGACCTGCACACCGACGCGCTGGAAGGCCACTTCGTGCCGCGCCCCAAGGTGTTCTGGCCGGACCGGCGGGCCGCCGCCCTCGCCCACGACGGACAGGTGGTGGCGAGCGGTATCACCACGGTATTCGACGCCATCTGCGCCGGCGGCTTCGACCAGGCGAAGGCGGAACGGCGCGACCTCTTCACCCTCATGCTCGACGCGGTGGAGGAGAACGCCGGCCTGTTCCGCGCCGACCACCGCATCCACCTGCGCTGCGAGATGACGGACCCCGGCCTGCTGGAGCTGGTGGCGCCGGCGCTGGAGCGGACACGGGTGAACCTCGCGTCCATCATGGACCACACGCCCGGCGCCCGGCAGTGGCGCAACGTGGAAAGCCTGCGCACCTTCCTCCTCGGCATCGGCAAGACCGCCTCCGAAGCGGAGGAGGAGATCGAGACCCGCTCCGCCCGCGGCCGGGCGGCAGTGGCGGAAAACCACGACCCGCTCGTCGCCATGCTGCGCGAGAAGCACATGGTGCGCGCGAGCCACGACGACACCACGCCCGAGCACGTAGAGCTGGCGCGGGCAGCGGGCTGCACCATCAGCGAGTTTCCAACCACCGTGGCCGCGGCCCGCGCGGCCCATGCGGCCGGCCTTTCCACCATTGGCGGCGCGCCCAACGTGGTGCGCGGCGGCTCCCACTCCAACGGCGTCGCCATGAAGGACCTCGCCGCCGAGGGGCTGCTCGACGCCCTCGCTTCCGATTATGTGCCCGCGAGCCTGCTGCAGGCCGCCGTGGTGCTGCACCTGCGCCAGGGCCTCTCCCTGCCACAGGCCCTCGGCCTCGTGACGCACGCCCCCGCCCGCATGGCCGGGCTCGATGATCGCGGACGCCTTGCGCCGGGCCTGCGGGCGGATCTCCTCCTGTTCCGCATGGTGGAGGATACGCCCGTGGTGCGTCGCGTGCTCGCGGCCGGCGAACGGGTGTTCTGACAGCCGCTCCGGCACAAGACATTTCCCCTCGCACCGACCTGCGGAGGCCGCTCTCGGTATTCACATTGGCGCAATTCTTCAAGCGAAGCGGTCTCCGTTTCGCTTGAAGACGCTTTGATCCCCGGGGCCCGTGAGCCGGCCTCACGGATCTCGGATGAAGCCCGCGCAGCGCTTATGCGGAATGACTTCTGAGCGGAACCCACTGGGCGCCGATCGATGGCCGGAGCCATTGGCATCAAAAGGCCGGCGGCACCATGCCGACCGGGAAGCCGCCGAGCCGCAGGGTGCCGGACTTGAAGCCCAGCGCGAAATTCACGCCCTGGCGCCCCTCCACGATGGCCGGCTTGCCCACCATCGCCAGCGCGCCCACCACGGGAGAGAGCTCACGAGGGACCACGCCGGCGCGGTCGAGCTGCTTCACGAGGTCGTTGAGGCCGGCGAAACCGAGATCCAGCGTGCCGTTGAGGCGCCCCTGGGGATCAAGGGCGAGATCTCCGCGCGCAGACGCCGCCATCTGCGGCGTGGTGATGGTGAGGCGGTCGAGCCGTGCCGCCCCACCGGCCGCCGCCCAGGCCTTGAGGCGCTGCGCGAAGGGCATGGGCCGCAGGTCCGCGGCCGCGGTGACCAGTCCCTGCAGGGCCACGTCCACCGGCCCGGCGCTGCCGGCCGCCGCAAGCACGGCGCTCTCCCCGCCGGTGATGCCAGCGGCATAGTCCAGCCCGTCCGGCCCCGCTGCGCCCGGCACCCGGCGCACATGGAATTCCGCGAGCCGCGCCGAGAGCAGCGCGCGCCCGGAACCGTCGGCCGGCTCCTCCACCCGCGGGTCGCGGGCCAGCAGCGAGAAGCGCTGCGGCTGCCCCCCGAGATCACCCACGCCGCTCATCTGCAGCAGGCTCCAGGTGGCGGTGTAGGCCCGTTGCGTCGTCCCCTCCTCCACCCGCGCCGGCGGAACGAACTCGGCCACGATGTGGTTCGGCGCCCAGACCTGCGCCACGGCGTGGGCGGCCGTCGCGGTCACGCGGACGGGTTCACTGCCCTTGACCTCAAGGTTCGGCGCTTGGCACGTCAGCTCGAAGCGGAACGGGAAGCCGCCGAGCCGCCGCTCGCCGCAGGACCATACGCGACCGAGCCGCGCCTCCCGGTCCACCCAGGCGTCGATCTCCCGTTCGGCGCGGTTGGCGGCATAGACCCATGCCCCGCTCCAGGCCACCGCCAGCAGCACGACAAGCGCCACGAGCACGATCACGAACCACGGGCGGGAGCGCCTGGAAGGCTTTTCGGAGCTGGTCATGCGCGGCCTTTTCCCTGGGTTTCCCTAGCGGGGGCGGATCGGGTGCGGGACGAATCGACGCCGGCACGCTTGCGGCGGCGCTTCGCCGCTGTTAGGCGACGGCCGAGTGCATCTGTCAACGCCGAGGGCGCGCGCTTCGATCATGAGCGAGGAAATTGGCGCCGGCCACGACCATTGGGTCTTTGCCTACGGCTCCCTGATGTGGAACCCGGGCTTCTCCTTCGCGGAGCGGTGCGAGGCGCGCCTTATCGGCGCTCATCGCGCGCTGTGCGTCTATTCCTTCCATCACCGCGGCACGCCGGAGGCGCCGGGCCTGGTGCTGGGGCTGGAGCTCGGCGGCTCGTGCCGGGGCATCGCCTATCGGGTGGCGGCGCAGGACTGGGCGCAGACCTACGCTTATCTCACGGAACGGGAGCAGATTTCCGGCGTCTACCGGGAATGCGTGCGGCGGGTTCAGCTTCTGGACGGGAGCCGGCGGAATGCGCCAGCGGTGGCCTACCTCGTCAATCGCGCCCATGCGCAATATGCGGGCGGGCTGGACCTTCAGCAGCAACTTGCTCTGGTCCAGCGCTCCCACGGTAAGTCCGGCCCCAACGCGGACTACGTGCTCGCGACCGTCGGCGCGCTCGACGACCTGGGCCTCGCCGATCCCGGCCTTACCTGGATCGCCGGCCATCTGCGGCGCGAGCACGGCGGGCTCAAGGAGCAGGCGGCAAAGGATACCGGCCCCGGCTGAGCGCCCGCACGGAGCCTCACGCGGCAGCGTCAGGCCGCGTGTCGGCTCTGAAGCGCGCAGGGGCGCACCACCACCGGCAGCCGCGCGGGGCGCTGCACCACGGGCAACGCAGGCGCCGGAGCCAGCAGACGCCGCAGGCCCGGCGCGGGCTCTTCGCCCAACACATGGATGTGGATTTCGTCGGCATCGAGCCGCTCGGCCATGCGCTGTGCCTCCGCCCCGCTCGGCCCCGCCCACATGGCGAGCGAGCCGGCGGGCGTGCGGCGGGCGACGATGGCGACGGCATCCGGATAGTCGGGCGCGGCGTCGGCCGGATACACCGAAAACACGTGCCGCACGCCGTCTCCATCGCGCCAGAAGCGGTAGCGCGCACCGAGCACGCCGTGCTTCAGACCGGTGAGGCAACCGGCGTCGGTCAAGGGAATGAGGAGCGAATCAGTCGCGTTCATGGGAACGAAACTAGAACAGCCCAGAATCGCGATCAAGAGTTTTCCACAGAGGTGGACAACGGGGACGGCGCGGACGGGGGAAGCACTCCCTTGGGCGCCCGCGCGCCCAGCTCCTCCAGGCCCTGTGCAAGCAGGAGGTTGCTGGCGCCCTCGATATCCGCTTCCAGCCGGCTCATGAATGCCGCGCGCCCCAGGCCCGGCGGGATCGCCGCCAGGATGTCCACGCGGATGGTGCCGGCCCGCTTGGTGAGGGCGCGGCGCGGCCAGTAGAGGCCCGAATTGAGCGCCACCGGCAGGCACGGCACCCCCAGCGCCCCGTAAAGGTGCGCCACGCCGAACTTGTAGTCCGGCGGCGCGCCGGGCGGGCGGCGGGTGCCTTCGGGAAAAATGAGGATCTGCCGGCCGGCCTCCACCTCGCCGCGGGCGAAGCGGGTCATGGCCTTCAGCGCACCCATGCCGCCGCTGCGATCCACCGGGATCATCCGCGCCTTGGAAAGGTGCCAGCCCAGGACCGGAATGCGCATGAGCTCCTTCTTCAGCACGAAGGCGGCATCTGAGAACTGCGGCAGCAATGCCAGCGTCTCCCAGGCCGACTGGTGCTTGGAGGCGATCAGGAGCGGCCCCTCGGGGATGTTCTCACGGCCCGAGACCTCCATCCGCGTGCCGCAGATGACGCGCAGCAGGAAGATGATGGTCCTGGCCCAGCCGAGCACGGCCCATTTCCAGTGGGTGCGGCGCGGCAGCAGAAGCAGCGGCAGGAAGGCGAGCGAATAGACCGCCGTCACCGCATAGAACGCGACCTGGAACACGAGCGAACGCAGCGCCGTCACCACCTCGGAAGCTCCCTCCCCGCCGATCGGTTCAATGCGCGACGCGCGCCTCGGCGGAGACACGCGGGCGCGGCGCGTCAGGGCCGATCGTCTCGGCCACCGGCTGCACCGGGCGGATCTGCGCCCGCGCCATCATGTACTTCAGATATTCCTTGAAGAGCAGCTTCAAGGTGGCGGGATCGCGCCACCAGCGCTCGGTCTCCATGCGGGAGGTCACCACCGGATAGGCCACGAGGTCCACATCGGGCAGGGAATGGTTCAGCTCCACCAGGGCGCGCGGCATGTGCCATGCCGAGGTGACCACCACCAGCGAACGGAAGTGCTGGCTGCGCGCCCATTCGGCCGCCTCGATGGCATTGCCGCGGGTGTTCAGCGCCCGGTGGCCGAGGTCGATGCAGCAGGAAATGAGAGCCTCGCCGTCCGGCAGGGTGCGGCTGAGTTCGCCGGGCGAGGTGATGGGATTGACGCCGGTGATGAGCAGCCGCCGGCCCCGCCCTTCCGCCAGCAGGTTCACCGCGTCGGCGATGCGGGAGGCGCCGCCGGTGAGCACCACGATGGCATCGGCCGGGCGCACCTGCACCGGCTCGCGCGCGGCGATCTGGGTGAGGAAGGCGAGGAAGCCCGAAAGCACTGCCAGCACGCACAGCCCCGCCAGCAGCAGCACGCCCTTGGCGAGCCTGCGCCACAGGGCGCGCCGGCCGCGAACCGGCGGACGGGTGGCCGGCGCCGCATCCGGCCGCCGCTCCTCCGGCTGGCCCGCGGCGGTTTCCCCCCGCTCCCGGCGCAGCGCGCGGGCGGGGGGACCGGCCGGCAGCGTGAATTCGCTCGTCGTGCTCATCGTCAAACCATGCGGGCCGAATGCGGCGGCCCCGAGGAGGCTCCATCACGACCCGGAAAGGCCGTGAATTTCACTGGATCGTCCTCAAGGTTCGGTAAACGGTGACGCGCGAGGTGAAAGCGGTGGCGAATGCCACCACCGCCACCGCGCAGCCGATGCCCGCGAAGCCCCACAAGCCGGGGTCGAGCCAGGCAAGGAAGCTCGGGTCCTCCGGATCACCCGCCAGGGAAAAGCGCGGCGCCGCCACGATGGCGCCGAACACGGCCGCCGCCGCCCCGCCGCCGAGCAGCCCGCCCTGCGCCCCGATCTTCAGGAAGTGGCGCTGGAACTGGGCGGCGATGAAGCCGTCGCGCGCGCCCACGAAATGCAGCACCTCCACCACCGCGCGGTTGGTGGCCACCGCCGCGCGCGTGGCGAACACCACCGAGAGCACGGTGGCGAGCCCCACCAGCGCCAGCAGCACGAGGCCGGTGAGCATCACCCCCTCGGCCATGGCGCCGAGGCGGCGCGACCACAGGCGGTGGTCGTCGAGCGTGGCGGTGGGGATGCGGTCGCTCAAGGTGCGGCGGAGCTTGGCGAAATCCACGGGCGTCGCGCCGTCGAGCTTCAACACCACCACGCGCGGCACCGGCAGGTCGCCGAGGTCGAGCCCGGAGCCGAGCCAGGGCTCCAGCAGCCGGCCCGTCTCCTCGGCGGAAAGAATGTGGGTCTCGGCGATGCCGGGGGTGGCGCGGGCGATCTCGGCCGCGAGCTGCACCTGGGCGTCGGTGGCCTTGGGCTCGCCGGCGCGGATCTGGATGGTCACCTCGCGGGTCACGTCGGCGCGCCACTGACCGGCGGTGGTGCGCACGGCAAGCACCGCGCCGATGGTGAGCGAGGCGAGGAACGTCATGATGGCCACCACCGCCACCAGGGTGTGGCCGGCGATGGTGGCGCCCGGCACGATGGAGGACTGCGACCGGGGCCGCGCGGGCCGGGCCGCCTCCTCGGGCGCGGCGCCGGAGCCCTTGGAGCCGTTGGGCGCGACAGGGGCGGCTTCAGTCGTAGACATAGAGGCGACCGTCCGCGATCACGAGGCGCCGGGCGTCGTACTGGTCCATGAGCGCGATGTCATGGGTGGCCAGCAGCACAGACGTTCCGGTGCGGTTGAGCTCGATGAAGAGGCGCAGCAGGCGGCGCGCCAGGGTGGGGTCCACATTGCCGGTGGGCTCGTCGGCAAGCAGGAACTCGGGCCGGCCGATGAGGGCACGGGCAATGGCGGCCCGCTGCTTCTCGCCGCCCGAAAGCACCGGCGGCAGCACGTCCATGCGGTCGCCGAGGCCCACCCAGCCGAGCAGCTCGGTGACCTCCGCACGGTAGCTCGCCTCCTCCCGCCCCAGCACGCGCAGCGGCAGCGCCACGTTCTCGTAGGTGGTGAGGTGGTCGAGCAGGCGGAAATCCTGGAACACGATGCCGATGCGCCGGCGCAGCACCGCCACCTCGTCCGGATCGAGGGAGGAGACGTCGCGGCCGAACAGGGTGATGAGCCCGCGCGTCGGCTTCAGCGAGAGGAACAGCAGGCGCATCAGGGTGGTCTTGCCCGCGCCCGAGGGGCCGGTGAGGAACTGGAATGAACTGGGCGCGATGCCGAAGGAGACATCCTTCAGCACTTCCGCCCCCATCCCGTATCGCAGACCGACATTCTCGAATCGGACCAGATGTTCCACCCTTCCTCCGAATCGTCCGCTTGCGTTGATCCGTAACCATAAACGATGCGGGCCGCCCCGCCCACCTCGCGCCGGCCCAGCTCTGGACGGGCGCGGGCATCCGGTCCATGCTCCGGCGAGTTGAGCGAGGACCCATGCCCCTGCCGAATATCTCCGTGCTGTTCGATGAAAGCCGCATCCTGGCCCGCGTGAGCGCCCTGGCGGGCGAGATCGCGGGGGAGGAGCCGAACAACCTGCTCGCCGTAGTGGTGATGAACGGCGCCTTCATGTTCTCCGCCGACCTGCTGCGGGCGCTGCACGCCTCGGGGATCACACCGGAGGTGGAATTCATGCAGCTCTCCTCCTACCGCGAGGCCACGGTCTCCTGCGGGCAGGTAGACATCCTCTCCGACGTGCGCTCCGACGTGCGCGGCCGCGACGTGCTGCTGATCGACGACATCCTGGAATCCGGCCGCACGCTGGCCTTCGCGAAGGACCTGCTGATGGCGCGCGGTGCCCGGCGGGTGCTGGTGTGCGTGCTGCTGGAGAAGCCCGGCAAGCGGGCGGTGCAGGTGCACCCCGATTTCGTGGGCTTCACCTGCCCGGACCTGTTCGTGGTGGGCTACGGCATGGACGTGGCGCACGCCTTCCGCCAACTGCCCTTCATCGGCCACATCGTCGGCCTCGCCTGAGCGCCCCCCGAAACGCCAGGGACGCCCGCGACTGCCTCGCGGACGTCCCCTCGTCATGGCCGGCGCGAGCCCTCCGCTCCACGCCGGCCGACGATCCCTGCCGCATCGGCCCATGTCACCGGCCCGGCCCCTTGAGCGGCACCGAATGGGCTTTGCTCAAGGGCCGCGCGGGCTTCGCCGAAGGCCCGTGAGCCTGTCTCACGGGCCCCCGTGGCCTCAGGGCTTCACCACCTCGGCGGTGGGGTGCGGCGTGGCGTCGGTCTCGGGCGGGAGCACCGGCAGCACCACCTGCGGCACCTTGCCGGTGAGAGAGCCGAGGAAGGACACGATCAGCTTCACGTCGCCGTCGTTCAGTTCCTCGCCGAGCTGCGAGCTGCCCATGATGGCCACCGCCTGGCCGAGGTCCCACACCTTGCCGGAGTGGAAATAGGGCCGGGTGACCGCCACGTTGCGCAGCGGGGCGGCGCGGTAGACATATTCATCGTCCGCCGTCTTGGTCACGGCGAAGCGGCCCTTGTCGTTGGGCGGCAGGATGTCGGCACCGGGCTTCTCCACCACGCCGAACGGGTAGTAGCCGTGGCCGCCCACGTTGACGCCCGAGTGGCAGGCCGAGCAACCCTTGTCCATGAACAGGGCGAGGCCCTTCTTCTGGTCGGCGGTCAGCGCGTCGTCGTCGCCGTTCAGCCAGGCGTCGAAGGGCGCGGGGGTGATGAGGGTGGCCTCGTAGGCCTCGATGGCCTTGGCCATGTTGTCGAAGGTCACCGGGTCCTGCTCACCGGGGAAGGCGGTCTTGAAGGCCTCCACGTAGGGCGGCATGCTCTTCAGCGTCTTCACCACGTTGTCGGGCGTGTTGGCCATCTCGACGCTGGCCTGGATGGGGCCTTTGGCCTGGGCCTTCAGGTCTTCCGCGCGGCCGTCCCAGAACTGGGCCTCGTTCAGCACAGAGTTGAACACGGTGGGCGAGTTGCGCGGGCCGCGCTGCCAGCCGTGGCCGATGGAGGTTTCCAGGTTGTCGTCGCCGCCGGTGGCGAGGTTGTGGCACGAATTGCAGCTGAACACGCCCGAAGCCGACAGCCGCGGATCGAAGAACAGCTCCTTGCCCAGCTCGATCTTCTGGGGCGTGATCTTGTTGCCCTTCACCGCCGGAACGGTGGAGGGCAAGGGCTTGAACACCTCGAGCGCCTGGGTGCGCAGGTTGTCGGCCGCAGCGGCCGGCATCGCCGGCGCACCTGCCATGAGGCCCGCCGCCAGGCCGGCCAGGAGCATTCGTCTCATCGTCACCTCCCCGCATGATGATACCGCGGAGGCTAGAGAGAAGCGTTCGCAACTCGGTTGACTTATATCAATTCCAGACTGCGACGAATGCTAGCACCTCACTTGAAATGGAAGTCGGAGAGGCGTTTTTTCCGGCAGATCGATCGTGCATGCAAAGCATATGATCCCCTTCCCGTGCAATAAGATGGACCGGATTCAGAATCATATTCTGAAAGATCTCATCTATCGCTACGTGAGAAGCGATAGTTTGCTCTGAAGTCATGTCCCGGATGCGTGGTCGCCCGCCCTCAGCCGGAATTACGCAGGCCGGCGGAGATGCCGTTGATGGAGAGCTGGATGCCGTGCAGCACTTCCTCGCGCGCGGCCTCGTCCCCCACCGTCGCCTGCCGCCGGTGGAGCTTCAGGAACTCGATCTGCAAATGGTTGAGCGGATCGAGATAGGGAAAACGGGCGCGGATGGAGCGGTCGAGGGCGGGGTTGCCCTCCAGCAGCCGGCCCTGGCCCATGATGGCGTTGAGATGCCCCACCGTGCGTGCGTGCTCGGCGCCGATGCGGCCGAAGATCTCCGCCCTGAGGCGCGCGTCCGCCACCAGCTCCGCATAGCGCGAGGCCACCGCCAGGGAGCTCTTGGAGAGCACCATGTCCATGTTGGAGAGCTGGGTGCGGAAGAACGGCCACTCCTTGTACATGGCCTCAAGAAGCGGGAACCCCGCATCGCCGCGGCGGGCGAGGAAGGCTTCCACCGCCGTGCCGAAGCCATACCAGCCCGGCAGCATCAGCCGGCATTGCGCCCACGAGAACACCCAGGGAATGGCCCGAAGCGCGGTGATGGCCCGCGTTCCCGCCCGCGAGGCCGGGCGCGAGCCGATGTTCAGGGTGGCGATCTCGGAAATGACGGTGGACGACCAGAAATAATCCTCGAACCCCTCGGTCTCGTAGACGAGGCCGCGATAGGCGCGGAACGCGGCATCCGAGATCTCGGCCATGGCATCCAGGAACTCCGCCCGCGGCGCGCTCTCCTGAGGCTGGAGCAGGGAGGCCTCCAGGGTCGCCGCCACCAGGATCTCCAGGTTGCGCCGGCCCACCTCCGGGTGGGAATATTTGGAGGAGATGATCTCGCCCTGCTCGGTGATGCGAATGCGTCCGTCCACCGCCCCGCCCGGCTGGGCGAGGATGGCGTCGTAGCTCGGCCCGCCGCCGCGCCCCACCGAGCCGCCGCGCCCGTGGAACAGCCGCAGCCGCACGCCACGGGCCCGGAACACGCCGACGAGCCCGATCTCCGCCTTGTACAGCTCCCAGCCGGAGGTGACGAAGCCGCCGTCCTTGTTGCTGTCCGAATAGCCGAGCATCACCTCCTGCTCGCCGCCCCGGCTTGCCACCAGCCGCGCATAGGCGGGGAGCGCGAGGGCCCGGTCCATCACGCCGGCGCAGGCCTTCAGGTCGTCGATGGTCTCGAACAGGGGCACGATGTCGAGTGCGCTCGTCCCCTCGGCTGTGACCAGCCCCACCTCCTTCAGCAGCAGCGCCACTTCCAGGAGATCGGAGACGCTCTCCGCCTTGGAAATGATGCAGTGGGGAATGGCGCGCGGCCCCAGCGCCCGGTGCGCCGCCGCCGCCGCCCGGAAGATGGCGAGCTCGGATTGCGTCTCCTGCGAATAGGCCACGAAGGGAGAGGACAGGAGCCGCGCGGTGGAAAGCTCCCGCGCCAGCAGCGCCACCCGCGCCTCCTCGTCGAGCGCCGCATAGCCGGTGCCGGGGGCCACCTTCTCGAACAGCTCGGCCACCGTGCGCGCGTGCACATCGGAATTCTGCCTGAGGTCCAGGCAGGCGAGGTGGAAGCCGAAGCCCTCTACCGCCTGCCGCAGGCGCCGCAGCCGGCCCCGCGCCAGGATGCGCGAGCCGTGGGCGCACAGGGAGCGGTGGACGATGTCGAGGTCGGCCGTGAGCGCTGCCGCGTCAACATAGGGCTCGCCCTGCGGCGCGACGCCGGCGAGGTGGCGGCGGGTCGCCTCCAGCCGTGCCAGCATGTGGGACACCACCAGCCGGTAGGGCTCGCCCTGGTGGCCCGGCACCGGATCGGCCGCGCGGACGGCGAGGGCCGCCAGTTCCGGCGAGACCTTCACCTGCCGGCCCGAAAGAGACAGCTCCGTGCCCAGCGCCCGAAGCTCTGTGACGTAATAAGCCAGGATGCGCTCGCGATGGAGCCGCACCGTCTCCCGCAGCACCTCGGCGGTGACGAAGGGATTGCCGTCGCGGTCGCCGCCGATCCAGCTCCCCATGCGCAGGAACGGCGGCAGGCCGGGCGCCTCCTCCTCCCCCGATGCGGCGGCGAGCGCGTCCTCCACCGCGCAGTGCAGGCGCGGGAGCTGGTCCAGGAAGGTGTAGTCGTAATAGGAGAGGCCGTTGTTCACCTCGTCGATGACGGTGAGCTTGATGCGCCGCAGCAGCGCGGTCTGCCACAGGGTGAGCACGGCGCGGCGCAGGGCCTCCTCGCTCTCGTCGCGCTCCTGCGGGGTCAAGGCGATGCGCTCGCCCCGGTCGAGCAGGTCGGCGATCTCCATCTCGCGGTTCAGGGTGCTCTTGCGCCGCACCTCGGTGGGATGGGCGGTGAGCACGGGGCTGATGCCGGCGCCGGCGAAGAAGCGCGCCAGCACCGCCGGCTCAAGCCCAGCCTCCAGCGCCAGAGCGAAGCTGCGAGCGAGGCTTCCCGGCGCCGGAGGCGCGCCGGCGATGGCCGCCGCGCGCGCGCGCCGCAGGTGGTGCTCGTCTTCCGCAAGGTTGGCGAGGTGGGAGAAATAGGAGAAGGCGCGGATGATCTCCACCGCCCGCTCCGGGGAGAGGCTGGGCAGCAGCGCCTCCAGCTCCTGGCGGGCTTCATCCTCGCCGTCGCGGTGAAAGCGGATGGAGGTCTGGCGGATGCGCTCCACCAGGTCGAACACCTCCTCGCCCTCCTGGGCCCGCACCGTGTCGCCCAGAAGCCGCCCCAGCAGGCGGATGTCCGCCTTCAGCGGCGCATCGTCGGGCGTCTCGGGGCCGTCCGCGATCTCGCCCGCCCCGTTCACCGGCATCATCGTGTTCATCTCTCCACGCCCCGTCTGCGACCCGGACGCGCCGCGCCTCGTGGCAGGGCGGCGGCCCGGGCATCGCGCTGAAGCGGTTTCGAGACGCGGTCGGCGGCCGCGGCCCCCGAAATCGCGAGAAAGCCCACCTCAGTGTTTCGGAAATTCGCCGGCGGGAAAAGAGGCGCCTCAGCGCTCCGGGGCCGCCTGCTCCAGCACGGCACGGGCGGAGCCGCGCAGCACGCTGAAGGCGGTGGCGAAGAAATCGGCCAGCGCCTCCTCCCCACGCGGCGTGAGGCGCCCCGCACCGGCCCCGCCATCCCGCGCCACCAGATCGAGCGCCTGCGCGTCCTTCATCAGCTGCAGCACATGGGCGCGCGAGACGTGGAACCGCCGCGCCAGCTCGGCGATGGAGGGGGGCTCAGTCCCCTCCCACCCGGCCACCAGCAACGCCAGCAGCACCATCAGTCCGCTGTCGCGGTCGGCGATGTCGGCGATGAGGGGCGCGTGGTCCAGCACCCGGTAGCCGGAACGAAAGGCATCGCCCAGGGCAATGATGACCACATCGAACACCGCCCGGTCGGACAGCAGGGCGGCAAGTTCCGCCATCCGCGGGTCGAGCACGGCGATGGCCCCGTATTGCAGCTGCCAGCGCTCCAGTTGCAGGGCCACCATGCGCGCGGTCGGCTCCAGCGGCTTGGCGCGCCGGTCGCCCTCGGCCGCCGCTGGCGCGAGGTAGCCGCCCCAGCGCAGCAGCGCCAGCATCGCCTTGGCCCGGCCGCGGCTACACACCCCCGTTTCCGCGGCCAGCGCCGCCATCCGGCTCACGGTGAGGCCGCCGCCCTCCCGCTCGGGCAGGGCATGGAGATAGAGCGAGAAGAAGCCGAACAGCAGCCGCCCCCGGTCATTCAGCACGCGGTTGAGCAGGCGGTTGCCGCTGTAGAGACTCACCAGCGCGGTGGCGCTCTGCGCCATGGCCTGCGTGAAGGCCGGATGCGCCTTGATGTGCGCGCGCGTCGCGTCGCTCACCGATTCGGCAAGCCATGCGGGTGCCGCGCGTCCCCCGCCGCCCGTATCGTACGCCCCACTCACGATCGCCCCCGAAGAAGCGGACCCCCGCCGCCTCGCCATGCGGGAACCTAGCGGCTTTTGCCGCGATACGGGAGGTACCGGCGGTGGAAAGAGGTCAAGTTTCGCCATTGAACGCGCGAGCCCCCCCGCCTAGCCCAGCAGGCGGCACCACCCTACCCGAGGTCAGCCATGCCCCGCTTTGCCCTTCTCGCCCTGACCGCCGCCCTGGCGGGCGCCGCATACGTCACTCCGGCCGCCGCCGTGGTCTATTGCAAGAGCGCGGGCGTTCCCAAGGGCTGCGTCGCACGGCCTGCGGCGCCCGCAGCGGTGCACTGCACGCGTCCCGGATATCCCGCCGGTTGCTTGCCCGGTGCCGGGGCGCCCGGTACCGGTGCCCGGCCCGGCGCGGGCGTGGGCGCGCCGGGTGTCGGCGTCGCCCCAGGACCGGGTGCCGCCCCCGTCAACGCCGGCGGCCCCGTGAACCGCATCGGCGTGCGCTGACAACCGCACAGCCCTTCTGATTCGCCGCATTCGGCGCCGCACCGGCTTCGCGGAGGCGCCGCCCTTTCGACACATCGTCCGGAGACTTCCGTCATGAAGAAGCTGCTTCTCGCCTGCGCCGCCCTCGGCGCCATGAGCCTGCCCGCGCTCGCCGACCAGACCGCCGCCGACAATTGCGCCGTCGCCCTCGATGCCAACGGCCAGGCCATCTACGCCGCCACCGTGGTCCAGGCCGCCACCGCCCCCACCTCCGACCTGCGCGGCCTCGTGACCTCCGTCACCAAGCAGCTGGTGAGCGCCGGCGCCGTGCCCATGGGCTCCGCCCGCGAGGCCGCCGAGGCCGCCGGCGCCTGCCTCGCCAAGCTGCACTGAGCCTGAAGGCGGCGCAGCCCGCACCGCGCCTTTTCGAAACGCACGGCGGCCGTTATGCAGGGGGAAGCTGGTTCCCCTTCGCTCTACGGCCGCCATGCCCCCGCTGACCCCCGACACCCTGCTCGCGTTCCTGGCCGCAAACGGCATCGCAGCGGAAACCTTCCACCATCCGCCACTGCACACGGTGGCGGAATCGAAGGCCCTGCGCGGCGCCATTCCCGGCGCGCAGACCAAGAACCTCTTCCTGCGCGACGCGAAGAAGAACTACTTCCTCGTCACCCTGTCCGAGGACGCGAAGGTGGACCTCAAGGCCCTGTGCGCGCCCGTGGGTGCGCGCGGCACGCTCTCCTTCGCCTCGGCCGAGGCGCTCTACGAGATTCTGGGCGTGCTGCCGGGATCGGTGACACTGCTGGCCCTCGCCAACGACACCGGCCACCGCGTCACCTTCGCCATCGATGCGGCATTGCTGCGCGCGGACGCCATCGGCTGCCATCCGCTCACCAATACCCGCACCAGCATTCTCACGCCCGACGCGCTCAAGGCGTTCCTGACGATGACCGGGCACCAGGCGCTGCATCTGGACCTTCCGCCCCCGGCCGCAGCCGCGGCGACCTGACAGCTCACCCGGCGCAGGGCTCAATCGGGGCCGCATCGGCCCCCGCCTCGGCGGCGAGCGCCTTGAGGTCGAGATCAACCGTGAGCGGAATGAAGGCGCCCGTCGGCTCGGTCCGCAGATAGGTGCTGAGCGGGATCGGCCCGGCGGGCAGCGCACCGGCGGCACAGCCTTTCACCCCCACCGCGAGCGAGCCCCGGACGCGGCTCCCCTTCGTCGCCATGCGCGCCTTGAGCGCCAGCACCTCTTCCCGCGCAGCCTCGAGCCGGCGGCGGCCATCCTCGGAGAGCCGGAACACGGTGATGCGAAAGCCCGGCTTCTCGTCGGCCTTCAGGGCGGCACGCACCGAGCCGTCGTCATCCTCATCGAGCGCCGCCGCGACGGTCACCTTCTGCGCCTCGTCCCCGGCAAGCCAATACGACATGGTCACGGTCGCGCCGCCGGGCACCGGGCGCAGCGCATCGGGCGCACGCACCGCCGCCCGGAGGGCGGACAGGTCGAAGGTCACGGGATCGAGGCTTGCGAGCCTGGGCAGGCTGGTGAGCGGCACGTGGGAACAGCCCGCACCGAGAAAGAGGAAGCCGAGGGCCGCGGACAAACCAGGGAGCAATCTCATGAGGCATCTCATTATCGGTTGATAATTTATTGTTTTACGATAATTTATGAATGCGTCAAGGAAAGGCTACATCATGTCGCGCAGCGTTCCGGATCCCCGCCTCGCCCGTCTTCGGCGCCGCGGGCGACTGCTTTCCACCGTCACTCTCGTCATTCTCGTGGTTCTGGTCATCGGCAGCCTCGGCATCTGGCTCAACCCGGCCTGGATCGAGGCCGCCGTGGCGCCGCGCGTAGGCATCTCCGGCTATCCGATGGCGCTGACCGGCCTGAGCCGGACGCTGGGCTGCCTGATCTCGGCGGTGCCGCTCGCCATTCTCGCCTACGGTCTCAACCAGGTACGCCTGATCTTCCGCGACTTCGGGCAGGGCCAGACGGTATCTGAGACCCTCGCCTGGCGGCTGGAGCGGTTCGGCGCGGCGGTGGCGCTTCAGGCCCTGATCAACCCGCTGGTGTCCACCCTGCTGGGCCTGACGCTGACCTACGGCAATCCCGCCGGCAAGCGCATCATCGCGCTCAGCCTGTCGAGCCATGACGTGATATCGGTGCTGGTGGGCCTGCTGGTGATCGGCGTCGGCGCGGTGATGCGCGAGGCGGCCCGTATCGCACGGGAGAATGAAGGCTTCATCTGAGCCGGACAGGAAGGGCGGGGAGCCTCATGCCCATCGTGGTCAATCTCGACGTGATGCTCGCCCGGCGGAAGATGCGCTCGCGCGAACTCGCCGAGCGGATCGGCATCACCGAGCAGAACGTTTCGCTGCTGAAATCCGGCAAGGTGCGCGGCGTGCGCTTCGACACGCTCGCGCGCATCTGCGAGGCTCTCGGCTGCCAGCCGGGGGACATCCTCGAATATGTGCCGGGAGAAGAGGGGGAAGGCGCGGCGGACTGAGCCGCCGCGCCTTCTGCTTCAAAGGCGGGCAGCCATCCGCCCCGGCCTCTCAGTTGCCGCCGTCGAGCAGGCGGCGGGCGATCACCTGGGCCTGGATCTCGGCCGCGCCCTCGAAGATGTTGAGGATGCGCGCGTCGCACAGGATGCGCGACACCGGATATTCCAGCGCGAAGCCGTTGCCGCCATGGATCTGCAGGGCATTGTCCGCCGCCGCCCAGGCGACACGGGCGCCCAGCAGCTTGGCCATGCCGGCCTCCAGGTCGGTGCGGCGCCCCTCGTCCTTGGCGCGGGCGGCGAAATAGGTGATCTGGCGGGCGATCATGGTCTCCACCGCCATCATCACCACCTTGTCGGCGACGCGGGGGAAGGCGAACAGCGGCTTGCCGAACTGGATGCGCTCCTCGGCGTATTTCAGGCCTACCTCCATGGCCGCCTGGGCCACGCCCACGGCGCGGGCGGCGGTCTGGATGCGGGCGCTCTCGAAGGTGGTCATGAGCTGCTTGAAGCCCTGGCCCTCCTCGCCGCCGAGCAGATTGGCCACCGGCACGGTGAAGCCGTCGAAGCCGATCTCGTATTCCTTCATGCCGCGATAGCCGAGCACCTCGATCTCGCCGCCGGTCATGCCCTCGGCCGGGAAGGGGTTCTCATCGGTGCCGCGGGGCTTCTCAGCGAGCAGGATCGAGAGGCCCTTGTAGCCGGGCTCAGCGGGGTTGGTGCGCACCAGCAGGGTCATCACGTCGGCGCGGACCGGGTGGGTGATCCAGGTCTTGTTGCCGCTGACCTTGTAGACGTCGCCCTCGCGCACCGCCCGGGTGCGCAGGGAGGCGAGGTCGGAGCCGGTGTTGGGCTCGGTGAACACCGCGGTCGGCAGGATCTCGCCGGAGGCGATCTTGGGCAGGTAGTGGCCCTTCTGCGCCTCGGTGCCCCCGGCCAGGATCAGCTCCGCCGCGATCTCCGAGCGGGTGCCCAGGGAGCCGACGCCGATGTAGCCGCGCGAGAGCTCCTCGGTGACCACGCACATGGCCTCCTTGGGCAGGCCGAGGCCGCCGAACTCTTCGGGAATGGTGAGGCCGAACACGCCCATCTCCGAGAGCTGGGCGATGATCTCCAGCGGTATGTAGGTATTCTTGAGGTGCCATTCGTGGGCGTTGGGGGCGACCTCCGCCTCCACGAAGCGGTGCATCTCCGTGCGCATGGCCTCCAGCGTCTCGTCAAGGCCCGCCTCGCCGATGGTGCCGGTGGGGTGCGCCGTGCGGATGATGTCGGCGAGGGCCGCGCGGGTGGCGGCGGTGTTGCCCTTGGCGGCCAGCTCCGCGATAGCGGGCTCGGCGGCGAGCTTCAGCACCGTCTCCGCCGGCAGGTGGAGATCGGTGAGCCGCACGATCTCGCCCTGGCTCATGGGAATGCCGCCGAGGATCTGCGCGACATACTCGCCGAGGCCGATGCGCACGATGAGCTGCTCGGTCTCGCCGAACTTGCCCATCTCGGAGAGGCGGTCGGCATAGTGCACCAGCTCGCGCACCGAGAACACATAGGTGGCGAGCCAGGCGAGGCCGTGGGTGGCCCGCTGCTCCTTCTCCAGCAGAGTGGAGGAGATCTTCGGCCCGTCGGTGACCTGCGCCCGCACGGCGGAGGTCGCCTCCGCCAGGAGCTTCTCGAGGCTCGCCGTCGCGGCGCGGCCGAGGGCAACCGCGTCGATGGGGCTCGGATCGACCGGACGGAGGGCGGCGCTGGCGGACATGGACGATGATCTCCCTATTGTGCATCGCGAAAACGTATCTTGCTCGGGAACGCTTCCAAAGCAACGACAGACTTGTGCGGCGGCGGGCGCCGCGCCGGGGGGGCGGCGCCGTTAGTCGGCGGTGCCGTCCATCTCGCCGAGCCGGCCCACCAGCTCGTCGAGGTTCTCCATCATGTGACCGCAGGCCGAAATGGCGGCAAACACGGCCCGCAGGTCCGCGCCCGTGGCATCGTCGAAGGTGCCGGCGGCGTTGAGCCGCTCCACCTCGCCGTCGAGCGCCACCACCGCCCCGCGGGCCACCTCGGCAGGAGTGGAAAGGTCCACGCCGGCCTCGCCGTCGAGGTGGCGCGCCGCCGCTTCCATGTAGGCGCAGAGGGCGGCGACCGCGGCGTCGAGCCCCGGCCCCAGCAGCTTCACGAGCCGCTCGGCCAACGCGGTATCCGTGCCGCGCAGCAGGATGATGACGGAGTGCCACAGACGGCGGCAGGCCCGCACCACCTCCGTCGGATCGCGATGGCCGGACAGCGCCCGCTCGGCCCGGGCCTCGGCGATGCGCGCGTCGGCGGCACGCAGGGCCTTGCGGGCGCTGGCGTTGAGGTCGTCCATGCGGGCGGCGTCGAGGCCCCGGCCCAGCAGCCCGTCACGGCCCAGCGCCAGCAATGCAGCGCACCGCCGCACCGCCGTGGCGCAATGGGGAAAGAGGAAGAACACCGCCCGCGCCGGCAGCACCAGCAGCGCGCACAGCACCCCCACCACGCCGCCGATACCGATCTCCAGCACCCGGTGCAGGCCCGATATCCAGGGATCGACATGGCTCGGGTCCGACAGCAGCACGATCACCGCCGTGACCGGCGCGAGCTTGAAGCTGGAGTGCTTCGCCGCGAGCGTGCTGGTGACGATCACCGCGCCGCCCAGCGCCACGAAGGTGAGCATGGTGGAGGGGCCCGCCAGCATGGCCGCGGCCACTCCGGCCACGCCGCCCACCACCGTGCCGAGCGTGCGGTCCACCGCCACCGAAAGGCTCGCCCCGATGGTGGACTGCACCACCAGGATGGCGGTAAGCACCGCCCAGTAGCCGTTCGGCAGCTTGAGCCAGTAGGCAAGGCCATAGGAAATGAGCGCCGCCACGGCCGCCTTCAGGCCAAGCTTGTAGTGGCTGGGGGCGAAGACCTCGCCGAGGCGCTCGATCAGGGACATGGCGTCGGGCACTCCGCGGAGGGCTGGGGCGCCGCCGCGCGGCGCCGGAGCAGGCGGGCCGCGGCGCGGCCCATGGCCCACGCTGATCGGCGAATCCGCGCCCGAACTCAAGGGCTCGCGCGGCGCCTTTCGCCGCCGCGGGCGCTCATGCCTTGCCATTTGCCAGAGAAAGCCCGATTTCTCGCGCGTCAACGGGGGGTCCCATGCTGCGACGCATCATCCGTATCGTGCTCGACTCGATATGGACCTTCAGCACCGACGACGGCTGGGCCATCTCCAGCCACATCGCGCTCTCGGCGCTGATGTCGCTGTTCCCGTTCCTCATCTTCGTCACCGCCCTCGCCGGCTTCCTCGACCTGCGCCCGCTGGCGGCCGAGACCATTCCCCTGCTCCTCGAAAGCTGGCCCAAGCAGGTGGCCGATCCCATCTCGCGCGAGATCTACAACGTGGTGAACCAGGTGCGCACCGACGTGCTCACCTATGGCGTGGTGCTGGCCATCTACTTCTCCTCCAACGGTATCGAGAGCCTGCGCATCGGCCTCAACCGCGCCTACGGGGTGAAGGAGGAGCGCGCCTGGTACTGGCTGCGGCTCGAATCCATCGGCTACGTGCTGCTCGCGGCCTTCGCCATCCTCGCGCTCTCGTTCCTGGTGGTGCTCGGGCCGCTGCTGTGGCAGACGGCGGTGGCGCAATTGCCGGCGCTGAAGCCGTTCTCCCACATCGTGACGCTGGCGCGATTCGCCGCCACCTCCATCATCCTGGTGGTGGCGCTGGTGGTGGCGCACCTGTGGCTACCTGCGGGGCGGCGCAGCCTCGCGGAGGTGGCGCCGGGAATCCTGGTGACGCTGGTGCTGTGGCTGGTGGCGGCATCCGCCTTCGGCATGTACCTCGCCGAGTTCCCGGCCAATTACGTCACCACCTATGCCGGCCTCGCCTCGGTGATGATCGCACTCGTGTTCCTGTACCTCACCGCCTCCATCTTCGTGTTCGGGGGCGAGCTCAACGCCGCCATCTCGCGCGACTATGCCGCGCGCCTGCCGAAGGAAGACGAGCGCCTCACGCGCGAGCGGCTGTCCGAGGGGGCGCAGACCTGATGGAGCCGGCGCCGCCGCCGAAGGAGGACGGACGGCAGTCGCCCACGGCGCGGGCCGTGCAGCGCGGCGTGCTGCGCCACCTCGCCGCCCGCGGCATCGTGGGCATCACCGAATTTTCCCTCGCCTCCGGCCGGCGGGCGGACATCCTCGCCCTCGACGGCCGGGGCGAGATCGCCATCATCGAGATCAAGTCCTCGGTGCAGGATTTCCGCACCGACGGCAAATGGCCGGAATACCGCGCCTTCTGCGACCGGCTGCTGTTCGCGGTGCCGCTCGATTTCCCCCTGGACATCCTGCCCGAGGAGACCGGGCTGCTGGTGGCCGATGCCTTCGGAGCGGAAATGCTGCGGGACGCGCCGCGCCATGCGCTGCCGGCGGCGACGCGCAAGGCGCTGACCCTGCGCCTCGCCCGCACCGCCGCCAACCGCCTCGCGGCCCTCTACGACCCCGACCTCCTGCGCCTCGACCTCTGAACCGCGCCCGCTCAGCGCGGCGCGCGCTTCGCCAGGATGCGCTGGAGCGTGCGCCGATGCATGGAGAGCCGGCGTGCGGTCTCGGACACGTTGCGCCCGCACAATTCGTAGACGCGCTGGATGTGCTCCCACCGTACCCGGTCGGCCGACATGGGGTTCTCGGGCGGATGGGGCTTGTGGTCGCCGGAGGCGATGAGCGCGGCCACCACGTCGTCGGCGTCAGCGGGCTTGGCGAGATAATCCACCGCGCCGAGCTTCACCGCGGTCACGGCGGTGGCGATGTTGCCGTAGCCGGTGAGAACGATGGCGCGGGCGCCGGGGCGATGCTTCTTCAGGGCGGAGATCACGTCGAGGCCGCTGCCGTCGCCGAGCCGCATGTCCACCACGGCGAAGGCGGGCGCCGCCTCTTCCACGCGGGTGAGGCCGTCGGCCACGGTCTCGGCGGTCGCGACCTGGAAGCCGCGCGCCTCCATGGCTCGCGCAAGGCGCTGCAGGAAGGAGCGATCGTCATCGACGATCAGGACCGTGCGGTCTTCTCCCACTTCGAGCGGCGTCGTTTCATTCATCGTTATGTGTCCTCGACATCCGGGGCGCCGGGGCCTGCGCCGTCACATCAAAACCATGGCGTGGTGGAACGGGGGCATTTCCGCGTCCGCTTTTACGCGCCTTCGGAGGCAGAATAGTCCGTTCCGCGTCTCTTTGTCGCTGCTTCTTCCATTTCTACGGCCAACGCGCGCCGGGGCCAAGTGATCCGTATCGAGGCACCGGTGGCCGGCGGGGGGCGATTCTCGAAGGTGAGGGTGGCGCCGGTACGTTCCAGGAGCGTCTTGGCGATGAAGAAGCCGAGGCCGAGCCCGCTTTCCTCGTCCGCCTCCTGGCGCTCCTCCTGCCGGTCGCGGGCGCGGGAGGTCACATAGGGCTGGCCGATGCGGGCGCTGACCTCCGGCGAGAAGCCCGGCCCATCGTCCTCCACCACCATGACAAGGCTGGTCGCGGTCCATTCGGCGGCGATGTCCACCCGCGAGCGGGCGAAGTCCACCGCGTTCTCCACCAGGTTGCCGAGGCCGTAGAGCAGGCCGGGGTTGCGGTCGATGACGGGGTCGGCCGGCCGCCCCGGCGCGTTGATGACGATGGCGATGCCGAAATTGCGGTGCGGCTCGGCCACCTCCTCCAGCAGCACCCGCACCGGCATGCGGTCAAACGGCGCGTCGCCGGAGCGCAGCGAGGTGAGGGTCTGCAGGATGTCGCGGCAGCGCGCCACCTGGTCGCGCAGCAGGGCCACGTCCTCGGCATAGGGCGCGCCCGGCGGCATGGCGCGCTGCATCTCCTTCACCACCAGCGCGATGGTGGAAAGCGGCGTGCCCAGCTCGTGCGCCGCCGCCGCGGCGAGGCCGTCGATGGCGGAAAGGTGCTGCTCGCGCGCCAGCACCAGCTCGGTGGCGGCCAGGGCGTCGGCGAGCTCGCGCGCTTCCTCCGCCACCCGCCACGCATGAAGGCCGATGAAGCCGAGCGCCACCGTCAGCGACACCCAGATGCCGGCGAGGTAGAGGTCGGGCAGCACCGGCAGCGCCTCCCCCGCCCAGGGCAGGGGCCGGGCCCACAGCCCCACCGCCCCCGCGCACGCCGCCGCCAGGATGCCCAGCAGCACCGTCGTGCTCCAGGCGAGCGCGGTGGCGGAGATCATCACCGGTGCGAGATAGAGCAGCACGAACGGGTTCTTGAGCCCGCCGGTGAGATAGAGCAGCGCCGTGAGCTGCAGCAGGTCGTAGGCCAGCAGCGGCCCCGCCGCCGCGTCGCTCAGCCGCCGCGCCACCGGATACTTGATACGCAGCACCACGTTCACGGCCGCCGAAAGCGCCACCACGGCGAAGCAGGAGGCGAGCGGCAGCGGGAAGCCGAGCAGCACGTGGACCACCACCAGGGCGGCGATCTGGCCGGCCACCGCCAGCCAGCGCAGGCGGATGAGCGTATCCAGCCGGAGCCCGAAGGAGCGCCCGTGCAGCGGTGGAGCGAAGGCGGGAATCATGGATCGTCAGGTCCGAGCAAGGTTCCGGGGGCACTACTTGTGTCGCAATGCGCGACAATGTGACATCTTGGCCATACTTCGTTACGAGGTCCGACTTTATCTTTTGTCGGCATTGACCACATCGGGAAGAGGGCACACCCTCGGATTCTAGAATAAAGCGGGAAACGCAAAATAAAGCGATGCCGCAAAATAAGCGAGGAACGCACATGGCGATCGGCAACATGGCGATCGGGGATTTCGCAGGTTCGGCCCGCCGCCCGGCTCAAGGCGAGTTCGGCGGGGACATGGGCTTTTCGACGCCGCTCTACTGGCTCTACGAGATGGGGCACGCTGCCCTCAACCCGTCCCGCGCCGTGGCCGACGCCAGCCGCCTGTTTCTGAAGAATCCCATCAATCCGGTGTCCCACACCACCCTCGGCAAGTCCATGGCCGCGGCCTGCGAGCTGTTCGAGCGCACCACCCGGCGCTACGGCAAGCCCGGCTGGGGCATCACCGAGACCGTGGCGGACGGCCAGCGCGTGCCGGTGCACGTCAACACCATCTGGCATCGCCCCTTCTGCAACCTGCTGCATTTCGAGCGGGCTTTCGAGCATCCCCCGGCCCGGCGACAGCCGAAGCTGCTGGTGGTGGCGCCCGTCTCCGGCCACTACGCCACGCTGCTGCGCGGCACGGTGGAGGCCATGCTGCCCTCCCACGACGTCTATGTGACCGACTGGGTGGACGCCAAGCTCGTGTCCCTCGCCGAAGGCCGGTTCGGCCTGTCCGAATACGTGGACTACCTCATCTCCATCTTCCACCGCCTGGGCGGCGACTGCCATGTGATGGCGGTGTGCCAGCCCGCCGTGCCGGTGATGATGGCCGTGGCCCGCATGGAGGCGCAGGACGACCCCTACGTGCCCAAGTCCATGGTCCTGATGGGCGGCCCCATCGACACGCGCGAGGCGCCCACCGCGGTGAACGCCCTCGCCAAGGACCGCGGCGTGGAGTGGTTCCGCCGCAACGTCATCACCGCCGTGCCGTGGCCCCATGCGGGCGCCATGCGGGAGGTCTATCCCGGCTTCCTGCAGCTCAACGGCTTCATGAGCATGAATCTCGACCGCCACCTCCAGGCCCACTGGGACCTGTTCACGCACCTGGTGAAGGGCGACGGCGATTCGGCCGAAAAGCACCGCGACTTCTACGACGAATACCTCGCGGTGATGGATCTGACCGCTGAATTCTATCTCGAGACGGTCGAGAACGTCTTCGTCACCCACGCCCTGCCCCGCGGCGAGATCCTCCACCACAACGAGGTGGTGAAGCCCGACGCCATCCACCGCGTGGCACTGATGACCGTGGAAGGCGAGAAGGACGACATCTCCGGCATCGGCCAGACCAAGGCCGCGCACAAGCTGTGCCCGCGCATCCCCGAGGACAAGCGCGTCCACTGGGAGCAGCCGGGGGTCGGCCATTACGGCGTGTTCAACGGCTCGCGTTTCCGCTCCGAGATTGCCCCGCGCATCGCCGATTTCATCCTGAACCAGGAATATCCGCGCGGAGCAGCCGCAAATGGAGAGCGCGATACACCGTTCGCAGGTGCAGCACAGCCTGTGGACGACGCGGAAGAACCGGATGTGTTCGCGCTCTCGGCGAAGGTCACTTCACTTTATCCACGGAATGCTGCACCTTAGCCCTGGTCGGGGGCGCCAATTCTGGAGATGATGACAATCATTCGTCATCAGGCTCCTCGTTCATGGTGCCCTCATGCCGCTGTTTCGTCGTCCGGACCTGAAGGCGCCGCCCAAGCGCTGCGAAGCCGTCGAGCTGGAGCTCGACGGCGAGGTGCTGTGCGTCGCCGTCCGCAGGCACCCGCAGGCGCGCCGCCTCACCCTGCGCGTGCGCGCAGCAACCCGTGACGTGACCGTCACCGCCCCGCCCCATGTCTCGCTTTCCGCTGCCGGGGACTTCGTACGCCGCCACCGCGAATGGATCCGCATCCGCCTCGGCCGCCTGCCGGACGTGGTGGGCTTCGAGCCCGGCGCGCTGGTGCCGGTGCGCGGGGAGCCGCACCGCATCATCCACCTGCCTGATGCGCGCGGCACCGTGTGGGTGGGCACCGATCCGCTCGGCGGCCCCGCGCTCTGCGTGGCGGGAGAGGCGCCGCACGTCGCGCGCCGGATCACCGACCACCTGAAGCGCGAGGCGCGGAGCGACATCACCGCCGCGGTGCGCCGCCATGCGGGGGCGGCGGGGGTGGAGGTGGGCCGCATCACCCTGCGCGACACCTCCAGCCGCTGGGGCTCCTGCTCGGCGAAGGGCGACCTCTCCTTCTCCTGGCGGCTCATCATGGCGCCGCCCCCGGTGCTCGACTATCTCGCCGCCCACGAGGTGGCCCACCGCCTGGAGCTGAACCATGGGCCGCGCTTCTGGCAGGTGGTGGAGCGCCTGTTCCCTGCCCGCCGCGAGGCCGAGGGCTGGCTGCGCCACAACGGAGCGAACCTGCACCGCTACGGCGCCTGATCGTCCTTCCCGGCTTCCTCGATGCGGAACAGCAGGTGCGCGGCCACCGGCAGCGCCACCGAGAGGCCCGCGAAGCGGAACAGATGGTGCGCGCTCATGAAGGCGGGGTCATAGCCCATGGCGAAGCCCAGTGCCGTCATCGCCTCCAGCGCGCCGGGCGAGAAGGCGGTGAGCAATTTGCCCAGGTCGTCCCCCGTGAGCGCAGCCGCCAGCACGGCGAACACCGTCGCCACCGCGAGCGCCACCAGGAACGCCCCGAGCGAGACCCAGAAATAGGAGCGGATGGCCGAAAGGCTGGTGCCGAGGAAGCGCGCGCCGACCCCTGCGCCCAGCACCACGAAGGCCGGCAGCAGCAGCGCCGGCGGCACCAGCGCATCCGACCAGCCGGACAGGTGCAGCCCCGCGCTGCCCGCGAGTGCGCCGAGGATGAGCCCGCCCGGCACCCGCAGCGCCGCGGCCGCAAGCCCCGCCAGCGCGCAGAACACGAGCAGCCCCGCCACTTCCAGCGGTGCCGAGACGTGGAGCGGGGGCGCCAACCCGCCGCCGGCGAGGCCAGTGGCACCCAGCACGTTGGGCAGCGCGGCCACCAGCAGGAACAGCCGCAGGGTCTGGGCGAAGGCCACCTGCCTCAGGTCCGCCCGCGTCTCCTCGGCCATGGCGAGCACGGTGGAGAAGGCGCCGGGAGCGGAGGCGTAGAAGGCCGTTTCCAACGACCAGCCGCCCACCCGCGTGAGAAAGAAGGCGCCGCCAGCCATGGTGCCCAGCACGCTGGCGCCGAGGCACGCCATGCTCACCGGCCAGGAGCCGGCGCGGGCCAGCATCTCCGGCGTCAGCACCGTGCCCATGGAGCAGCCGAGCACGGTGTAGGCGAGGAAGCGCGCCCATTCCGGCACCACCACCGGCACGCCCGCCACGGCGAGCGCGATGGTGAAGACCAAAGCGCCGGAGATCCAGGCCGCCGGCAGGCCCAGGGTGGAGAAGGCAAGCCCGCCGAGGGCGCCGGCGCCGAGGGTGAGCACCGCCGCGCCCGCCGTCCGCAAGGCTGCCGGGGAGAGGCCACTCATGCTTGGCCGCGCCCGCCGGCGCCCGCCTCGATCCACCCGGCGAGGCGGCGCGCCGCCTCCTCGAGCTGGGCCCCGCTGCGGGCGAAGCACAGGCGCATGAAGCCCTCGCCGCCGGGGCCGAACGCGGTTCCCGGCGCGATGCCCACATTGGCCTCGTCCACCAGGGTGAGGCCCAGCCGCCGCACGTCGCTCTGCCCCTCGATGCCGAAGAACAGGTAGAAGGCGCCCTGCGGCTTCACCAGGTCCACCCTGCCGGTGGCGAGCAGTGCATCGGCGACGATGTCGCGCCCCTGGCGGGCGCGGGCGATCTGCTCGGCGACGAAGGGCTCGCCCAGCTCCAGCGCCGCCACGGCGCCGCGCTGCATGAAGGCGGCGACGCCGGAGGTGGAATACTGGATGAGATTCTCCACCACCTGGCCGAGGCGCGGGTCCGCCTCGATCCAGCCGATGCGCCAGCCGGTCATGGCCCAGTTCTTGGAGAAGGTCTGCACGAACAGGATAAGGTCGTCGGGCGCCATGACATCATGGAAGGACGGCGCCCGGCCGCCCTCGCCATAATAGAAGCGGCCATAGATCTCGTCGGCGATGATCCAAAGCCCGTGGCGGCGGGCGAGATCCAGCACCGCCTCCAGCTCCGCGCGGGTGGCGACGAAGCCGGAGGGGTTGGCCGGCGTGTTGAGGAAGATGGCGCGGGTGCGTGCCGTCACCGCCGCCTCCAGCCGCGCCATGTCGAGGGAGAAGCCCTCCGGGCCGTAGGCCAGCGGCACATGCACCGGCACTGCCCCGAGCTTCTGCGCCCCGGCGGCGGCATTGGGCCAGATGGGCGAGGGCAGGAGAATCTCGTCCCCGGCGCCGAGGGCCATGGAAAAGGCCACCAGGATGGCCTGCATGCCCGAGCCGGTGACGAAATAGCGCTCCGGGTCCTCGGGCACGCCATAGGTGCGCGTCATGTAGCGGGCGATGGCGGCGCGCAGCTCCGGCAAGCCGCGCTGCCAGGTGTAGAAGGTCTCACCGGCGTGGAGCGCCGCCGCCGCCGCCTCGCAGATGAAGGCCGGGGTCGGCACGTCGCCCTCCCCCGCCCACAGGGGGATCATGCCGGGGCGCGCGCGGCCGTAGTTCATCACCTCGACGATGCCGCTCTCGGGCAGGGCGCGGATGTGGCCGCGCACGCGGTCGAGGAAGGGGTCCGCGGCGGCGGGGGTGGCGCAGGACAAGGACATGCGACTCATCTCGAAAAAGGTGGATGCGGCGCGGCGGACCATAGAGCGGGCGGGGCGCGCCCGCCCATCAATTCAGGTGACGCCGGCATCAGCGGCGCTGATCCGTTTGCACAAGCGCAATGCGATATTGCAAAGGGAACCGTTGTTCCCGCGTCGCCGGCTTCCTAGATCGCCGGTGCCTGCCCTGTTCTGCCCCACCCTGCAACCTTCCCCAGGCCTTGTGCCTCGGAGCCCCTCATGACCCAGAAGATCGACCCCGCCGTCCTCGACCAATTGTTCCTCGGCGCCCGCTCCCACAATGGCTGGACCGACCAGCCGGTGACGGACGCGGAGCTGCGCGCGCTCTACGACATCGTGAAGTTCGGCCCCACCTCGCTCAACACCCAGCCGGCGCGGTTCGTGTTCCTGCGCTCCCCGGAAGCCAAGGAGCGGCTGAAGCCCGCCCTCTCCCCCGGCAACCACAAGGCGCTCGCCGCTCCCGTCATCGCGCTGATCGGCTACGACCTGAAGTTCTTCGACCGGATTCCGGAGCTGTTCCCCCACAATCCCGGCGTGCGCGATATGTTCGTGAACACCCCGGCGATGGTGGAGCCCCACGCCTTCCGCAACTCCGCGCTGCAGGGCGCCTACCTCATCATCGCCGCGCGGGCGCTGGGCCTGGATGTCGGCCCCATGTCGGGCTTCGACGCCGCCAAGGTGGATGCGGAATTCTTCCCCGAAGGCACGGTGAAGACCAACTTCATCGCGGCCCTGGGGCACGGCGACCACGCCAAGCTGTTCGGCCGCCTGCCGCGCATGGCGTTCGAGGACGCCGCCCAGATCCTCTGAACCTTCCGGCGGCGTCCCGCGGCGGCGCGGGCGGGGTCAGTCCTCGCCCGGGTCCGCCGTGAAGCCGGCCGCCGCGATGCCGGCCATGGCGGCACCCTCGTCATTGTCCGAGGTGTCGCCGGAGACACCGACCGCGCCCACAACGCGGCCGGCGGAATTGCGCACGAGCACCCCGCCCGGCACCGGCACCAGCGAGCCGCCGATGGCGGCGCTGGCTGCGCTGATGAAGAAGGGCTGGTCCTGCGCCCGCCGGAACAGGGCGCGCGAGCCCATGCCGAGGGCGAGGGCGCCATCGGCCTTGCCGCGCGCGATCTCGCCGCGCTTCAGGCTGGTGCCGTCCTGCGCCGCGAACGCCTTGAGCGCACCGCGCGCGTCGATCACGCACACCGCGAGGGGGTTCAGCCCACGCGCCTGCGCATGGGCGAGGGCCGCGGCCAGCATGGCCTGGGCGGCTTCGAGGGAAATGTCTTCGGCGCTCACGGTCACGGGGCTCTCTCCTTGAGGGCGGGGCCGGCGCGGCGCGTGGCCGGGCCTCCGCCAGCTTTTCGTCTGTAGAGCAATTCGCCGCGCCGTTGAATGCGGCACCGGCGAAGCCGCGCGCCGGCGCGCGCCACATTTTTTCACCGGCGCTGGCCGCGGCGTGGCACCATGGAAACTCCCTTCGAATCGTCCCCGTGCGGGGCGGCCGAGGCTGTCATGACGAACCCGACCCCCACCGATTCCCGGACGGCCGCTTCGCGGGCGGGCGGCGCCCACGCCTCGGCCTCTCCCCGCCGCAGCCGGGAGCCGGGCCATCGCCGCAAGTTCCTGGTGGTAGTGGACGACACCCCCGAGTGCGACCGCGCCGTCTATTACGCGAGCCGCCGCGCCGCGGGCACCGGCGGCGCCCTGCTGCTGCTCGGCGTGATGGAGCTCGAAGGCGTGAACCAGCAGTGGCTGGGCATCGCCGACCTCATGCGCGCCGAGGCGACCGACGACATGAGCGCCCGCCTGCAGAAGTTCACTGCCCGCGCCCGGCAGGTGGCCGGCGTGGAGGCGGAAGCCGTGATCCGCGAGGGCTCGAAGGCCGATGCCGTGATGGCCATCATCGCGGAAGACGAGGACATCGCCATCCTGGTGCTGGCGGCGGGGGTGGGCAAGGAAGGCCCCGGCCCGCTGGTGAGCGCGCTGGTGGGCTTCCATTCGGGCCACTTCCCGGTGCCCATCACCATCGTGCCCGGCGCCCTCACCGACACCGAGATCGACGCTCTCGCCTGAGCGCCACCCGGATTTCTCCCGACTGGACAAGCCACGCCCCCGGTGGTGAGCTTGCCGCAAAGACAAGAACGGGCGCCGGGATGCTCAACAGCCCCGCCGCCGGACGGGGGACATGCTTCAGGCTTCGGTCGTCATCTTCGCCGCGCTGGCGTACATCGGCCTGCTGTTCGCCGTGGCGAGCTTCGGCGACCGGCTGCGCCCGATCGCACGGCGCCGCGCGCCGCGACCGCTCATCTATTCGCTCTCCCTCGCGGTCTACTGCACCTCCTGGACCTTCTTCGGCTCGGTGGGGCTCGCCACCACGCAAGGATTCGACTTCCTCACCATTTATCTCGGCCCCATCATCCTGATGACGGTGGCGGCGCCCGCCTTCCTGCGCGTGGTGCGCCTCGCCAAGGCCAACAACATCACCTCCATCGCCGACTTCATCGCCGCCCGCTACGGCAAGAGCCAAGGCATCGCGGCGCTGGTGGCGCTGGTGGCGCTGGCCGGCTCCATCCCCTACATCTCCCTGCAATTGAAGGCGGTCTCGGCCTCGCTGCTGGCGGTGCTCGGCTATTTCGCCGGGCAGGCGGCGCAGGGCACGCTGGCCGGCGACCTCGCGCTGTTCGTCGCCTGCGCCATGGCCGCCTTCGCGGTGCTGTTCGGCACCCGCCATACCGACGCCACCGAGCACCAGGACGGGCTGATGCTCGCCATCGCCACCGAGAGCATCGTCAAGCTCGCGGCGTTCCTGGCGGTGGGCATCCTCGTCACCTTCTTCATCTTCTCCGGCCCCGCGCACCTGTGGCGGGCAGCGCATGAGGCGGGGGTGGCCGCGCCCTTCACGCGCGGCTTCTCGCTGGAGAACTGGATCACCATGACCATCCTCTCCGGCGGCGCCTTCATGCTGCTGCCGCGCCAGTTCCACGTGGCCGTGGTCGAGAACAAGGGTGAGGAGGAGATCCGCCGCGCGCGCTGGCTGTTCCCGCTCTACCTCGTGCTCATCAACCTGTTCGTGGTGCCGCTGGCGCTGGCGGGCATGACGCTGTTCCCCCGAGAGGTGGTGGACAGCGACATGTACGTGCTCGCCGTGCCGCTGGCGGCGGGGGCGGACGGGCTCGCTTTGCTCGCCTTCGTGGGCGGCCTCTCGGCGGCCACCGCCATGGTGATCGTGGAAAGCGTGGCCCTCGCCATCATGATCTCCAACGACCTCGTGATGCCGCTGCTGCTGCGCCGCCGCGCCAGGGAGGCGGAAAGCGCGCCCAACCGCACCGCCACGCGCCGCGCCAGCGAACCCAACGACATGGCCGGCGCGCTGCTGCTGGTGCGGCGGGTGGCCATCTTCCTCATCCTGCTGCTCGCTTATCTTTATTACCGCATCATCGGCGAGGTGCAGCTGGCGCAGATCGGCCTGCTCTCGTTCGCGGCGGTGGCGCAGGTGGGCCCGGCCTTCGCCGCCGGCCTCACCTGGCGGCGTGCCACCACCAAGGGCGCCATCGCCGGCATCCTCACCGGCACCCTCATCTGGGCCTACACCCTGATGCTGCCGAGTCTCGTGGAAGCCGGCCTCGTCGCCCAGAGCGTACTCGACCACGGGCCCTTCGGCATCGGCCTGCTGAAGCCCACCGCCCTGCTCGGCCTCACCGCCGGGCCGCTGGCGCACGGCGTGGCCTGGAGCCTCGCCATCAACACGCTGGTGCTGGTCATCGTCTCCTTCCTCACCCGCCCGAGCCAGATCGAGGAGGTGCAGGCGGAGCTGTTCGTGGCCCGCAGCCCGGACCATCCCCCGCACCGGCCGGCCTTCCTGCGCTGGCGCTCGGCGGTGACGGTGGGCGAGGTGATCGCCACCGTGGAGCGCTATCTCGGCCGCGAGCGGACCCGCTCCGCCTTCGCCGCCTACGCCCGCCTCAACGGCGTCGATCTCGACCCCCACCGCGAGGCGGACGCCTCCACCGTGCGGCACGCCGAGCACCTTCTGGCGGCGGCGGTGGGCGCGGCCTCCTCGCGCATGGTGCTCTCCCTGCTGCTGCGCAAGCGCACCGCCTCCGCCAAGGCGGCCCTGAAGCTGCTCGACGACGCCTCCGCCGCCATCCAGTACAATCGCGAGCTGCTGCAGAGCGCCATCGACCACGTGCACCAGGGCATCGCGGTGTTCGACCGCGAGCTGAAGCTCGTGTGCTGGAACCGCAGCTTCGGAGAGATGCTGGAGCTGCCGGCCGACTGCTACACCGTGGGCGCACCGCTGCACGACATTCTCGCCAGCGCCCCGCGCCCGCCGGGCCGGCCCGAGAGCCTCGCCGGGCGGGTGGAGCGCTACGCCCGCCCCGCCCCCGGCTTCTCCGAGCGGCTCGACCAGAATGGACAGGCCATCGAGACCCGCTCCGATTCCATGCCCGACGGCGGCATCGCCGTCACCTTCACCGACATCACCGCCTCGGTGGAGGCGGCCCAGGCCCTGGAGCGCGCCAACGAAAGCCTGGAGCGCCGCGTGCGCGAGCGCACCGAGGAGCTGGTGTGCCTCAACAGCGCCCTGGAGAAGGCCAAGGCCGAGGCGGAGGAGGCCAACATCTCCAAGACCCGCTTCCTCGCCGCCGCCAGCCACGACATCCTCCAGCCGCTCAATGCCGCGCGGCTCTACGTCACCAGCCTGGTGGAGCGCGCGCGGGGGCCGGAGGAACAGCGCCTCGCCGGCAATGTGGATGCCTCGCTGGAGGCGGTGGAGGAAATCCTCGGCGCCCTGCTCGACATGTCGCGCCTCGACAGCGGGGCCCTGAAGCCGGAGCCCCACCCGCTGCGCATCGGCGAGGTGCTGCGCCAGCTCGAGATCGAGTTCGCGCCGCTGGCGCAGGAAAAGGCCCTGGACCTCAAGGTGGTGCCGAGCTCGCTCACCGTTCGCTCGGACCGGCGCCTGCTGCGGCGCCTGCTGCAGAACCTCATCTCCAACGCCATCAAGTACACGCCGAGGGGCCGTGTGCTGGTGGGGTGCCGGCGCCATGGCGGGCGCGTGCGGGTAGAGGTGTGGGACACCGGCATCGGCATTCCCTCCGCGCAGCAGAAGGCGGTGTTCCAGGAATTCCAGCGCCTGGACCAGGGGGCACGAGTGGCGCGCGGCCTGGGGCTCGGGCTTTCCATCGTCGAGCGCATCGCGCGCGTGCTCGACCATCCCATCATGCTGCGCTCGCAGCCGGAACGGGGCTCGGTGTTCAGCCTCGAACTGCCGGTGGCGGTGCCCATTCCCGAGAGCACGCAGGCGACGCCCCGCCCCGCGCGGCCGGGCGCCCCCCTGGACGGGCTCACCATCCTCGTCATCGACAACGAGCCCGCCATCATCGAGGGCATGCGGCTGCTGCTCACCGGTTGGGGCTGCACCGTCATCACCGCGACCGACGCCAGCGCCGCCATGGAGGCGGTGCACGAGGCCGGGACCGCGCCCGACATCGCCCTTGTCGACTATCACCTGGACGGCGGGCTCGGCATCGACGCGGTGATGGCCCTGCGGTGGAAATTGGGGAAGCTGCCGGCAGCACTGATTACCGCCGACCGCAGTCAGGCCGTGCGCGAAGCCGCGTGCGCGGCCGAAATGGTCATATTAAACAAGCCTTTGAAGCCGGCATCCCTGCGCGCCATGCTGGCCCAGTGGCGGCTCCAGCGCACCGCCGCTGTTTAGGAAGCGTTAACCACGCTCGCAGGCGCCGCTCACGCGTCCTCGATTACGCCCCGCTTCATCCCCATGAAGGTCAAATAAACGCCCCGTTCGAACGGCGTTATAAGCGCGTGCCAGAGAAGCACGCCCTCGCGGCATGGAAATGTTACGGAAATGTAAACGTACGTGGCACTTTCAACCGTTTTGTACTGACGAATACAATTGGAGAGCGGCTATGACGATCACGATCAACGTTCCTGTCTTCCCCATGCAGAAGGAGATCGCGGCACGCAAGGAGCGACGCGGGCTGAAGATCGCGGGCCTCACGTTCCACAATGCCCTTTCGGCCAAGAAGGCGGAGCCCCGCTACAGCCGCGAGGGCCTGGAGTTCGACGTCTCCGGCCTCGGCAAGCCGGACCGCTCGGCCCGCTGATTCCCCCTCGCGGCATCCTGGCGACGGCGCGCCGCAAAGGCGCGCCGGCCATGGCGGGAGCGAGAAATCGCCGCCAGCCCTGAGGCGCGGGGCGCATTTTTCCGCAAGAGACGTTCGGGCGCACCGGCCCTTTCCGCCGCCGCATGGCATCGCGCCCCGTCATCCGTTAAGGTCCCGCACCATCTCGAACAGCGCGCGTGGTGTCGACCCGTCATGACGGACCCCATCTTCCAGCCGAACCCGTCGCCCAACGCTTCCGCCGGCGGCGCGGACACCCATTTCGGCTACCGCACCGTGCCCCTCACCGAGAAGCAGGCCCTGGTGGACGACGTGTTCCACAAGGTGGCGCGGCGCTACGACATCATGAACGACCTGATGTCCGCCGGCATGCACCGGGTGTGGAAGGACGCGCTGGTCTCCAAGCTGCGCCCGCCGCCGGGCGAGCGCCCGTTCCACCTGCTCGACCTCGCCGGCGGCACTGGCGACGTGGCCTTCCGCGTGGCCGAGGCCGGCGGCCGGGGCACGCGCGTGACGGTCGCCGACATCAACACCGACATGCTGGCCGTGGGCCGCGAGCGCGCGCAGAAGCGCGGCCTCACCGACCGCGTGGACTTCCAGGAAGCCAATGCGGAGGAGCTGCCCTTCGCCGACCGCTCCTTCGATGCCGTCACCATCGCCTTCGGCATCCGCAACGTGCCGCGCATCCCCATGGCGCTGAAGGAGATGCGGCGCGTGCTGAAGCCCGGCGGCCGCGCCTTCGTGCTCGAATTCTCCAAGGTGGACGTGCCGGGGCTCGACAAGATCTACGAGACCTATTCCTTCAAGCTCATCCCCGAGATCGGCAAGCGCGTGGCGGGCGACGCCGAGCCTTACCAGTATCTCGTTGAATCCATCCGCCGCTTTCCCCATGCCGAGGCGTTTGCGCAGATGATGCGCGACGCCGGCTTCAAGCGCGTGGACTTCATGCGCATGACCGGCGGCGTGGTGGCGCTGCACTGGGGTTTCCGCATCTGATGGCCGCCGCCGAAAGGGCCCCGACGTGATCTTCCTTCTCGCCGATGCGGCGCGCCTCGCGCGTGCCGGCTACGTGCTCGCGCGCGAGGGCGTGCTTTCCCTGGTGTCGCCGGCGGCGGCGCCCCCGCTCGCGCGGCCGGCGCTGCGGGTGGCGCGGCTCATCGCACGGCGCGATGCCGGCAGCCGATCCGCGCGCTTTTCCGCGGCGCTGTCGCGGCTCGGCCCCTCCTATGTGAAGCTCGGCCAGTTCCTCGCCACCCGTCCGGACGTGGTGGGCCCCACCGTCGCCCGCGACCTGGAGGTGCTGCAGGACCGCATGCCCGCCTTCGGCCAGAAGGTGGCGGAGGAGATCGTGGCCGACGCCTTCGAGCGGCCGGTGCACGAGGTGTTCGCGGTGTTCGGCCCGCCGGTGGCCGCCGCCTCCATCGCCGAGGTGCACAAGGCCGAGGCGGTGGACCCCGACGGCATCCGCCGCGACGTGGCGGTGAAGGTGCTGCGGCCGGGCGTGAGCCGGCGCTTCTCTTCCGACATGGCAAGCTTCCGCCGGCTCGCGGAATTCGCCGAGAACACCTTTTCCGAAGCCCGGCGCCTCCGGCTGACCTCGGTGGTGGACACCATGGCCCGCTCCGTATCGATGGAGATGGACCTGCGCCTGGAGGCCGCCGCCTATGCGGAGCTCGCGGAGAATACCCGCGAGGATCACGACCTGCACGTGCCCCAGGTGGACTGGAACCGTTCCGGCCGCGAGGTGCTGACCACCGAGTGGATCGACGGCATCAAGCTCTCGGACAAGGAAGCGCTGGTCGCCGCCGGGCACGATCTCAAGGAGATCGCCCGCATCGTCATGCAGTCCTTCCTGCGGCAGGCCATGCGCGACGGCTTCTTCCACGCCGACATGCACCCCGGCAACCTGTTCGTGGACGCGCAGGGCCGCCTCGTGGTGGTGGATTGCGGCATCATGGGCCGCCTGGGCCTGAAGGAACGGCGGTTCCTGGCCGAGATCCTCTACGGCTTCATCACCCGCAACTGGCGCCGCACGGCGGAAGTGCACTTCGAAGCCGGCTACGTGCCCTTCCATCATTCGGTTGACGACTTCGCCCTCGCCATCCGCGCCATCGGCGAGCCCATCCACTCCCGCCGCGCCGACCAGATCTCCATGGCGCGCCTTCTCGCCCTGCTGCTGGAGGTGACCGCCCTGTTCGACATGCAGACGCGGCCGGAGCTGCTGCTGCTGCAGAAGACCATGGTGGTGGTGGAAGGGGTCGCCCGCTCCCTCGACCCGCAGCTCGACATGTGGAGCACCGCGGCGCCGGTGGTGGAGGAGTGGATCGCCCGCAATCTCGGCCCGGCGGGCCAGATCGAGCGGGCGGGCATGAGCCTCGGCGAGGTCGGGCATTTCGCGGCTACGGTGCCGGCGCTGCTCACCCGCACCGCGCGGGTGGTGGAGCAGCTCGACGAGGCGACGCGGGATGGCATCCACCTCTCGCCCGCCTCGCTGGAGGGCATCGGCCGCGCCGAGGCTCGCAGGGCCTTCTGGGGCAATGCCGCTTTGTGGGTGATCGCGCTCGCTTTGCTGGGGCTGTGGCTGCGGTAAATCGAAACCGTCCGTTCATGCCACAGGACGGAACGGACGGAACCAAGCACGAGAGCGGGGAGCGTGATCGCGATGCCACGCCCCCTCCCACACTGCGTTTCAGAAGGCAAGAGTGGATCAGCCGGCAGGAGCGGAGGGTGCCGCATGTGAAGCGGCGCCCGGCTCGTGTGAAATAATCCGCATGGCGTCACGGTCTCGAAGCCGCTGCACGCCACGCATCCCCCGCCCGCGAAGCTTGCCTCAGCGCCCGCGGCGCTGCTGGCCGAGGCCCATCTGCTTGGCGAGCTCCGAGCGGGCGGCAGCGTAGCTGGGTGCCACCATCGGATAGTCGGCAGGCAGGCCCCACTTCTCGCGATATTCCTCGGGCGTCATGTTGTACTGCGTGCGCAGGTGCCGCTTCAGCGATTTGAACTTCTTTCCGTCCTCGAGGCACACGATGTAATCGGGCGCCACCGACTTCTTCACCGGAACCGCCGGCTTGAGCTGCTCGGCCACCGGCTCGCTCTCGCCCTTGGCAATGCGCTGCAGCGCGGCGTGAACCTCGTTGATGAGCATCGGCAGTTCCGTTGCCGCGACCGAGTTGTTGCTCACATAAGCCGAGACGATGTCTGCCGCGAGGGCGACGAAGGAGTTTTCATCCATTTCTTCGGTCATGGGACTTTCTTCTTGTCTGCGACGGAAACCGCATTCCAAGCTGAGCATCGCAGGGCGAATGCCTGCGGCGGCCGGCTCCGCCGCGCCTGAAGGCGCACGCCGCACCGATTCGATGCTTGCAGCATTGTTCATGGTATTAAGTTGGCACGCACGCAAATGCAAGTAGAAACTCCGGGAGCGCCATGTACTTCCGCTCTCGACTTGCTTTCAGGTTTGACTTCGCCGCCGGCCGCTCCTTGCCAGCGCCACCCACATGCGGACCGCACATGCCTTGTCAGCGGGGCGGGCGATGCCTACCTCTGTGGCAGATATAGCGGGGTTCCCATGCCCAACACCCTTTCCGACCAGGTTCCCGCGCCCGACGCCTCCGGTGGGGACGCGCCGGCGAAAGTCGTCAAGAGCGAGACGGAATGGCGCTCCTGCCTCACGCCGGAGCAGTTTCGCGTCGCGCGCGAGCACGGCACCGAGCGCGCCTTCACCGGGCCTTACTGGGACGAGAAGCGCGCCGGTCTCTACAGCTGCGTGGCCTGCGGCGCGCCGCTGTTCCGCTCCGAGGCCAAGTATGATTCCGGCACCGGCTGGCCCAGTTTCTTCTCCCCGGTATCCCCTGATGCTGTGGTGACGCATGAAGATACCTCCCACGGCATGCGCCGCATCGAGGTGCGCTGCGCGCGCTGCGACAGCCATCTCGGCCATGTGTTTCCCGATGGGCCGGCGCCCACGGGCCTGCGCTTCTGCATGAACGGCACCGCGCTTGCGCTGGAGCAGGACGAGAATGGCGCGGAAGGGCAGCTTCATGGCGGCGTTTGAGCCCCCGCGCCCCGCGCGCTGCCCCTCCTCCCGCACCGTCCACGGCGTCACCTTCGCCGACGACTATGCCTGGCTCCGGGCGGAGAACTGGCGCGAGGTGATGCGCGACCCGAGCGTGCTCGATGCCGACATCCGCGCCTATCTCGAAGCCGAGAACGCTTATGCGGACGCCTATTTCGAGCCGCTGGCCGAGCTGCGCCGCACGCTGGTCGCAGAGATGCGCGGGCGCATCAAGGAAGATGATTCCACCGTTCCAAGCCCGGACGGCGCCTTCGCCTACTACAGCCGCCACCGTGAGGGGGGCCAGCAGCCCCTCGCCTGCCGCAAAGCCCTGCCCGATGGCGCCGAGGAGATCATCCTCGACGGCGACCGGGAGGCCGAAGGCAAGGCCTATTTCCATCTCGGCCACTGGCGCCACAGCGCCGACCACCGCCGGCTCGCCTTCGCCGCCGACGAGCAGGGCTCTGAGCTTTACGGCATCCGGTTCCGCGACCTCGGAACCGGCTCCGACCTGCCGGACGTGATCGCCGAGACCACCGGCGACCTGCTGTGGGGCGCCGACGGCGGCACGCTCTATTACATCCGCCGTGACGCCGAGCACCGGCCCTCCAAGGTCTACCGCCACGTCCTCGGCACCGCCCCGGAGGCGGACGTGCTGGTCTACGAGGAGCCGGACAAGGGCTTCTTCGTCTCCCTGGGAGAAACCCAGTCGCGCGCCTTCGGCCTCATCTCCTGCGGTGACCACCAGACCTCCGAGGCTCACCTGCTGGACCTTGCCGACCCCGCCGCCACGCCGCGGCTGGTGGCCGCCCGTGCCACCGGCGTGCGCTACGAGGTGGAGCACCACCCCGCCCTGCGCGGCGAGAACGTGCTCGTGATGCTCACGAACGCGGACGGGGCGGAGGATTTCAAGATCGTCACCGCCCCGGTGGCGGCCCCGGCGCGCGCCAACTGGCGCGATCTCGTGCCCCATGCCCCCGGCCGCATGATCCTGAGCCACACCGCCTTCTCCGGCCACATGGCGCGGCTGGAGCGGGAGGGCGGGCTGCCGCGCATCGTGGTGCGTGACCTTGTGACCGGAGACGAGCACGCGGTCGCCTTCGCGGAGGAGGCCTATGCCCTCGGCCTGTCCCCCGGCTTCCCCTTCGATACCACGCAGGTGCGCTTCACCTACGCCTCCATGACCACGCCGTCCGAGGTGTGGTCCTACGACATGGCGAGCCGGGCGCGAACGCTGCTGAAGCGCCAGGAGGTGCCTTCGGGCCACGATCCGGCGGATTACGTCACCCGCCGTGTCTTCGCCCCGGCGCCGGACGGGGAGAGCGTGCCGGTCTCGCTCCTCTACCGCAAGGGCACCCCCCTCGACGGCACGGCGCCGCTGCTGCTCTACGGCTACGGCGCCTACGGCATCACCATTCCCGCCGGCTTTTCCACCAGCCGCCTCTCCCTGGTGGATCGGGGCTTCGTCTATGCCATCGCCCATGTGCGCGGCGGCACCGACAAGGGCTGGCGCTGGTATGCTCAAGGCAAGCTCACCCACAAGACCAACACCTTCACCGATTTCATCGCGGCGGCGGAGCATCTCGTGCGCGAGCGCTTCACCAGTCCCGCCCGCATCGTCGCCCACGGCGGCTCGGCGGGCGGCATGCTCATGGGCGCGGTGGCGAACATGCGGCCGGACCTGTTCGCCGGCATCGTGGCCGAGGTGCCGTTCGTGGACGTGCTCGCCACCATGCTGGACGACACCTTGCCCCTCACCCCGCCGGAATGGCCCGAATGGGGCAACCCCATCACCGATCCCGACGCCTTCACCCGCATCCTCGGCTATTCGCCGGTGGATAACGTTCGCCCGGCCGCTTACCCGGCCATTTTCGCCCTGGCCGGCCTCACCGACCCGCGGGTGACCTACTGGGAGCCGGCGAAGTGGATGGCGCGTCTGCGGGGGGCGAACACCTCCGGGGCGCCCCTCCTGCTGCGCACCAACATGGAGGCCGGGCACGGCGGCGCCTCCGGCCGGTTCGACCGGCTGGACGAGGTGGCGCTCAGCTACGCCTTCGCTCTCAAGACCGTGGGTGCCCTCGCCCCGGCGCGGACGCCCGAGCCCGCCTGACGCCGGCATCGCCGCGCCCGCGCAGGAGAAGATGCGCGCCCCTGGCAGGAGAGTTCACACCAAAGGCCCGTGGCTGTCGCCCACGGGCCTTTTTTTGGCCCGGCCCAAGCAGCGTATGAGCGGAGCCCACGTACCAACGCCCCCGGCATCGGCCAAGACCGGGGTCGATGGCGTCCGGGGCGTCCTGCATGTCCTGACCGCGCCGAAAACACGCCGCCCCGAGCAACGCCGCAGGCGCCCTCCCCCAAAGCACTTCGGACGACCCACGCGTGAGGCCGCCCACGGGACGGCCCGCACGCCCGCCATGGCCTGTCCGGCGGCGGGGGTAGCAGGCGCGGGCGGAAGCCACTTTTGCCCCCTCGAAACCCCGCCCCAGCCCACGCCGATCCATTGACGACCCATGATTTCCCATGTTAACCCATCATTACCCAAGAACATGTCGGACGGCTCCTGCCGTCGCCGGGCGCGTCCTCCACCGCGAGGGGCCCGTGAGAGGGAAGGCACCCCGGCGCCATGGACCGCTTCGTGTCCACCTACACGATGCGTCTCGACGCCAAGGGGCGGGTTTCCATCCCCGCGCCCTATCGTGCGGTGCTGGCGAAGGACGGCGCGGAGGGCCTCTATTGCCATCCGAGCCTCGCGGAACCCGCGCTGGATGCGGGCGGCAACCGGCTGATCGGCGAGATCGACGCGCTGATCGACCGCTACCCGCCCTATTCCGAGGAGCGGGAGGAGCTGGCTGCCGCCCTCTACGGCACCAGCGAAACCCTGCGCATCGACCCGGAAGGCCGGGTGATGCTGACCGAAACGCTCAAGCTCCATGCCGGCATCGCCGATCAGGTCGCCTTCGTGGGGTTGGGGCACAAGTTCCGGATCTGGGAACCGGAGCGGCTGAAGGCGCATCTCGCGGAGGCCACCCGAAGGGTGCGCGAGCTGCGCAAGGCCATCGGCTCCCGCACCGGGAACCCTGGGAGCAGCACTGAATGACGACGGGCCACGGGGTCGGCCCCGCCGACGCCGTTGGCGGACCGGCCCGTCATCTTCCGGTGATGCTCCGGGAGGTTCTCGCGCATCTGGCGCCGAAGGAAGCCGGCACCTATGTGGACGGCACCTTCGGCGCCGGGGGCTATACCCGCGCCATTCTTTCCGCGGCCGGCTGCCGCGTGCTGGCCGTTGACCGCGACCCCACCGCCATCGCCGCCGGGCAGGCCCTGGTCGCCGCCTCGGGCGGGCGGCTGACGCTGGTGGAGGGCCGCTTCTCCCACCTCGACGAATATGCCGCGCGCGAGGGCTTCGCGCCGCTCGACGGGGTGGTGCTGGACATCGGCGTCTCCTCCATGCAGCTCGACGAGGCCGAGCGCGGCTTCTCCTTCCGCCGCGACGGGCCGCTCGACATGCGTATGGGCTCCGCCGGCCGCTCCGCCGCGGACCTCGTGGCCGAGCTGGACGAGACGAGCCTCGCCCACGTCATCTGGTCGCTGGGGGAAGAGCGGCAGTCGCGCGCCATCGCTCGCGCGATCGTGAAGGCGCGGGCCGAGGCGCCCATCACCCGCACTGTGCAGCTCGCGGAGATCATCGCCCGCGTGGTGTGGTCCAAGCCGGGGGAAGTTCACCCGGCCACGCGCACCTTCCAGGCCCTGCGCATCGCGGTGAACGAGGAGCTCAACGAGCTCGTCGCCGCCCTGGAGGCGGCCGAGCGGGCGCTGAAGCCGGGCGGACGGCTGGTGGTCGTCACCTTCCACTCGCTTGAAGACAGGATCGTTAAGACTTTTCTGGCAAACAGGGTAAAGGCACCGTCCGCGTCGCGTCATCTGCCGCAACAGGAGGGGCCGGAACCCGCGTTCCGCCTTGTGGCGAAGGGCGCAGTGGAGCCCGGCCCCGACGAAGTGGCAGAAAACCCGCGCGCAAGGTCCGCGAAGCTTCGCGCGGCCGAACGCACGCTCGCTCCGGCGCATCCGGGCGGTGACCTGATGGGGCTCTTACCCGCCCCCTCACCGCAACGGCATGGGCGGAGACGCTAAAGAGAATGTTTCGTGTCGCCAACATCTTGATGGTCGGCGCGCTTCTGGTGACCGCCGTCGTGGTATACCAGCTCAAATATGCCTCCACTGCCGAGGCCGAGCGCCTTGCCACCCTGCGCAGCCAGATCCGCAAGGAGCGCGACGCCATCGCCGTCATGCGCGCGGAGTGGGCGCGGCGCACCTCGCCCTTCTACATCCAGGGCCTGGTGGAGCGGCACCTGGACCTGAAGCGGCTGGACGTGGAGTCCATCTCCGCGCTCGACGACCTGCCGCCCAAGCCCGGCAACGGCGGCGACGGCATCGGCGGCATCATCGAGGCGCTCGAGGATGCCCCGCTCGTCACCTCCTCCACCGGCAGGGCCTCCACCCCCACCCCCAACGGCGGCGCCCCCGCCGCCACGGGCAACAGCGGCGCCGCCAGCATTCCCGCCACCTCCGCCATCCGGCAGAAGCCGGCGCCGAAGCCGGCGCCGGGCGGAACCCCGGTGGCCTCCACCGCCGGCCCGCTGGTCACGGGCAGCGTGAAGCCGCGGCCGCCGTCACCCGCCGGCCCCGCCCCCGCCGCGGCGACCGCCGCCGAGCCCGAGGCCGACACGCCCGTGGCTACGTTCTTCAAAGGCTTCCTGAGCGGACGTTGACGAGGTCGCCATGCCCGACACCCCTTCCGACCACACGTCCGCCGAGTTTCGCCAGCCCGATGCCGGCCGGAACCCCGCGGACGAGCCCGCGACCGACATGCCCCACGCGGAGACGCGCGCGCCCCGGCCGGCGACGGACGCCTCCGTCACCGACGCGCTCAACGGCGTGCTGATCCTCGCCGGCCGCGCCCTGGCCGGTGTCGCCCTCGCCGTCGCGCGCGCGCTCGAACGCGGCATCGAGGGGCTCGGCGCACTCACCGTGCGCGCGGTCCAGGGGCTCGGCGCGCTCGCCTATCGCGGCGGGCGCAGGACGGTACGCGGGCTGTTCGGCCTCGACCGGGGCAGCGCCGATTCGGTGGCGCGCGGCCGCATCAAGCTGGTGATGACGGTGTTCTGCCTCGTGTTCGCGGCCATCGCCGCCCAGCTCACCCACCTCGCCCTCACCTCCGACCCCGGCGCCAACCGCGGCCGCGCGACCGACGCGGTGGCCTCGGCGCGCCCCGACATCGTCGACCGCAACGGCGACATCATCGCCATCGACGTGAAGTCGCCCTCCCTGTTCGCGGAGCCCAAGCGCCTGCTCGATCCCGACGAAGCGCTGGAGGGCCTGCTGAAGATCCTGCCGGACCTCGACGTGGAGGAGACCCGCAAGCGCCTCAATTCCGGCAAGGGCTTCGCATGGCTGAAGCGGGAGATCACCCCGGCCCAGCGGCGCGCCATCCACCGGCTCGGCCTGCCCGGCATCGGCTTCCTGAGCGAGAACCGCCGCATCTATCCGGACGGCCCCATCCTGTCCCACGTCATCGGCGGCGTGAACGTGGACAACCAGGGCATCTCCGGCCTGGAGAAGTGGATCGACGGGCGCGGCCTCTCCGACCTGCACCTCGCCGGCTTCGCCACCGACCGCCAGCAGGAGCCGGTGCAGCTCTCCATCGACATGCGGGTGCAGCACGCGGTGCGCGACGAGCTCATCCGCGCCAAGGACAAGTTCTCGGCCCTGCACGCCATGGCGGTGGTGACCAACGTCAACACCGGCGAGATCGTCTCCATGGTCTCGCTGCCCGATTTCGATCCCAACGTGCCCGGCAACCCGGCCGACGATGCCTACCTCAACCGCCTCACCACCGGCGTGTACGAGATGGGCTCCACCTTCAAGGCCATGTCGTTCGCCATGGCGCTCGATTCGGGCAAGATCGGCCTCAACTCCACCTTCGACGCCCGCGCGCCGCTGCACTTCGGCCGCTTCAAGATCTCCGACTACCACGCCGAGAACCGCATTCTCTCGGTGCCGGAGATCTTCCTGGTGTCGTCCAACATCGGCACCGCCAAGATGGTGCTGGCGCTGGGTGTGGAGGCCCACAAGGTGTTCCTGAAGAAGATGGGCCAGCTCGACCGGCTGCGCACCGAGCTGCCGGAAAGCTCCCTGCCCATCGTGCCCAAGCGCTGGGGCGAGCTGAACTCGGCCACCATCGCCTTCGGCCACGGCCTCTCCGTCGCCCCCCTTCAGGCGGTGATGGCGGTGAACTCCATGGTGAACGGCGGCTACCTGATCCCGCCCACCTTCATCAAGCGCAACCAGGAAGACGCGCAGAAGGTGGCGACCCGGGTGCTGAAGACCGAGACCTCCGACAAGATGCGCTACATCATGCGCCTCAATGCGGAGAAGGGCACCGCCAAGAAAGCCGACATCACCGGCTACATGGTCGGCGGCAAGACCGGCACCGCCGAGAAGGTGGTGAATGGGCGCTATGCCAAGAACAAGCTGCTCACCTCCTTCACCGCCGTCTTCCCCATGGACAAGCCGCAGTATCTGATCCTGGTGATGCTGGACGAACCGAAGGCGACCTCCGAGACCTACGGCTTCGCCACATCCGGCTGGAATGCCGCGCCCACCGCCGGCAAGATCGTGGAGCGCATCGCCCCCATGCTGAACGTGGCGCCGCGCAAGAACCTGCCCACCGCCGACGAGATGCTGCGCGCGAGCTCCGCGCAGAAGGTCGCGGAACGGCAATAGGCGCCTCGCCCGCGAGGGCCGGGCCCGCCCAGACAGGACCGGACCGCCGCCGGACGCGCTCCCGGCGGCGGCGCCGGAACGGGCCACCCGACGGCCCCCGGCTTCCCCGCAGCGCCGCCACGAAAGGTGACAGGCGGTCACCGCAATGCCATGAACACCCGTAAGAGGAGGCTCCGATGACCCTGCACACCCTCGGATCGCTCCTCGGCGGTCACGCCCACATTCTCGCGCCCCATGCCGCCGATCTCCGGATCGAGGGGGTGACGGCCGACAGCCGCAAGGTGCGACCCGGCTTCCTGTTCGTGGCCGTGCCCGGCACCCATGCCGACGGCGCCCGCTTCATCGCCGACGCCGTGGGGCGCGGCGCCAGCGCCGTGCTCATGGAGCCGGTGGCGCCACTGCCGGCGCCGCCGCCGGGCCTCTCCTATGCCCATGTGGCGTTTGCCTTCTCGCTTGATGTCCGGCGCTCGCTGGCGCTGGCGGCAGCGCGCGCCCATCCGCGCCAGCCGGCGGTCATCGCGGCTGTTACCGGCACCGCCGGCAAGACCTCGGTCGCCTATTTCCTGCGGCAGATCTGGGAGCAGCTCGGCCACAAGGCGGCCTATCTCGGCACCATCGGCCTCGTCACCCCCGGCGGCGCCGCCTACGGCAGCCTCACCACCCCCGACCCGGTGGAGCTGCACGCCATCCTCGACGGGCTGGTGGCCAAGGGCATCACCCACATGGCGCTGGAAGCCTCCTCCCACGGGCTGGACCAGCGCCGGCTCGATGGCGTGCGCCTTACCGCCGGCGCCTTCACCAACCTGGGCCGCGACCACCTGGACTACCACCCCACGGTGGAGGCCTACTTCAAGGCCAAGCTGCGCCTGTTCACCGAGCTTCTGCCCCAGGACGCCACCGCCGTCGGCGTGCTCGACGCGCCCTATGCCCCCACCGCCCTCGCCTGGGCCGAGACGCGGGGCCTCAACACCCTCTCCTTCGGCGACGACTTCGCCGGCGCCACCATCGAGGTGCTGGACGTGAAGCCCTCCGGCGCTGGGCAGCTCATCCGCTTCGGCGGCGGGCTGGAGATCGCGCTGCCGCTGGCGGGCCGCTTCCAGGCCGACAACGCGCTGGTTGCGGCCGGCCTCGCCATGGCCTGCGGCGCCGACCGCGACGAGGCGCTGGCCGCCCTCGCCCACCTCAAGGGCGTGCCGGGCCGGCTGGAGCGGGTGGGCGACGACCCCCTGCGCCCCGTGTTCGTGGACTATGCCCACAAGCCCGAGGCCCTGGCCGCCGTGCTCGACACCCTGCGCGGGGCCGTGAAAGGCCGCCTCATGGTGGTGTTCGGCTGTGGCGGCGACCGCGACCGGGGCAAGCGCCCCATCATGGGCGCAATCGCGTCCGAGAAGGCGGACCTCGTCATCGTCACCGACGACAACCCCCGCACCGAGGCTCCCGCCGCCATCCGCGCCGAGATCCTCACCGCGGCACCCGGCGCGCGGGAGATCGCGGACCGGCGCGAAGCGATCCGCGCCGCCGTGGCGCTGATGCAGCCGGGGGACGCGCTGGTGGTGGCGGGCAAGGGCCACGAAACCGGCCAGATCATCGGCGACCGCACCCATCCGTTCTCGGATGCGGCGGAAGTCCTCGCTGCCCTCGCGGAGGTTGGAGCATGAGCACCGGCGCGCGACGCCTCTATCGCCTCGACGAGATGATCGACGCCATGGCCGCCACCGCGCGCGGCCCGGCGGCGGACGTGAGCGGCATCTCCATCGACAGCCGCACCCTCGCCCCCGGCGACGCCTTCTTCGCCATCGCCGGCGAGAATTCCGACGGGCACGACTACGTGGAGAAGGCGCTGGCGGCCGGCGCGGCCCTGGCCGTGGTGGCGCGGGACCGGGCCGAACGCTTCGCCGCCGATGCCCCCCTGCTGCTGGTGGACGACGTGCTCGCCGCCCTCGCCGCCCTCGCCCGCGCGGCCCGCGCGCGCTCGAGCGCCGGCATCGTCGCGGTGACGGGATCGGTGGGCAAGACCACCACCAAGGAGGCCCTGCGCCTCGCCCTCGGCGCCGATGGCGAGACCCATGCCTCCGCCGCCTCCTACAACAACCACTGGGGCGTGCCCCTCTCCCTCGCCCGCCTGCCGCGGGAGGCCCGCTACGGCGTGTTCGAGATCGGCATGAACCATCCGGGCGAGATCTCCCCGCTGGTGAAGCTGGTGCGCCCGCAGGTGGCCATCATCACCACGGTAGAGCCTGTGCACATCGCCCAGTTCTCCGGCATCGAGGAGATCGCCGACGCCAAGGCCGAGATCTTCGACGGGCTGGAGGCCGGCGGCGCCGCCGTGCTCAATCTCGACAATCCCCTGTTCGCGCGCATGAAGGCGACCGCCGAGGCCAGGGGCGTCTCCCGCGTCGTCACCTTCGGCGAGGCGGCCGGCGCCGACGTGCGCCTCGAAACCGTGTCGCTCCAGCCGGCCTGCTCGGTGATGGTGGTGGACGTCATGGGCACCCGCGTCACCCTCAAGGTGCCCATGCCCGGCCGCCATATCGTGCAGAACATGCTCGCGGTGCTGGCGGCGGCGAAGCTGCTCGGCGCCGATCTCGCGCTCGCGGCCATCGCGCTGTCGGAGCTCCGCCCGCCGCCGGGGCGGGGCGTGCCTGTCCCGCTTGCGGTGAAGGGCGGCGCGGCCACGCTCATCGACGAAAGCTACAACGCCAACCCGGCCTCCATGCGCGCCGCCATCGACGTCCTGAGCCGCACCCCGGTGGGCCCGCGCGGACGACGCATCGCCGTGCTCGGCGACATGCTGGAGCTGGGCGAGGACGCCCCCGCCATGCACGCCGGCCTCGCCGAGGCGCTGAAGGACGGCCGCATCGACCTCGTGTTCTGCTGCGGGCCGCTCATGCACGCCCTGTGGACCGCCCTGCCCTCCGAGCGGCGCGGCGGCTACGCCCAGCACGCCACCCACCTGGAACCCATGGTGGCCGCCGCCATCCGCTCCGGCGACACGCTCATGGTGAAGGGCTCCAACGGCAGCCGCATGGGCCCGCTGGTGAAGAGCCTTTCCGAACGCTTCCGCTCCACCGAGGACGCGCTGACTTAGCGCGCCCGCACCGCCCGCCTTCCGCTTCCCGATCTCACGCATTTCCCCCACGCGAGCCGAGGTCCGCGACGCCGGAAATGCTCCGAGGATGACCCATGCTCCAGTGGCTCGCCGAACTCCACCAGTCGCTTCCGGCCGTCAACGTGTTCCGCTACATCACCTTCCGCACCGGCGGGGCGGTGGTGACCGCGCTCCTGTTCGTCTTCCTGTTCGGACCGTCCATGATTTCCACCCTGCGGCTGAAGCAGGGCAAGGGCCAGCCCATCCGCACCGACGGGCCGCAATCCCACCTGCTCACCAAGAAGGGCACGCCCACCATGGGCGGGCTCATGATCCTGGCCGGCATCGTGGTGGCGACCCTGCTGTGGTCGAACCTCGCCAATCCCTATGTGTGGGTGGTGCTTCTGGTCACCCTGGGCTTCGGCTCCATCGGCTTCTACGATGACTATCTGAAGGTCACGAAGCAGACCCACAACGGCCTGTCCGGCAAGGCGCGCCTCGCCATCGAGGCGGTCATCGCGGGCCTCGCGGTCATCATCATCATGAACGTGGGCAAGAGCGGGCTTTCCACCTCGGTCTCCTTCCCCTTCTTCAAAGACCTGCTGCTGGACCTGGGCGTGTTCTTCGTGATCTTCGGCGGCTTCGTCATCGTGGCGGCCGGCAATGCGGTGAACCTCACCGACGGGCTCGACGGGCTCGCCATCGTGCCGGTGATGATCGCGGCCGGCACCTTCGGCTTCATCGCCTATCTCTCGGGCAACGTGGTGTTCTCGGACTACCTGCAGATTCACTACGTGGCGGGCGTCGGCGAGCTGGCGGTGGTGTGCGGCGCGCTCATGGGCGCGGGCCTGGGCTTCCTGTGGTTCAACGCGCCCCCGGCGCAGGTGTTCATGGGCGACACCGGCTCGCTGGCCCTCGGCGGCCTGCTCGGCACCGTGGCGGTGGCCACCAAGCACGAGATCGTGCTCGCGGTGGTGGGCGGCCTGTTCGTGCTGGAGGCGGTCTCGGTGATCGTGCAGGTGGCTTCCTTCAAGCTCACCGGCAAGCGCGTCTTCAAGATGGCGCCCATCCACCACCATTTCGAGCAGCTCGGCTGGACCGAGCCGCAGGTGGTCATCCGCTTCTGGATCATCGCCGTGGTGCTGGCCCTCCTCGGCCTCGCCACCCTGAAGCTGCGCTGAACGCGCGACGGACGCGAAAAGGCCCGGCGGAGATGCTCCGCCGGGCCTTTTGTTTCGGGGCCTCCCCTCTACTTGCCGCAGGTCCTGATGCCGAGCGGCACGTAGGCCGGGCAGAAGCGGAAGATGGCGGTGAGCAGCATCACGAGGCCCACCGCCCCCACCAGCCACGCCCAGCCGCCGAGCCCCGCCAGGGCCGGCACGGCGCCGCCGATGAACGGCACCAGCAGCAGAACGATCCCCACGACGAACCGCAGCACGCGGTCGATTCCACCCACATTCGGCGTCATCCGAGCCTCCTGATCCACGATATTACATTCAATGTTTTTAATGTAATCGGAAGTCAACGCCTGTTTTACCGAAGGTCACTCTGTCGCGGGCGCGGGGCCGCCCGCCGTGCGGAAGCGCTTCCCTCACGGGCCCGGCGGGATTAGACGAGGGCGCGACACCGGCCAGCCGGCTCCTGATTGCGACAGATCGAGACTTTGCCAGCCATGACTCCCCTCACCGTCTTCAAGGACCGCACCGTCGCCCTTTTCGGGCTCGGCGGTTCCGGGCTCGCCACCGCGCAGGCGCTCCAGGCGGGCGGTGCCCGCGTGATCGCCTACGATGACGCGGAGCCCTCCCGCCGCAAGGCCGGCGAGGCCGGCATCACCGTGCAGGACCTGCACGACATCGACTGGACGGTGGTGGACGCCCTCGTCCTCGCCCCCGGCGTGCCGCTGACGCACCCCAGGCCCCACTGGTCCGTGGACCTCGCGCACGCGGCAGGCGTGGAGGTGATCGGCGACATCGAGCTGTTCTGCCGCGAGCGGCAGGCCACCGCGCGGCGCTCGCCCCTCATCGCCATCACCGGCACCAACGGCAAGTCCACCACCACCGCCCTCATCACCCACATCCTGCGGGTGGCGGGGCGCGACGTGCAGATGGGCGGCAACATCGGCACCGCCATCCTCTCCCTCGCGCCGCCGAAGACCGGGCGCGTGCACGTGGTGGAGTGCTCCTCCTACCAGATCGACCTCGCCCCCTCCATCGACCCCTCGGTGGCGGTGATGCTCAACATCACCCCGGACCACCTCGACCGCCACGGCACCATCGAGAATTACGCGGCGGTGAAGGAACGCCTCATCACCGGCGTGGAGGGCGGCGGCACCGCCGTCATCGGCGTGGACGACGACTTCTCCGCCGCCATGGCGGACCGCGCCGAGCGCGCCGGCAAGAATGTGGTGCGCCTCTCCATGCGCCGGCCCCTGGCCGACGGCATCTGGCGCGAGGGCGAGACGCTGGTGGTCTCGGAAGGCGGGGCCGAGCGCTTCCGCCTCAACCTCGGCGGCATCGGCGCGCTGCGCGGCGTGCACAATGCGCAGAATGCGGCCGCCGCCTATGCCGCCGCCCGCGCGGTCGGCGTGGCACCGGAGATCATCACCGTCGCCATGGCCCGCTTTCCCGGCCTCGCCCACCGCATGGAGCAGGTGGGTGACAAGGGCGACGTCCTGTTCGTGAACGACAGCAAGGCCACCAATGCCGACGCCGCCGAGCGCGCGCTGGTGAGCTTCGAGAACATCTTCTGGATCGCCGGCGGCAAGCCCAAGGCGGGCGGCATCACCCCCCTCGCGCCCCTGTTCGGGCGCATCGCCAAGGCCTATCTCATCGGCGAGGCGGCCGAGGCATTCGCGCAGACCCTCGGCAGCGCGGTCGCGCACGAGATCACCGGCACCCTCGACAAGGCGGTAGCCGCCGCCGCGCGGGACGCGGAGGCTTCAGGCCTCGGGCACCCGGTGGTGCTGCTCTCCCCCGCCTGCGCCAGCTTCGACCAGTTCCCCAATTTCGAGGTGCGGGGCGATGCCTTCTGCGACCTCGTGAAGGCCCTTCCCGGCGTGGAGATGCGCCCGCGCGCCACGCCGCCGGCGGCGCAGGTGGAGCCCCCGCGCTCCGGCCATCCGGGCATGCCGCCCCACGGCATGCCCAAGGGCATGGGACATCCGGGCATGGGACATCCGGGCATGGGACATCCGGGAATGGGGCATGGAGGAATGGGGCATCCCGGCGCAGGGCATCCCGGAATGGGGCACGGCGGTGCGGGCCACCCCGGCGCTCCGGGCAAGGAACCCTCGGGCAGCCGCTGACGCTGTCGCCCCCGGTCTTTGACCGGCGCCAGGCGTGTTGCAGACGGTGGATTTCACCCACGAGCGGGCTTCGCCCGAACGCCGCGGGGCCTTGGCCAAAGGCCCAGAAGAACGGCGCCGAGGACGACCCGCGCGGCCTTTGCCTTAAGGTCCCCGCAGCCCTTCGCCCGCCCACGCCCAGCGGAGGCCTCAGCCGCGCGGCAGGGCGCCGTTCAGGAACAAGCGCACGCAGCGGCGGACATGGGCCCGCCGCGTCTCGGCCGGCGGCCATTCGGCCGTCCCGTCCGCCCTGGGCGCGGCGCCGAACACCATGTCCATGAGGATGCGCGCGGTCGCCGGCGCGTCGTCCAGCGTGAGGCGCCCGGCTGCTTGCTGAGCCGCGAGCCAGGCGGCGAGCTCGGCGCGGGAGCGGTCGGCGCCCATGCGCCCCAGGATCTCCCGAAGCTCGGGGAAATACGGCCCTTCCACCAGCACGAGGCGCAGCAGGGCGTGGCGGGCGCGGTCTTCCTCGGGCGTGATATCCAGGCGGAAGATGGCTTCGAGCGCCTGCTCGAGGGGCAGGTGACCATAGCCCCCCGGCAGCGCCAGCATGCTTTGCCGGTGGGCCTCCACCACCGCCTCGAACAGGTCCGCCTTGCCGGGAAAGAGCCGGTAGAGGGTACGCTTCGACATGCGGCATTCCGCCGCCACGGCATCCATGGTGGTACCGCCGTAGCCGGACAGGACGAACAGGCGGTAAGCCCCTGCCACGATGACGTCGCGCTGCGCTGCGTCAGGAATCGTCTTCGGCCGCCCCGGACCGCGCCGGCCCGCCGAAAGCTTGGAACTTTTCTGAACGGCATCCTGCGCCTTGACAGGACCGGCGCTGCGCATTCACCTCCCCCTCTCATTGACAGCGGCACCTGCCGCCAATATGGGTAATTTAAAGTTTCCTAAACAGGGTTTCCAGTGCGTTTTCCTTGCCTCCTGTGGTCACGGCCTGAGGGCGGAGGCTTTGGTCGAAACATCTGCCGAAACGTCAGCGCTGCCCGGAGCCATCGGCTTCCCGCGGGCACCGGCGCGTCGTGCCCCCACGGGGACAACCGCGTGAGCCGCTCCGTGCACCTGCCCCCTGCCCCGTCCCTCGCCGCGCGGACCTGCAAAGCCATGGCCGCCATCCGCGCATCCGGCGCGCTGGCCTTGGCCGCGCTGCTTGCCGCCTGCGCCGTGGGCCCCGACTACGCCACCCCCGCCTTCGACCTGCCCGCCCGCTGGGGGGACGCCCAGCCCAAGGGCAAGGAGCCGGCGCCGCCCGCCCTCGCCCATTGGTGGGAGCGCCTGAAGGACCCCACCCTCAATGCGCTGGTCGACACCGCCGTCGCCGGCAATCTCGATGTCGCTTCCGCGAAGGCGAAGATCCGCGAGGCGCGCGCCACCTATCGCGAGCAGGTGGGCGGCCTCTTCCCCCAGGCCGATTTCTCCGCCTCCGGCACGCGCGGGCAGAACGGCTCGCGGGTGGGCAATGATGGCACGGTGACCTTGGGTGGGCGCTACACCCAGTTCCAGGCCGGCTTCGATGCCTCCTGGGAGCTGGACCTGTTCGGCGGCAACCGGCGCGGCGTGGAGGCGGCCGGCTATGCCGCCCAGGCCGCCGAGGACGACCTGCGCGCCACCCTGCTCACCCTGGTGGGGGACGTCGCTTCCAATTACGTGGCGGCGCGCGGCTATCAGGCGCGCATTGCGCTCGCCGAGCGCACCGCCGCCTCCCAGCGCGAGACCGCCGCCCTCACCCGCACCAAGCTGGAGGCGGGCGCCGTCTCGGCGGTGGACGTCTCCAACGCCACCGGCCTTGCCGCCTCCACCGAGGCCAACATTCCCGAGCTAAAGGCGCAGCTCGCCCAGTCCATTCACCGGCTCGGCGTGCTCACCGGCCAGCCGCCCTCCGCCCTCGCGGCGCGGATCAGCCGGGGCGGTCCCATCCCCAGCCCGCGCGGCGTGGTCGCCAAGGGCGTGCCGGCGGACGTGCTGCGCAACCGGCCGGACGTGCGCCAGGCCGAGCGCGCCCTCGCCCAGTCCACCGCCCTCATCGGCCAGGCGGAGGCGGCGCGCTATCCCGCCGTCAGCCTCACCGGCAACATCAACACGCTGGGTACCAAGGTGGGCGACCTCGTGCGCGGCTCCACCATCAGCTGGACCTACGGGCCCACCCTGAGCGTGCCGGTCTTCACAGGCGGCCAGCTCAAGGCGGCGGTGGAGGTGGCGGAAGCGCAGCGCGACCAGAACTTCCTTGCCTACCACGCGTCCATCCTCACCGCCCTGGAGGATGTGGAGAACGCCGCCGTAGCCCTGAACCAGGAGCGCGCCAAGGCGGGCAAGCTCTCCCAGTCCGCCGCCGCCTACCGCGACGCCACGCGCCTTGCCCGCGCGCTCTACCAGAACGGCTCCACCAGCTTCCTGGAAGTGCTGGACGCCGAGCGCTCGCTCTATTCCGCGGAAGACTCGCTGCTGGTGAGCCAGGCCACCATCGCCACCGACTACATCGCCCTCAACAAGGCCCTCGGCGGCGGCTGGGACGGCGCCATGGACGTGACGACCCCCGCCGTGGTGGACGTGAACACCGGCCCGCACTTCGCCAAGCTGCAACCATGAGATGCCCGTGCCTCACCTTCTGACGCCGCGCGCGGCCCATCCCACCGCACGCCCCGCCTCCCGCACCGCCCGGAGGCCCCGTTGAGCGCCCCCCGCTCCGGCACACGCCGGATCATCGTCATCGGCGCGCTGGTCATCGCCGCGCTGGTCGGCCTGCTGGTGCTGAGGGACCGGATGCTCACGCCCGAGCCGGTGCGGATGATGACCGCGCCCGTCGCCCGCGGCACCATCGAGAAGACGGTGCTCGCCACCGGCACGCTCAAGCCGGCCAAGCTGGTGGCGGTGGGCGCGCAGGTTTCGGGCCGCATCACCGCCGTGAAGGTGCGCCTCGGCGACCGGGTGCGCCAGGGCGACCCGGTGGCGGAGATCGATTCCGTGCCCCAGCAGAATGCCCTGCGCACCGCCGAGGCCGCCCTCGCCGCCGCGAAGGCCCAGAAGCAGGAGAAGGAGGCGAGCCTCGTGCTCGCCGAGCAGACCCTCGCCCGCCAGAAGAAGCTGGTGCTCCAGACCGCCGTTTCCCAGGCCGATTTCGAGAGCGCGCAGGCCGAGGTCGCCACCACGCGCGCCCAGATCGCCGCCCTCGCCGCGCAGATCGCGGAGGCCGAGGTGGCGGTGGACACCGCCCGCGTGAACCTCGGCTACACCCGCATCACCGCCCCCATGGACGGCACCGTGCTCTACATCGTCAGCCAGGAAGGCCAGACGGTGAACGCGGCCCAGACCGCGCCCACCATCATCATTCTCGGCGACCTCGAGACCATGATGGTGCGCGCCGAGATCTCCGAGGCCGACGTGGTGAACGTGAAGGCCGGGCAGAAGCTCTATTTCAACATCATCGGAGATCCGGACCGGCGCTATGAGGCGACGCTCGAGTTCATCGAGCCGGCACCGGAATCCATCACCGGCGACAGCGCGGTCTCCACCACGTCCTCCTCCACCAGCAAGTCCAGCTCCTCTTCGTCCACCTCCTCCTCGGCCATCTATTATAACGGCATCTTCTACGTGCCGAACCCGGAGGGCCGCCTGCGGACCTACATGACGGCGGAGGTGCACATCATCCTCGGCCAGGCCCGGGACGTGCTCACCATTCCCTCCGCCGCCCTCGGCGCGCGCGCGCGCGACGGCAGCTACACGGTGCGCGTGCTCGGCGCGGACGGGCAGGTGGCCGACCGCGCGGTGGAAATCGGGCTCAACAACAAGAACCGCGCGGAAGTGAAGAGCGGGCTGAAGGAGGGGGAGAAGGTGGTGACCGGCCAGCTCGGCCCCGGCGCGGCGGCCCCGAGCGCGGCACGGCGCATGCCGCCCCCGCCCATGGGCCTGTGAGGACGCAAGCCATGGGCGCGCCGCTGATCGAGCTGAGCAGGCTTCGCCGGGAATATCCGGCCGGCGAGGGCGTGCTCACCGTCCTCAAGGACATCGACCTCACCATCGCGGAAGGGGAGATGGTGGCCATCGTCGGCGCCTCCGGCTCCGGCAAGTCCACGCTCATGAACATCCTGGGCTGCCTCTCGCGGCCCACCTCCGGCAGCTACCGCATCGCCGGGCGCGAGACGGCAGACCTCGACCCCGACGAGCTTGCCGCGCTCCGGCGCGAGCATTTCGGCTTCATCTTCCAGCGCTACCACCTGCTGGGCGAGCTCACCGCCCTCGGCAATGTGGAGATCCCCGCCATCTATGCGGGCTGGCACGCCTCGGCCCGCCGCGCCCGCGCGCTGGAGCTGCTGGACCGGCTCGGCATGGGTGATCGCACCGGCCACCGGCCGGGCCAGCTTTCCGGCGGCCAGCAGCAGCGCGTCTCCATCGCCCGCGCGCTGATGAACGGGGCCAAGCTGATCCTCGCCGACGAGCCCACCGGCGCCCTCGACAAGGCCTCCGGCGAGGAGGTGCTGCGCATCCTCGACGAGCTGCACGCCGAGGGGAAGACCATCGTCATCGTCACCCACGACATGAACGTGGCCGCGCGCGCCGAGCGCATCATCGAATTTTCCGACGGCGCCATCATTTCCGACCGGCGCACGGACAAGGCCCGCCGCGCGCCCGAGGCCCCGCCCGACCCGACCGAGCGCGAGGCCGCCGCTGCCGCCGCGGCCCGCTCCTGGCAGGCGCTGGCCATGCGCTTCCAGGAAGCCTTCCGCATGGCGCTGCTGGCCATGAACGCGCACCGGCTGCGCACCTTCCTCACCATGCTGGGCATCATCATCGGCATCGCCTCGGTGGTGTGCGTGGTGGCGCTGGGCGAGGGCTCGCGGCGCAAGGTGCTCGCCAACATCTCCTCGCTCGGCACCAACACGCTGGAGGTGTTCCCCGGCAAGACCTTCGGCGACATGCGATCGGGCAAGGTGACCACGCTCGTGGTCTCCGATGCGCGGGCGCTGGAGGAACAGCCCTTCGTGGCGGCGGTGACGCCCACCGTCTCCACCTCCAAGACCGTGCGCTTCGGCCCGGTGGAGGCGAGCGCGCTGGTGAACGGGGTGGGCGCGCAATATTTCGAGGCCCGCGGCAGCAAGCTGGCCCAGGGCGCCTTCTTCGACGAGGACGCCGTGCGCGCCTATGCGCAGGACGTCGTGATCGACGAGAACACCCGCAAGACCCTGTTCGCCGACTTCGCGGGCGATCCGGTGGGCCAGGTGATCCTGGTGGGCGACGTGCCCTGCCGGGTGCTCGGCATCACCGAGCCGCAGCAAGGCGGGTTCGGTTCCAGCCAGAACCTTTCGGTGTACCTGCCCTACACCACCGTGCAGGCGCGCATTCTCGGCACCACCGCGCTGCGCTCCATCACCGTGAAGGTGAGCGACGATACCGACACCGAGCTGGCCGAGACGGCGGTGACGGATCTCCTCACCCGCAGGCACGGCAAGCAGGACTTCTTCATCCTCAACACCGACGACATCCGCAAGACCATCACCTCCACCACGGAGACCTTGACCCTGCTCATTGCCGGCATTGCGCTCATCTCGCTGCTGGTGGGCGGCGTGGGGGTGATGAACATCATGCTGGTGTCGGTGTCGGAGCGGGTGGCGGAGATCGGCGTGCGCATGGCGGTGGGCGCCCGGCGCTCCGACATCCTCCAGCAATTCCTCATCGAGGCGGTGCTGGTGTGCCTCATCGGCGGGGTGCTGGGCATCGGCACCGCGCTCGGCTTCGGGGTGCTGTTCGCGCAATTGGGGTCGAACTTCACGCTGGTTTATTCGCCGGCGTCCATCGTGGTGGCGTTCGTCTCCTCCAGCCTCATCGGCGGCATCTTCGGCTTCCTGCCGGCGCGCAACGCCTCCAAGCTCGACCCGGTGGAAGCCCTCTCGCGGGATTGAGGCAGCCGGCGCCCGCCTGCAACCAGAGCGCGCGCAACCTCTGGTCAGCCATCGGGTGCCGTGATAGCGTGCCGCATCGTCAGGCGAGAGCCTGCCCCTGCCCCGCGCGGACATGATGTCCCCGCCTGTCTTCCGGCGCCGCGCGCACATGATGTGCCTGCGGCTCCCGCCTCGCAGGAGGGGCACATGGTGACCAGTGTCGGCAACAATACCACCAGCATCCTGACCCTGTTCCGCACCGGCGCGGACGGCGCCGCGGACGCGAACAGCGAAACCCTCGCCAAGATCCAGCAACTGGCGAAGGAGGCCGAGCAACTGAAGGCCGGCGCCAGCCCGGCCCAGGTGCAGGGCGCGAGCGTGGCCACCAATGCCTGGATCGGCGCCTCCGAAACCGCACAGAAAGCCACGGCAACCACCGGCACACAGACCGCCGCAACGGAGGCGACGGACACGCGCTCTGAAAAGACGCGGTATGTATACAAAACTCCCGTCCAGCTCGCCGATAGTATTCAGCAATATAATAATGCCATTATAGCGCGAGTCCAACTGCAAGCGGAACTCGGGGATAGCCAAGCGCAACTGGCGGCGACGGCCGACCCCATCGAAATCGCGCGCCTCACCAAGCGCACGGAATTTCTAGAGATATTCGCAGCTTATTACGAACAAATTTACACTGACTATCCGAGCGATATTGAGTATTCTGCTCAGATCATGAACGCAAGGATGAATATAAATGGCACCCTCCTCATCAAGAATGACGATGGGACCTATGGCCTCGGCAAATTCCGCATTACACTAAAAGATAATGGAGCCGCCGTGTATTTTTCAGATAACAAAGGCTCCATTTTTGAAAATCAGAAGCTGCTAGCGGCTGAACCCGATTCGTGGCGCGAGGCCGTTAGCACGATAAATGGAAAATTTAAGCAAATAATTTATTGATATTTTATTTATATGTTTCGGCGCTGATGCGCACCCATTAACATATGGATGCGCGTCTTCTTTTATCAGGGATACGGAATTTTTTCCGTAAAGACGAAGTCAGATTTTTGAGGCGTCAAAGACGCACCATTCTAGATAATGAACTCCAGTGACCCAATTTTCACATCCAAACTTGAGTCACCTCGGACCGTCGTCTCCATGCTTGAGATATCAGAGAGCCTGGTCATGTGCAGGTAGATCAGATCCTCCCCCTGCGTGAAGTCCTTTATCGTATCGACATCCCAGCCTTGATAGAAATGGAACTGGTCATTACCGGCGCCACCGGTAAGCTCGTCATTTCCCCCGAACCCATCCAGCCTATCGTTTCCAGCCCCTCCCAATAACGAGTCCGGGTTAGCAGCACCGCGCAGAGCGTCATTCCCCCCTAAGCCTTCAAGCGTCATTTTGATCATACTGCCATTGGCATCTTTCGATTCGCCAGCCCTCAGATAATTGTCGCCGTTATCGCCCTTGACTCCATAGATTTTCACCAAGTCGATATTATCCAAATTCAGACCATTTCCGGATAGATAGGCCTTCTTGAGGGGGTCGGTGTTCTCTATCATTTCGATTCCGGACAGGATCGCGATGTTCACTTGATACTGGCTGTAGATCGCATCCGGGCGAATGCTGAGCGTGTCCGTGCCGGCACCGCCATCATAGAACACGCCCTGATAGCTCATGTTCGCGATGATCGTGTCATTGCCGTCGTCGCCATAGATATGGTCCGCGCCCAGCTGCCCCCACAGCGTATCGTTCCCCGCTCCACCGTAGATGTAGTCCGCGTCATTGGAGCTGTAGATCGTGTCGTCCCCAAGGTCTCCATAGATAGATCGCGACCCGCCGGAGGTGGCGCCGTTCAGCGTGATGGTGTCGTTGCCCTCATCCCCGTGGATGCTGACGTTCTGCGCGTGCGGCACATTGATAATGTCGCTCCCCGCCCCGCCGCTGATGATGATGCTGGATATGGACGGGTTGGAAATCGTGATCGTAGCGTTCCCGCCATAGCCGTACACCGACCAGACGGCATCCCATTTCGATATGTCGATCGCGTCGTTTCCGGCGGTTCCATACTTCGTTCCCATCGCCTGCATCTCCCTGAGAGCACGCGTGCAGGGGAACGCCACCAAAGGTTGTCACAACCGGTTGTGACGCAAGCCCGGAATACGCAACCAGTCCACGCCTCCATTCGTCACGCACGCGCACGCCCCGGCGCCGCGCGTTCAGCCGCCCGCCAGACCCGGCGCACCAGCCTGCCCGGCCTCCCAGCCTAGTATGGCGCGCTTGCGGGTGAGGCCCCAGTGATAGCCGGTGAGGTCCCCGCTCTTGCCCAGCACGCGGTGGCAGGGCACCACGAAGGAGATGGGATTCTTGCCCACAGCCGCGCCCACCGCCCGCGCCGCCTTCGGCCGGCCCACATGCTCGGCGATGCTCGAATAGGTGGTGGCGCGGCCCATGGGAATGCGCAGCAGCGTCTCCCACACGCTGATCTCGAAATCGGTGCCTATGAAGACGATGCGCAGGGGTTGGTCGCCGCGCCGGGCGGCGGGATCGAAGATGCGGGCCACCAGGGGCGCGGTGGCGGCCGCGTCCTCCACATAAGCGGCGTTGGGCCAGCGGGCGCTCATGTCCGCCAGCGCGGCGGCCTCCTCGCCCGGATCGGCGAAGGCGAGCCCGCACAGCCCCCGCGCCGTGGACATGGCCAGCGCCCGCCCGAACGGCGAGGGATGAAAGCCATAGCGGATAACGAGCCCCGCGCCCCCCGTCTTCCACTCCCCCGGCGACATGGCCTCGTGCACCACGAACAGGTCATGCAGGCGCCCCGGCCCGGACAGCCCCAGCTCCAGGGCGGCATCGAGCACATTGGGGCATTCGGCGACGATGCGCCGGGCGCGATCCAGCGTCACCGCCTGGAGAAAGGCCTTGGGGGTGAGGCCGCACCAGCGGCGGAACAGATCGGTGAGCGCGCGGGCGCTGACGCCGGCGGCGGCGGCGATCTCCTCCACCTCCGGCTGGCGGCGCACCTGCTGGGAGATATAGGCCACCGCCCGGCGCACGACATCATAGTCGCGCGCCGCGATCTCGAGCGGGGCGGCGGGGGCCGCGATCATCGTGCCGGCGAGGCCGGCGGCCGGGAAGAGAGCGGGAGCATCGGGCGCCAGCACGGGTGTGTCTCCATCTTGTCGAGCGTGCCCCATTCAAGCACCCGCGCCAAGGCCCGCCCACCCGATTTCGCCGGCCGCGCGTGCCCTCAGCTCGGCGCCTTGCCGGCCCGCGTGCCGAACCGTTCGGAAAACACCAGGTCGTCCAGCGCCAGGCGCTTGCGCCAGCCGGCGCGCTCCAGGTCCGGCTTCGCCTCGAAGTGGTCCACATAGCCCATGCATAGGAGCGCGATGGGCACGATGGGCTCGGGAATGCCGAGGATGGCGCGCAGGTCGGCAAGCGAGAGGATGGACACCCAGCCCACCCCGAGGTTCTCCGCCCGCGCCGCCAGCCAGATGTTCTGCACTGCGCAGACGGTGGAATAGACATCCATCTCGCTCTGGTGGGTGCGGCCCAGCACCACCGGCCCGGCGCGGTCGCGCTCGCAGGTCACGCACAGCAGCACCGGCGCCTCGCGCAGCCCCTCCAGCTTCAGGGTGCGGTAGAGCTGCGCCCGCTCGGGCTCGAACATGGCGGCGGCTTCCGCATTGGCGCGGGTGAAGGCGGCGTGCAGGGCGCTTTTCGTCTCCTGCTCGCGGATCACGATGAAGTTCCACGGCTGCAGGAAGCCCACGGAAGGCGCGGCGTGGCCGGCGGCCAGCACCCGGCCCAGCGCTTCGTCGGGCACCGGATCGGGCAGGAAATTCCGGCGCACGTCCCGCCGCTCGGTGATGCAGCGATAGATGGCAGCCCGCTCCTCGCAGGTGAAGCTGTCGTCGTGCGTCATGGGGCCTCCTCCGGGCTGGCACTTTCGGCCGCCGGTTTTATTCCCTCGGCGCAGTCCTTGACCGGGCCGGAGGGGAGATTGGCCAAAAACCCATGAAGTGACGCTCTCAGGCTTTTGGCATTGCACGCGGGCCGCGCCGGGACGGCCGCGCACCATTCGGCGGCAATTCGCCGCACCCGTCAAGGCCGCGCCCCTCAGGCGGCCGGGCCCTGGGGAATGCCGATGACCCGCGCCACCGCATCGCGCCACAGGGCGATGCGCCGCCGGCGCTCCGCTTCCGCCATCAGCGGCTCGAAACGCCGCTCGCGCCGCCAGCGGGCAGCGAACAGGTCCGGCGGCGGGAAGAAGCCGCTCTCCACCCCGGCGAGATAGGCCGCGCCGAGCACCGTCGCCTCGCGCACATGGGGCCGGTCCACCGGCGCGCCGATGAGGTCGGCGAGGCGCTGCATGGTGAAATCGGAGGCGGCCATGCCGCCGTCCACCCGCAGCACGGTCTCGCTCCCGCCGGCGCCGGCCCAGTCGGCATGCATGGCTTCCATCAGGTCGAGGGTCTGGAAGCACACGGCCTCCAGCGCGGCGCGGGAAAGCTCGGCGGCCGTGGTGGCGCGGGTCAGGCCGAACAGGGCGCCGCGCGCCTCCGGCCGCCAATAGGGCGCGCCGAGCCCCACGAAGGCGGGCACCAGGATCACGTCCTGCCCCTCGTCCGCCTGGGCGGCGAGGCGGTCGGCCTCGGGGGCGCTGGCAATCACCTTCAGCCCGTCGCGCAGCCACTGCACCGCCGCACCGGCGATGAAGATGGCGCCTTCGAGCGCATAGGTGCGCCGCCCTTCGAGCTGGCAGGCGATGGTGGTCAACAGCCGATGGCGCGAGGCGACCGGGCTCTCGCCGGTATTGAGCAAAGCGAAGCAGCCGGTGCCGTAGGTGGATTTCATCATGCCCGGCCGAAAGCAGGCCTGCCCCACCATGGCCGCCTGCTGGTCCCCCGCCATGCCGCGGATGGGAATGGGCGCGCCGAACAGGGCGGGGTCGGCGGCACCGAAATCGGCGGCGCTGTCGCGCACCTGCGGTAGCATCGCCGCCGGCACGCGGAACAGGGCCAGCATCTCCTCGTCCCACCGGCCGCGGTGGATATCGAACAGCAGGGTGCGGGCGGCGTTGGTGGCGTCGGTGGCATGCACGCGCCCGCCGGTGAGGCGGAACAGCAGGAAGGAATCCACCGTGCCGAAGGCCAGCTCGCCGCGCTCCGCCCGCGCCCGCGCGCCGGGCACCGCATCGAGGATGTGGGCGATCTTGGTGGCGGAGAAATAGGGATCGATGAGGAGCCCGGTGGTGGCGCTCACCTTCGGCCCGTGCCCGGCGGCGATGAGCCGGGCGCAGGTGTCGGCGGTGCGCCGGTCCTGCCACACGATGGCACGGTGGATGAGGCGGCCGCTGACGCGCTCCCACACCAGCGTGGTCTCGCGCTGGTTGGTGATGCCGATGGCCGCGATCTCCGCAGGTCCTGCACCCGCCGCCTTGAGCGCGGCGCGGGCGCAGGCGAGGGTGGTCGACCAGATGTCCTCCCCCTCCTGCTCCACCAGGCCCGAGGCGGGGAAATGCTGGGGCAGCTCCTCGCGCGCCTCGGCGGCGATGGAGGTGTCGGCTCGCACCAGCACCGCGCGGGAGGAGGTGGTACCCTGGTCCAGGGCCAGGATGTAGCGGTCCATCGCGCCGTCTCGCCCTATCTGCGCCGCGCCACGCGCAGCGCCATGTAGGTGGCGAGGGCCGCCGCCTCCTGGATGTCGAGCCGGAGGCCGAGCTTGGTGCGCCGCCACAGCACGTCATCGGCGGTGTGGGCCCATTCGGTATCCATCAGGAAGTCCACCTCGCGCTGGCTGAGCTGGGCGCCGAACCCCTCGCCCAGGTCATCCTTGCCGGTGACGCCTTCCAGGAGCGCATGGGCGCGGGTGCCGTAGGCGCGGGCGAGCCGCCGCAGGAGGGCAGCGTCGAGCGCGGGAAAGGCGCGGCGCAGCTCCGCCAGCAGGGTCTCGAAGCCCTGGCGCGGGAAATCACCGCCGGGCAGGGTCGAGCCGGCGGTCCAGGGGCCGGACTTCGTCGGCACGTGGGGCGCGAGGCGCTCCAGCGCAGCCTCCGCCAGCCGGCGGTAGGTGGTGATCTTGCCGCCGTAGACGGTGAGCAACGGCGCGGCGCCGCCGTCGAGATCGAGGGTGAGGAGATAATCGCGCGTGGCGTCCTGCGCCTTGCCGGTCCCCTCGTCATGGAGCGGGCGCACGCCGGAATAGGTCCACACCGCGTCCTTCGGGGTCACCGGCGCGGGGAAATAGGCGTTCACGGCCGCGCACAAGTAGGACAGCTCTTCAGGCGTCGCCGCCACGTCCTCCGGGCGTCCGTCATAGTCGCGGTCGGTGGTGCCGATGAGGGTAAAGTCGTCCTCGAACGGCAGCGCGAACACGATGCGCCCGTCGCTGTTCTGAAAGATGTAGCCGCGATCGTGGCGGAACAGGCGCCGCACCACCATGTGGCTGCCCTGCACCAGCCGCACGCGCGCGCCCTGGGGCGCCCCGGCCGCCGCGCGCACCCCGGCGACCCAGGGGCCCGCGGCATCCACCAGCGCCCGCGCCCGCACCGTGCGCGGCTCGCCGCCGTCGAGGATGGAGACCACCCACAGGCCGCCCTCGCGCCGGGCGCCCGTTACCGGCGTGCGCGGGTGGATGCGGGCGCCGCGATCCGCCGCGTCGCGGGCGTTGAGCACCACGAGGCGGGCGTCGTCCACCCAGCAGTCGGAATATTCGAAGCCGCGGGTGACGCCGGGCCGCAGCGCCGCCCCGGCCGGATCGCGGCGCAGGTCCAGGGCGCGGGTGGGCGGCAGCCGGCCGTGTCCGCCCAGATGATCGTAGACCCACAGGCCGAGCCGCAGCATCCAGGCCGGCCGCATGCCCGCCCGGTGCGGCAGCACGAACCGCAGCGGGCGGACGATGTGCGGCGCCATGCCCCACAGCACCTCGCGCTCTTTCAGCGCCTCGCGCACCAGCCGCAGCTCGCCGTGCTCGAGATAGCGCAGCCCGCCGTGGATGAGCTTGGTGGAGGCTGAGGAGGTGCCGCAGGCGAGATCACCCTTCTCGAACAGCGCCACCGAGAGGCCCCGCCCGGCGGCATCGCGGGCGATGCCGCAGCCGTTCACGCCGCCGCCGACGACAGCGAGGTCGAAGATCGCGTCGGCGTCGTGGACCTGCAGCGTTGCGACCATCGCCCCTGCTCCCGCTCCGCGTCCGCCCGCTTCCCTCCCCTGGGAATCGTCGGCGGACACGGGTGAGACCATGGCGGCTGGCGCGCCCGCGTCAACTCGAATTGCGGCGCTTCAATGCCGCGGCCTCGCAAGCCCCATCAGGCCCCGCCGACCAGGCCGCGATACCGACGGCCGCAGCGGCCGCGCCGCGCCCCGTGATGCCTGGCCTGGAATGCACGGCCTGCGACGCTCGATCCGCATCGTTTGCCTGTGGCCCCTGGAAAGATGCCCCTGGAAAGCGGCCCCTGAAAAGAAGCGCGGCTTTCCCTTGATCCCGGCCATGCCGATGCCGCCGCAGCGAGCGCCCCTCCCGCCTACGCCGCGATGTGAAATGGAATTCACGGAAGGCCGGCCGACAGGCGCGCCCCGACCGCCCCCGGCACGTCCCCCCTGGACAGGCGCCACGACAACGGCCCACGCCCGATCCCAGCCCGCCGGGCCCCTCGCGGGCGGCCCGGCGCCCGGCCGGAGGCCGCCGGAACCTGTCCATGCGCCCGTGAAACGAGGGACGCGCTCCGGCGTCAGTCGCCGTAGGCGCGCGTTACCCGCGCCAGGCTCGCAGCCGTTTCGTCCGGGGTGCTGATGTCGAACAGCTTGGCCAGCAGGTCCGACGTGGAGCTCGAAGCCGATGTGACGCGGCTGCCGGCGGAGGGAATGACCGTCTCCAGCGCGCCATTGCCCGGCAGTTCGGTTCGAATGGTGAACTCCTCCGACGGGAACAGGCTGCGATTCTTTGCGATGGCGTCCGCCAGCACCTTGTGGAAATTGGACTGGGTGCCGCCATCGGGGGCCGCCTTGCCGTCCGCGCCCTTGCCGTCCGCCGCCTGGTCGGCACGGTAGAGGCTGTTCAGGGCTTCCCGCAGGTCGTCGTTGTACCGGAACACGTTCACGATATCGTTCGTGATGCCCACGTCCCCCTGGAACACCTTGGAGTTCAGGAACACGATGGCCATGATGTTCTCGGTCGCCCGCTCCTGCGGCGTCTGGAGAAACTTCACAACCCGCACTGTCGACGTAATCGACGTGATTTCGACCATGGTCCGCCCCGACCTGCCCGAGCCGCCCGGCTGGCGCGCCAGCCGCCGCGAAACCATTTCCGCAGGCGTTCAGATTACAGGTCACTACCGCTGGGGAAAAGAGAGTTCCGCCCCCGCCTGCGCGCAGGCGGGTGGAGAAGGCGGGCGGCCGTGCCGGAGATCGCCGACCCGCGCGTCCATCTTGAGCGGCCATCCCGGCAGAGCGTGGGCCCCGCTGTGCAAAAACTCGGCTTGCGGCCGCTTGTGGCCGGTGCTCCCGGCAGGCGGGACACCGCTGCCCCTTGCGTTTCCCGCCGCGCTCCTGTAACGAACGCGCCTTCGGATCGGCCGGCGAAAAAGGGCTGCCGCGCTGGTTCAAACCGCTCAACAGCAACAAGAGGCTGAGCGTCCACCGCCCCGCAAGGGCGCGGTAGGTTGCGGCCACGGAGAGCCAAATGCCCAAGATGAAGACCAAGTCGGGAGCCAAAAAGCGCTTCCGCCTCACGGGTACGGGTAAGGTCATCGCCGGCCAGGCGGGCAAGCGCCACGGCATGATCAAGCGCACCAATAACCAGATCCGCAACCTGCGCGGCACCACCATCCTGAGCGAGAGTGACGGGCGGGTCATCCGCAAGCACTTCCTGCCTAACGGCTGACGCCAGTCACGATCTGAAGGAGCTAACCCATGGCCCGCGTGAAACGTGGCGTTACCGCCCACGCCAAGCATAAGAAGGTCTACAAGGCCGCCAAAGGCTTTTACGGCCGTCGCAAGAATACCATCCGCGCTGCGAAGTCCGCCGTCGAACGGTCGATGCAGTATGCGTACCGCGACCGCAAGGTGAAGAAGCGGAACTTCCGCGCCCTGTGGATCCAGCGCATCAACGCCGGCGTGCGCGCGCTGGATCTTGACCTCACCTATTCGCGCTTCATCGACGGCCTCACCAAGGCCGGCATCGAGGTGGACCGCAAGGTGCTCTCGGATATCGCCATCCATGAGCCCGAGGCGTTCAAGGCCATCGTGGAGCAGGCCAAGGCCGCCCTCGCCGCCTGAGCCTCCCACGTTCCAAGACCCTGACGAGAAGCCCCGGCGGATCACCCGTGCGGGGCTTTTCCGTTTGGGGCCCTCCCCCTATAAGCGGCGCGACAGATCCCCGCCCCGGCGGCCCGCCTCCGCGCGGGCGCCGCGGCGACCGGCACTTGAAGGACCTCCCATGTCCGATCCCGTCACCATCGACACCCCCGCCCTCGACGCCCTGGAGCAGGACCTTTCCGCCGCCATCGCCGGCGCCGCGGACGAAGCCGCGCTGGAGCAGGTGCGAATCTCCGCCCTCGGCAAGAAGGGGCAGGTGTCCGAGCTTCTCAAATCCCTCGGCGGCATGAGCCCCGAGGAGCGCAAGGTGAAGGGCCCCGCCATCAACGGCCTGCGCGACCGGGTGCAGGGCCTCATCGCCGTCCGCAAGGAGACGCTGAAGGCCGCCGCCCTGGAGGCCCGCCTCGCCACCGAGCGCGTGGACGTGACCCTGCCCGTGCGCGACGCGCCGGCCGAGACCGGCCGCGTGCACCCCATCGCCCAGGTGACGGAGGAATTGACCGCCATCTTCGCCGACATGGGATTCTCGGTGGCGGAAGGCCCGGACATCGAGGACGACTTCCACAATTTCACGGCGCTGAACTTCCCGCCCGGCCACCCGGCCCGCGAGATGCACGACACCTTCTTCCTGCCCCCCGACGAGAGCGGCGCCCGCAAGGTGCTGCGCACCCACACCTCGCCGGTGCAGGTGCGCACCATGCTCTCGAAGAAGCCGCCCATCCGCGTCATCTGCCCGGGCCGCACCTATCGCTGCGATTCGGACCAGACCCACACCCCCATGTTCCACCAGGTGGAGGGGCTGGTGATCGACAAGGGCGCCCATCTCGGCCACCTGAAGTGGATTCTCGAAGAGTTTTGCAAGGCCTTCTTCGAGGTGGAGGGCGTGAAGATGCGCTTCCGCCCCTCCTTCTTCCCCTTCACCGAGCCCAGCATGGAAGTGGACATCCAGTGCGACCGCTCCCGCCCCGGCGAGATCCGCTTCGGCGAGGGCGAGGACTGGCTGGAGATCCTCGGCTGCGGCATGGTCCACCCCAATGTGCTTCGCAATTGCGGGCTGGATCCGGACGAATACCAGGGCTTTGCCTGGGGCATGGGCATCGACCGCATCGCCATGCTGAAATACGGCATGAGCGACCTGCGCGCCTTCTTCGAGGCGGATGTGCGCTGGCTTTCCCACTATGGCTTCCGCCCGCTCGATTTCCCCACCCTGGCCGGTGGCCTGAGCGCTTGAGAAGGAGGCAGGACCCATGAAGTTCACCTATTCCTGGCTCAAGGAGCATCTTGAGCCCACCGCCTCCTTCGAGGAGATCGTCGAGCGCCTCTCGCTCATCGGCCTTGAGGTCGAGGGCGTCGAAGACAAGGCCAAGGCGCTTTCCGCCTTCGTGGTGGGAGAGATCCTCACCGCCGCCAAGCACCCCAATGCGGACAAGCTGCAGGTGTGCTCGGTCTCCATCGGCACCGGCGAGCCGATCCAGGTGGTGTGCGGCGCGCCCAACGCCCGCGCGGGGCTGAAGACCGTGTTCGCGGCCCCCGGCGTCGTCATCCCCACCACCGGCACCGCGCTCAAGGTGGGCAAGATCCGCGACGTGGAAAGCCGGGGCATGCTGTGCTCCGCTCGCGAGCTGGGTCTTTCCGAGGCGCATGACGGCATCATGGAGCTGCCGGCGGACGCGCCCGCCGGTGCACCTTTCGCGCAGGTGATCGGCCTCGACGACCCGGTGATCGAAATCGCCGTGACCCCCAACCGCGCCGACTGCCTCGGCGTCTCCGGCGTCGCGCGCGATCTCGCGGCGGCCGGCCTCGGCGAGCTGATGAACCCGCGCATCAAGCCGGTGGAGGGCAAGTTCCCCTCCCCGGTGTCGGTGCGGCTCGATTTCGGCGCGACGCCGTCCCTGTGCCCGGCGTTCGCGCTGCGGGTGGTGCGCGGGGTGAAGAACGGCCCCTCGCCGCAATGGCTGCAGGACAAGCTGACCGCCATCGGCCTGTGCCCCATCAACGCGCTGGTGGACATCACCAACTTCATGACGTTCGACCGCAACCGGCCGCTCCACGTGTTCGACGCCGGGAAGGTCTCGGGCGAGCTGGTGGTGCGCCGGGCGCGCAGCGGCGAGACCCTGCTCGCCCTCGACGGCAAGACCTACACCCTCGACGAGACCATGTGCGTCATCGCCGACGACAAGGGCGTGGAGAGCCTCGCCGGCGTCATGGGCGGCGAGGAATCGGGCTGCGACGCGGCCACCGTCGACGTGGTGATCGAATCCGCTTTGTGGGAGCCCATCAACATTGCCCAGACGGGGCGCAAGCTCGGGCTGAATTCCGATGCCCGCTTCCGCTTCGAGCGCGGCATCGACCCCGCCTTCACCCTGCCGGGCCTCGACCTCGCCACCCATCTCATCCTCGACATCTGCGGCGGCGAGCCCTCTCAGATCGTGCTGGCGGGCACCATTCCCTACGCCATCCGCACCATCGCCTTCCCGCTCTCCGAGGTGAAGCGCCTCACCGGGCTCGACGCCTCCGAGCAGGAGATCCGCGAGGTGCTCACCGCGCTCGGCTTCGGCGTCTCGGGCGCGGGGCCGGTGCTGCAGGTGGTGCCGCCCTCCTGGCGCGGCGACATCGAGGGCAAGGCCGACCTGGTGGAGGAGGTGGTGCGCATCCTGGGCCTGGAGCGCGTGCCGGCGACCGAGCTGCCGCGCGGCGCGGACGCGCGCAAGCCCATCCTCACCCCGCTCCAGCGCCGGAGCCGCAAGGCGCGCCGGGCGCTCGCCACCCGCGGGCTGGTGGAGGCGGTGACGTGGTCGTTCGTCTCGCACAGGGAGGCTGAGCTGTTCGGCGGCGGGGCCCCGGCCATCGCGCTGTCGAACCCCATCGCGGCCGAGCTGTCGGACATGCGGCCGAGCCTGCTGCCGGGCCTCATCCGCGCCGCCAAGACCAATGCCGACAAGGGCTTCGCCGATACCGCCCTGTTCGAGGTGGGACAGGTGTTCGCCGGCGACAAGCCGGAGGACCAGCGCCAGTGCGCCTCCGGCGTGCGCCACGGCACCGCCCGGCCGCAGGGCGCCGGCCGCCACTGGTCGGGCACCGCCGGCACGGTGGACGCCTTCGACGCCAAGGCCGACGCGCTGGCGGCGCTCGCCGCCTGCAACGCCCCGGTGGCGAACCTCCAGGTGACCGCCGATGCGCCCTCTTGGTACCACCCCGGCCGCTCGGGAACGCTGCGGCTCGGCGCCAACGCCATGGCCCATTTCGGCGAGATCCATCCGGCCGTGCTGGAGGCGCTCGACACCGAGGGCCCGGTGGTGGCGTTCGAGATCGTGCTCGACAAGATCCCTGAGCCCAAGGCCAAGCCCACGAAGGTGAAGCCGCAGATCGAGCTGTCGGCCTTCCAACCGGTGACGCGCGATTTCGCCTTCCTGGTGGACCGCACGGTGCCGGCGGCGGACATCCTCAAGGCCGCCCAGGGGGTCGACAAGAAGCTGGTGACCGCGGTGGGCGTGTTCGATCTCTACGAGGGCAAGGGCATCGAGGCCGACAAGAAGTCGGTGGCGGTGGAGGTGACCCTCCAGCCGCGCGAGCGCACCTTGACCGACAAGGAGATCGAGGAGGTGGCGGGCAAGATCGTCGCCGAGGTCGCCAAGAAGACCGGCGCCATCCTGCGCGCGTGAGGCATCGCCCGGCGCCATCCGCGCGCCGGGCGTTTACCATCCGCGGATGCGGCGGGTACGGCCCCTTCCGTGCCGTGATTTCCGGTTCTTTCCGTCACAATTTTCGTGCTATCTCGCCGCCGCAGATCCGGCTGGACCGGCGGGCAGCGCTCCTGGCGCGCTTTCGGGCCGCGCCGTCCTCCGTGTGGAGAAGCGTCGATGTTTCCTGTTCCGAAGCCTGTTTTGACGCCCAACACCTACGCCTACGAATCCGAGCCCATGGTGAAGCCCACCGGCTTCCGGGAATACGACGCGCGCTGGCTGTTCCAGAAGGAAATCAACCTGATGGGCGTGCAGGCGCTGGGCCTCGGCCTCGGCACGCTGATGCACGAGATGGGCGTGCGGCCGGAGATCGCGACCGGCCACGATTTCCGCGGCTATTCCTCCTCCATCAAGTATGCGCTGGTCAGCGGCCTGATGGCGGCGGGCATCAAGGTGCACGACATCGGCCTCGCGCTGTCGCCCATGGCCTATTTCGCCCAGTTCGCGCTCGACGTGCCGGCGGTGGCGATGGTGACGGCCTCGCACAACGACAATGGCTGGACCGGCGTGAAGATGGGCGTGAACCGTCCGCTCACCTTCGGCCCGGATGAAATGAGCCGGCTTAAGGAAATTGTGCTGTCGGCTAAATTCCAGATGATCGGCGGTGGCGCCTACCGCTTCGTGGAAAACTTCCCCGAGGTCTATGTGAAGGACCTCACCGACCGGCAGAAGCTCTCGCGCAAGCTGAAGGTGGTGGTGGCCTGCGGCAACGGCACCGCCGGCGCCTTCGCCCCGCGCGTCATCGAGGCGCTGGGCGCCGAGGTGATCCCGCTCGACTGCGATCTCGACCACTCCTTCCCCAAGTACAATCCGAACCCCGAGGACATGGAGATGCTCCATGCCATGCGCGACGCCGTGCTGGAGCACAAGGCGGACCTCGCGCTGGGCTTCGACGGCGACGGCGACCGCTGCGGCGTGGTGGACAACACCGGCGAGGAGATCTTCGCCGACAAGATGGGCGTGCTGCTGGCCCGCGACCTCGCCAAGCTCCACCCCGGCGCCACCTTCGTGGTGGACGTGAAATCTACCGGCCTGTTCGCGACCGACCCCGAGCTCATCAAGCTGGGTGTGAAGGCGGACTACTGGAAGACCGGCCATTCCTACATGAAGCGGCGGGTGAACGAGACCGGCGCCCTGGTGGGCTTCGAGAAGAGCGGCCACTATTTCTTCAACAAGCCCGTGGGCCGCGGCTATGACGACGGCCTCGTCTCCGCCATCGCCGTGCTGGACATGCTGGACCGCAACCCCGGCAAGAGCCTCTCGGAGCTGCGCGAGGGCCTGCCCAAGACCTGGTCCTCCCCCACCATGTCGCCCCACTGCGCGGACGAGGCCAAGTATGGCATCGTCGACAAGGTGGTGAAGCATTATGAGGAGCTGGCCGCCGCCGGCGCCCTCGTGACCGGGCAGAAGATCCGCGACCTGGTGACCGTGAACGGCGTGCGCGTCACCTGCGAGGACGGCTCCTGGGGCCTCCTGCGCGCCTCCTCCAACAAGCCCGAGCTGGTGGTGGTGGTGGAGAGCCCGGTCTCGGAAGCGCGTATGCGCGAGATGTTCGCCGAGATCGACGGCGTGCTGCGCGCCCACCCGGAAGTGGGCGAATACAACCAGAAGATCTGACGCCGAAGGCCCGCGAGCCTTTCTCGCGAGCCTTCGACCCAGCTTGCGCGGCGTGGAAGCGAAGCCCATTGGCGGCGGTCAAGAACCGGACCGATGCGCGCTTCCAAGCGGTGCGGGAAGAATGCGGGGACCGGCATGCCGGTCCCCGTCGCTTTTCAGGCGATGGTGTCGAGCACGCCGCCATCCACCCTGAGGGCGGCCCCGGTGGTGGCGGACGCCTGCCGGGAGCAGGCATAGACCACCATGTTCGCCACCTCCTCCGCGCTCGCCGCGCGCTGGATGATGGAGCTCGCGCGGTGCGCCTTCACGAAGGCATCCGCGGCGGCCTCGGCGGTGGCGCCGGTCCTGGCCACTTCGTCCTTCAGCATCGCCGCAACGCCTTCGGTGAAGGTGGGCCCCGGCAGCACCGCATTCACGGTCACGCCGGTGCCGGCCATGCGCTTGGCGAGGCCGCGCGCCACCGAGAGGTTCGCGGTCTTGCTGAAGCCGTAGTGGATCATGTCCGCGGGAATGTTGAGGGCGGATTCGGAGGACAGGAACACCACCCGTCCCCACCCCTTCTGCACCATCGCCGGCAGGTAGGCACGCGAGAGCCGCACGCCGCTCATCACGTTCACGTCGAAATAGCGCTGCCACACCTCGTCGCCGGTCTCGAAGAAATCGCCGAGGCCGTAGATGCCCGCGTTGTTCACGAGAATGTCCGGCTGCGGCACCGCCTTCACCAGGGCGGCGCAGCCTTCCTCGGTTCCGACATCCGCCACCGCACCGGAAACGGAGCCATCGGCCTTGAGGGCGGCCACCGCGGCCTCCACCGCCTCGGCCCTGCGGCCGTTCACCACCACCGCGGCGCCCGCCTGCGCCAGCCCCTTGGCGATGGCGAAGCCGATGCCGAGGGTGGAGCCGGTGACGAGGGCGGTCTTGCCGGAAAGGTCGATCTTCATGTCCAGGTCTCCTTGGATGCGCGCCCGGCACCATCGGCCCGGCCCCGTTCGAGGCCGGGCGAGCGATGCTCAGGTGCGGCGCAGGTTGGGGCAAAGGCCCCGAAAAAGGCGCCGAAGGCCCGCGCGCCATGCTCACGGGCCCCCGGCATGATCTCAAGCCTGCTCGGCGGCGCCGGCGGCCTCCTCGCGGCCCGCACCGAGGGCCTCGCGCCGCTCGGAGAGGAACGCCGTCGCCATCGCGGCGAGCGGCGCGAGGGCGGCCACCAGCGGCACCGCCCACAGGCCGGGCCCGCCGTCGATCACCCAGCCGCCCAGCGCCGCGCCGATGGCGTTGCCCAGATTGAAGGCGGCGATGTTGAAGGAGGAGGCGAAGGTCTGCCCCGCGCCCCGCGCCTTCTCCAGCACCCACATCTGCAGCGGCGCCACCGTGGCGAAGCCGGCGGCGCCCAGGAGCCCCACAGCCACCACCGCCGTGATCCTGCCGTCGAGGGCGAGCGTCAGCCCCGCGAGCACCAGCGCCAGCACCACGAGGCTGCCATAGACGGTGGCCACCAGCCGCCGGTCGGCGAAGCGCCCGCCCAAGAGGTTGCCCACCACGAGCCCGCCGCCGAACACCAGCAGGATGGGCGAGACCGCCGCATCGGAAAAGCCGGTGATGCGGGTGAGCATGGGCGCGATGTAGGTGAAGGCGGCGAACACGCCCACCCAGCTCAGCACCGTGGTGGCGAGGCCGTAGAGCAGCGCCGGCCGGCGCAGCACCTTCAGGTCATCCGACAGGCGCGAGGCGAGCGGCGCGCCGTGGTCCTTCGGCACCAGGACGGCGATGATGGCGAACGCCACCAGCCCGACGCCGGTGACCGCAAGGAAGGTGGCGCGCCAGCCCGCGAGCTGGCCGAGCCACGTGCCGAACGGCACGCCCAGGATGTTCGCCACCGTGAGGCCCGTGAACATGATGGCGATGGCAGAGGCCTTCTTGTTGGCGGGCACCAGATCGGTCGCCACCACCGAGCCGACGCCGAAGAAGGTGGCGTGGGCGAAGGAGGTCAGCACCCGCGCCGCCATCAGCCAGCCATAGCTGGGCGCGAGCGCGCAGGCGAGGTTGCCGAGGGTGAAAACGGCCATGAGCCCCAGCAGCACCTGCTTGCGGGGCCAGCGGGCGGTGAGCGTGGTGAGCAGCGGCGCGCCCACCACCACCCCCAGCGCATAGCCGGAGATGAGCAGGCCGGCGGCGGAGATGGACACGCCGAGGTCGGCGCTCACTTCCAGCAGCAGGCCCATGATGACGAATTCGGTGACGCCGATGCCGAACGCGCCGGCAGCGAGCGCATAGAGTGCGACGGGCATGGTCTCGCGCTTTCTCGAATGGGAGGGCATCCCGGCCGGGCCGGGTAGATGCGCTGCAACATGGACCTTTCCCCGCTCGTGAACTAGCGTGCGCAGGGTCAAAGCATTCATGACCTGAGTTCACAGATGACGCCCGAGCCCGCCCGCGACGCCAATCGCTTCACGGAGATGGAGGTCTTCACCCGCGTGGTGGAGCGGGGCGGCTTTTCCGCCGCCGCCCGCGCCTCGGGCCTCACCCCCTCGGCGGTGAGCAAGCTCGTGGCGCGGCTGGAGCGGCGCCTGGGCGTGCGGCTCCTGGTGCGCACCACCCGCCGGCTCCAGCTCACGCCGGAAGGCGCCGCCTTCTACGAGCGCGCGGCGCGCATCCTCGACGAGATCGCCGCCGCCGAGCAGGAGGCCGCCGCCGGCGCCGCCCCGCGCGGGCGGCTCAGGGTGAATTCCTCCGTGCATTTTGCCATGGCGCATCTCCTGCCGCTGGTGCCGCGCTTTCTCGCCACCCACCCGCAGATGAGCATCGAGGTGACGGTGACCGACCGGGTGGTGGACCTGCTGGAGGAGCGCGCGGACGTCGCCATCCGGGTTGGCCCCATGCGCGATTCGCGCCTCGTCGCCCGCAAGATCGCCAAGAGCGGCGCGATGGTGGTGGCCTCGCCCGCCTATCTCGCCCGCGCCGGCGTGCCGCAGGCGCCGGAGGAGCTCGCCCGCCACAACATGCTGGGCTTCACCTTCACGCGCATCGTGGCGGGCTGGCCGTTCCGCGACGGCGCGGGCGGCATCGTCTCCGTTCCCCCGCGCGGCAACGCCCAGGTGAGCGACGGGGAGGCCATGCACGCCCTGGCGCTCGCCGGGCTCGGCCTCGCCCGGCTCGCCGAGTTCCAGGTGCGGGCCGATGTGGCCGCCGGCCGGCTGGTGCCGGTGCTGGAGCATCTCAACCCCGGCGACGCCATCGATGTGCACGCCGTCTACGTGGGCGGCGCGGGCCCGCTTTCCGCCCGCATCCGCGCCTTCGTGGACTTCCTGGCGGAGGAGGTGCGGATCTGACGCCGCGCCCGCGGGCCGGCGAGAGAGCATTAACCGTTCCGCCAGCCGGTCGGCGCGGGCGGTATCTTGGTAGCGCCCCTTTACCTCCCCGCAAGAGCGGAGGGCCTAGCCTCTGTCCATGCGGCCCACCCGCCGCGCCAGACCGCAACCGGGATCGCCTCGACCCGGGACCGCACCGGAAAGCGTTACATGAAGCTCTTGCTGTCCCGCTTCATCCATGAGGAGCACGGCTCCACGGCCCTGGAATACGGCCTCATCGCGGCCGGGCTGTCCATCGCCATCGTGACGGTGCTGGCGCAGATCGCCACCACCTTCTCGCGCCTCAAGGCCACTGCCGCCGCGGCCGGCAACTGAGAGAGACCCGGCGCCCGCCCCCTGGGGCAGCGCCGGGCGCGAACGGCCGGAAGCAACGCGGCCGGAAAAGGAAATGGCGGAGGAAACAGGCCATGGACCGGATGCACCTCTTGGATATGCTGCTGCTCGGGCTCTACCCGGCGCTGCTGTGCGCCGCCATCGGCACCGATCTCGCCCGCCGGGTCATTCCCAACCTGCTGGTGGCCGCCCTTCTCGCCGCCTTCGCCGTGGTGGCGCTCGTCTCCCCGCTCGCGGACCTCGTGCTGCGCCTCATGCTGGCGGGGGCGGTCACGGCCGCCGGATTCGCCCTGTTCGCCCAGGATGTCATCGGCGCCGGCGATGCCAAGCTCGCGGGCGCGCTGGTGCTGTGGCTCGATCCGGCGCAGGTGCCGGCCTTCATGGTCGCCTGCGGCCTCATCGGTGCCCTCCTCACCCTGGCCGCGACCCTGACGGCGCGCGCCAGGAGCCGCGCCGCGCCGCTGCCGCGCCCGCTGGCACTCATGGCCCGCACCGGCGAAACCCTGCCCTACGGCGTCGCCCTCGCCGGCGCCGGCCTGCTGCTGCATCCCTATTCCAGCCTCATGCTGCTGACCTGAAACCATCGGCCCGGCTTGCGACCCGCGCTGAGCCAGCTCGCCGAAGGCCCATGAGAAAAGCGCGCGCGCCTTTGCCATGACCCTCCCCCACGCGCCGGCCGCCCCGCGCGGATCGCGCTTCTAGGATGGCGCGCGGGCGTGCTACCTCCTTGCGGGAGGAGTTCACCATGCTCGATTGCTTCGCCCCCGCTTCCGAACAGAGCCTGCCGGTGTGGTGCGTGCGCGCCGCCGACCTCGACCCCGCCGCCGATGCCAGCCCCCTGCCCGCCGCCGTGCGCGCCTTCGCCGCGTCCGCCGGCTTCAAGGCCGAGGCCGGCAAGGCGCTGCCCGTGCCCGGCGCCACCGGGCTCGTCGCCGGCCTGCTGTTCGGCATGGCGAGCGCCGACCGCGCCGATCCCTTCGCCTGCGGCGCGCTGCCCGCGCTGCTGCCCCCCGGCGTCTGGCGCCTAGAGGGCGAGGTGGGCGATGCCAGGCTGGCCGCGCTCGCCTTCGCGCTCGGCGGCTACCGCTTCTCGCGCTATCGCAAGGCGCCCGCCCGCGTGGCCCGCCTCGTGGTGCCGGAGGGTGTCGACGCGCCGGACATCACCCGCCTGGTGGAGGCTATCACCCTCACCCGCGACCTGGTGAACACCCCCGCCAACGACCTCGGCCCGGCCGAGCTGGAGGATGCCGCCCGCGCGCTGGCGGCCCGCCACGGGGCACAGTTCCGCTCCATCGTGGGCGAGGCGCTGCTGGCGGAGAACTTCCCCCTCATCCATGCCGTGGGCCGCGCCGCCGCCCGTGCCCCTCGCCTCATCGAGATCACCGCCGGCGACCCCGATGCGCCCAAGGTGACGCTGGTGGGCAAGGGCGTGTGCTTCGACACCGGCGGCCTCGACCTGAAGCCCTCCTCCGCCATGCTGCTCATGAAGAAGGACATGGGCGGGGCGGCCAACGCCCTCGGCCTCGCCCACATGCTGCTGGCGCGCGGCGCGAAGGTGCGGCTGAAAGTGCTCATCCCGGCGGTGGAGAATTCGGTTTCCGACTCCGCCTTCCGCCCCGGCGACATCTTCCCCAGCCGCAAGGGCCTCTCGGTGGAGATCGGCAACACCGATGCCGAAGGCCGCCTGGTGCTGGCCGATGCCCTCGCCCTGGCGGATGAGGAAGCACCCGACGTGCTCATCGATTTCGCCACCCTCACCGGCGCCGCCCGCGTGGCCCTGGGCCCGCAATTGCCCGCCGCCTTCACCCTCGACGACGCCTTCGCCGCCGAGCTGGCAACCGCCGCCTCCGCCGAGGCCGACCCGCTCTGGCGCCTGCCCCTGTGGCGGCCCTACGCCGCCATGCTGGATTCCAAGACGGCGGACACCAACAACGTCTCCTCCGGCCCCTTCGCCGGCGCCATCACGGCGGCGCTGTTCCTCGACAAGTTCGTGAGCGCCGCCAAAACGTGGCTGCACCTCGACCTGTTCGCCTGGAACCCCTCCGCCCGGCCCGGCCGGCCCGAAGGCGGGGAGGCGCAGACCATCCGCGCCCTCGACGCCCTGCTCGCCGCCCGCTACGGCTGAGGCCATGATGCTTCCCGAAGGCCTGGACCCGCGCCTCACCCCCGCCCGCGAGGACGTCGCCGCCGCCCATCTGAAGGGCGTCGTCGAGGCGCCGCGCTACGTGGAGGGCGAGGCGCGTGAGGTCGCGGAGCCGGTAGCGCCGGTGCGCCGCCGTCCCGCGGGCGACGCCCCGCTCGACACCGAGGCGCTCTATGGCGAGCGCGTCACCGTCTATGCGGACGATGGCGAAGGCTGGGCCTTCGTCCAGCTCGCGCGGGACGGCTATGTGGGCTACCTGCCCACCGATGCCCTGCGCCCGCCCGCCGCCGCGCCCACCCGCAAGGTGGCGGTGCCGCGCACCTTCCTGTTCCCGGCGCCCGACATCAAATCCCCCCCGCGCGCCGCGCTCTGCTTCGGCAGTACGGTGGCCGTGCGGGAGGAGAAGGGCGCCTTCAGCGCCACCCGCGACGGCTTCGTCTTCACCCGCCACCTCGCGGCGCTCGACACCCGCGAGGCCGACTTCGTGGAGGTGGCCGCCCGCTTCCTCGGCGTGCCCTATCTGTGGGGCGGGCGCTCGGCCTTGGGCCTCGACTGCTCCGGCCTCGTCGAGACCGCCCTTTCCGCCTGCGGCATCCCCACCCCGCGTGACAGCGACATGCAGGAGAAGGCGCTCGGCCGCGCCGTCGCCATCGAGGCCCCGCTGAAGCGCGGCGACCTCCTGTTCTGGCCCGGCCACGTCGCCATCGCCGAGACGCCCGAACTGCTGCTCCACGCCAATGCCTTCCACATGATGGTGGCGCGCGAGCCGCTGTGGCCCGCCCTCGCCCGCATCGCCGGCACGGGCCTGCCGCTGCGCGCCGTGCGCCGGCTCGACGCCACGGAGACCCCCGAATGACCGAGGCCACCCAGCACCTTTCCGAAGTGCGCGCCGCCATCGCCAAGGCCTGCCGCGAGTTCGACCGGAACGCGCACGACGTGACCCTGGTCGCGGTCTCCAAGACCTTCCCGGCGGAAGCCGTGCGGCCGGTGCTGGAGGCGGGTCAGCGCGTGTTCGGCGAAAACCGCGTGCAGGAGGCGGAGGCCAAGTGGCCGGCGCTCCGGGCGGCGTTCCCCGATGCCCGCCTGCACCTCATCGGCCCGCTGCAGTCCAACAAGGCGCGCGAGGCGGTGGCGCTGTTCGACGCCATCCACACCGTGGACCGGCCCAAGATCGCGGCCGCGATCGCCGCCGAGCAGGCCCGCACGGGCAAGGCGCTGGAGTTGTTCGTGCAGGTGAACACCGGCGCCGAGCCGCAGAAGGCGGGCGTGCTCCCTGAGGCGGCGGACGCCTTCATCGCCGAATGCCGGGAGGTGCACGGCCTCACCCTCGCCGGGCTCATGTGCATTCCCCCGGCGGATGCGGTGCCCGACCCGCACTTCGCCCTCCTCGCCGAGATCGCGGCGCGCAACGGCCTGAAGGGCCTCTCCATGGGCATGAGCGGCGATTTCCCCGCCGCCATCCGCCAAGGCGCCACCCATGTGCGCGTCGGCAGCGCCATCTTCGGCCATCGCCCGCCGGTGGCCTGAAGCCAGCCTGTGGAGAACTTCCCCCCGACAAGAAAGCCGCTTGCCCCACCCCGGGATCACAGCTATAGAGACAGCCTTCCCGCAACGCTCCCATCGTCTAGCGGTCTAGGACGTCGCCCTCTCACGGCGAAAACAGGGGTTCGAGTCCCCTTGGGAGCGCCATTCTTCTTGAGACCTTAGCCCCGCCCGCTGCGGGGCTTTTGTGTTTCTGGGAAGAATTTGGGGAGTATCCGTCGGCGGACGCGGGCGGATTTCTGCAAAGGTTACCAGATGCTGCGGAGGGCAGACGGGCTTTGCGCACGTCGCTGGTGGAGCCGTGGGGGCTTGGTGTTACGGCACGCTTCGATGTGCCATTCAAGCGGCCACCCAACACCAAAAGTCGACCCGGCTCCCGCCGAACCGCCGCGCGCATGTCGCATGCCCCTCGTTCTGAGGGGATCCGAACCGCGCCCGGGCGCCGCCTTGGCCGCGCTCTCCTGGCCCGCCGGTGACACCGGCGGGCCAGGAGAGGCATCCGTCAGATGTTGTCGACCTGCAGCGCCTGGGCCGTGTCGGCGCGCGTCCGGGCGCAGGCTTCAGCATCGCGCTTCAGATCGATCCCATAGGTGGGAATGACGCGCTTGAGCGCCGGCAGCCACGCCTCATCGGTGAGGCGATCCGCAAAGCAGAGCTGCAGCACCTCCATGGCGATGAAAGCGGCGGTGGACGCGCCGGGAGACGCCCCGAGAAGGGCGACCAGGGACTTGTCGTCGGACGGAACGAGCTCCGTGCCGAACTTGAGGGTGCCGCCGAATTCGTTGGCCGGCTTGATGATCTGCACGCGCTGGCCGGCCACCGCCTCCCGCCAGTCTCCGCGAGACGCCTCCGGGAAGAACTGCTTCAGAATGCCGAACTGATGGGACGAGCTCTGAAGGACCTGCCCGATGAGATATTCGGTCAGGCTGACATTGTTCTTCGCGACATCCAGCAGGGGCAGGATGTTCTCGAAGGTGATGGATTCAAACAGATCCAGCAACGAGCCGTGCTTGAGGAACTTGGTGGAAAAGCCCGCATAGGGCCCGAACAGCAGCGACTTCTTGCCCCCGATGATGCGCGTGTCGAGATGGGGGACGGACATGGGCGGAGAGCCGCTCGAAGCCTTGCCGTACACCTTGGCATGGTGCCGCTGGCTCACCTCATCCACATCGCACCGCAGCCAGATTCCGCTGACCGGGAATCCGCCATAGCCACGGCCCTCTCGGATTTTCGAGCTCTGCAGCAAGTCGAGCGCATCGCCACCCGCGCCGATGAAGACGAATTTCGCCGATACGCTGTGGCGCGACTTGTCGGCGAGATCCTCCACGGTCACGTTCCAGCGGCCACCCTGCTCCTGCTCCAGGCCGACGACCTGGTGGTTGTAGGTAACGCCGACGCCGGGCTGCGCCGCAAGATGGGCGACGAGGAGATGGGTGAGCGCGCCGTAGTCCACGTCGGTGCCGGTGATGATGCGGGTTGCGGCAACCTTCTGGCCCGGCTCACGCCCTTCCATGATCAGGGGCGCCCATTCCGCGATCTTGGCCGGATCATCGGTGAATTCCATGCCATGGTAGCAATGGTGGGCTGACATTTCGTTGAAGCGGGCGCGCAGGAAGGCGACATTCTCCTCCCCCCACACGAAGCTCATGTGCGGGCAGGGATGGATGAAGGCGCGCGGATCGGGAATCGCACCCTTGCGCACCAGATAGCTCCAGAGCTGGCGCGAGATGTCGAATTCCGTGTTGACCTCCAGGGCCTCCGAAATATCCACCGAGCCGTCCGGCCGCTGGGGCGTGTAGTTCATCTCGCAATTGGCGGCATGGCCCGTGCCGGCGTTGTTCCAGGAATTGGAGCTTTCCTGGCCGCAGTCCTTCAGCCGCTCGTACATGGCGATGGACAGCGAAGGCTCCAGCTCCTTGAGGACGGTGCCGAGGGTGGCGCTCATGATCCCCGCGCCGATCAGGAGAACATCGGGATTTTCGATCGATGGCTGAGACACGACGGTCTTCTCCCGCTCAGGTGTTGGGTTCGGAACGCACGAAACCGAGATCCGTCCCGGCCTCATAGACCACATAGGCGCGGCGCCAGGGCTCGGTGCCCACCAGCCGCCACTTGTGCCCGGACCCCGAATTGTCCTGCGCCAGGAGGATGTCGCCGGGACGTATGGTGAAGGTCGCGCCCGACTTGGTCTCGAACTCCAGCGTGCCGGAGAGCGTGATCACATACCGGGGCTCCGGGTCCTGATGCCATTCGAAGGATCCGCCCGCGGCGGTCTCCCGGAAGGAGATGGCCTTGGCCGCAGCCGCCTTGCCGATGAAGTCGCCGCGCTCGCCCTCGCTGAGCGCCACGAAACCTTCCTCAAACTCGGAATTGCCATCCGGGCCGGTCCACATTCGAACGCATCTGATCATCGTCATCCTCCTGATCCATCACGCGCCAGCGGGGCCGCAGCCGGGCCTTTCGCCCGGCTCGGTGGTCATGCCGAAATGCGCTCGCATCAAAGGCATCCGATGTGAGCGCCGTCCTGCGTACGTATAAGCCATGAGAACGGTGGCCGGTATCAGCATCCTCGCGCCCGGCGCCCCACGCCATCGCCGGCACGCGCGGAAAGCCTAAGGCGCCGCCACCGGTCCTGTCATGCGCCCTTGTCGAGGGGGGCGCCCATGGCAGCCTGCGCCTCCTGCGCCTTTGCGGGCCCGCGGAGGAAACGGGCCGTTGCGACGGCCACGAGCACGCCGATCAGTGACCCCAAGGGATATATCCAGTAGGTGGAGAGGTCGCCGCGCGCGAGGTCCGGCCCGAAGGCGCGCGCCGGATTGAAGGCCGCGCCGTCATAGGGCCCGCCCATGGTGCCGGCCGCCATCACATAGGCGCCGACCGCGGCCGGGACGAAGCTGCCGACGAGCTTGGGGCCGTCCGCCATGCTGAGGACCACCAGCACCATCCCGAACGTGAGGATCGCTTCCAGCACCACCGCCTGCCAGTATTGTCCCGGCTGCGGCATCGTCGCGGCAAGGTGGCCGCCGTAACCGAACAGCCCCGCGGCCGTAAGAGATCCGGCCGACGCGCCGAGGAACTGCACCGCGAAATAAGCCAGCGCCATGAGCCAGGTCATGTCGCCGCGCAGCGTGAATGCAAGCGTCATCGCCGGATTGAAATGGGCGGAGATGTCTCCCAGGCAGAACACCGCCGCCACGAGCCACAGGGCGGAAACCGTCGAGAGAATGAAGGCGAACTGGTAGGGCGCGAGATCCGCGCCGCCCTGGCCGGCGAGGATCGCCGCTCCGCCCGAGAGAACGAAGGTGAGGCCGAATGTTCCGATGAATTCGGAAACCAGACGGCGTGCCCGGTGCTCAGGGCTCTTCCAGTCCGAGGAAAAACGCGGCCCGACCTGTGCCGCGAGCGCGTAGCGGCCATAGCCGCGGTCATCTTCGTTTTCCGTCGCCATGCCGGCTGATCTCCGTCTATCCCATCGGCCTGGGTCTTCAAGCGGCGCCAGGCGGGTTTCACTCAAGCGCCGCGCAGACTCGAACGAAGACCCGTGAGCAAGCCCACGGGTCTTCGTCATGAGGCTATCTCAAGCCACGTAGGGCGAGACCATCTTCTTCGGATCGACAACCTTGTCGAACTCGGCTTCCGTAACGAAGCCCAGCTTCAACGCGGCCGCCTTCAGCGTGAGATCGTTGTCCAGGGCGTAATGCGCGATCTTCGAGGCCTTGTCATAGCCGATCACCGGCGACAACGCCGTCACCAGCATCAGGGAGCGCTCCACATATTCGCTGATCTTGGCTTCGTTCGGCTGCGTGCCTTCCACGAGGAACTTGCGGAAGTTGGTGCAGCTGTCGCTCATCAGCGTGATGGAGTGCGTGATGTTATAGATGATCAGCGGCTTGTAGACATTCATCTCAAGATAGCCGCTCGCGCCGCCGAAGCTGACCGCCAGATCGTTCGCCATGACCTGGACCGCGACCATCGCCATGGCTTCGCACTGCGTGGGGTTCACCTTCCCCGGCATGATCGAAGACCCCGGCTCGTTGGCCGGAATGGACAGCTCGGCAAAGCCGGCGCGCGGCCCGCACGACATCAGCCGGATATCGTTGGCGATCTTGTAGAGCGACACGGCGAGGGTCTTGAGCGCGCCGGAAAGATTGACCAGAGCATTGTGCGCGCCCTGGACGGTGAACTTGTTGGGGGCGGTGACGAACGGCAAGCCGGCCAAGGTGGCGATTTCAGCCGCCGCCGCCTCGGCGAAGCCCGGAGCCGAATTCAGGCCGGTGCCGACTGCCGTGCCGCCGAGCGCGAGGCGATAGACGCCCTTCAGGGCACTGCCCACATTGTCGAGATCGTCGGTCAGCATGCCCGCATAGCCGGACCACTCCTGGCCCAGCGTGAGCGGCGTGGCGTCCTGCATGTGGGTCCGGCCGATCTTGACGATATCCTTCCACTGGTCGGCCTTCGCCGCGATCGCGTCGCGCAGCGCGGTCACCGACGGAACCAGATTCTTCGTCACGGAGATGGCCGCCGCGATGTACATGGCGGACGGGAAGGAGTCATTGGACGACTGCGCCATGTTGACGTGGTCGTTCGGATGCACGGGCGTCTTGCTTCCAAGCGGCGTGCCCGCAAGCTGGCAGCAACGGTTCGAGATGACCTCGTTGACGTTCATGTTGAACTGGGTGCCGCTGCCGGTCATCCAGACATGAAGCGGGAACATGTCCTGGTGCTGGCCGGCGAGAATCTCGTCGCAGACCTTGACGATAAGGTTGAACTGCTGGTCCTGAAGACGCCCCCCCTTGTGGTTGGCGATGGCTGCGCCCTTCTTCAGGATGGCATAGGCGCCGATCATTTCGCGGGGAATGAGATCCTGGCCGATGCTGAAATGCTCCAGCGAGCGCTGCGTCTGCGCGCCCCACAGCTTGTCCGACGGGACCTCGACATTGCCGAGGCTATCGCTTTCCACCCTCATCTGCGTCATCATCAGCTCCTCACACGTCAGCTTAGACTCAAAAGCCAAACGGCTAAACACGATACGGAATTACAGTAATTTTTATTATAAAATGAAACTACACACCATACATGATGGAATAATGACATTTATTCAGCACAAAAATACAAAAATCAGAAAATCATGTAATATTTATACAACTATTTACCCAGCTCCACCATGCAGAACGCATTTAAATTGTTTTACCCCCGGAAGCGCTGCACCACAAAATGAGATCAACATTCGGGCAACCGATTTCCCGGCGCAACACTACCGCGACATACCCCCCGCCGCTCATCCTTACTGAAGGTAAATCTATAGGCAGGGAATCAAAGGGAAGATCCTGGCCATCTCAGCCCGCGATCACTCCGAGGTCGGCAGGACTTAGGGCCCCGTCGGCCGTCGTCGCCCGAGCAGCCCCCACGCTCGGGAAAGGGACCCTGCCCATCGCACCATCAAGCACGTATTGGCACCGAACGTGAGCCTGGCGCGATATCCGGCAGGAAAGCAGCCGAGCCGGCGGAACAAGTCGATGGTTGGCTCGAAAATCCGGCCGATGTCGCTGAACCCGCTCCCATCCGCGCAAACAAGCGAGGTACGCATGCCTCGTATTCCTTCGATCTGAAGCAGAGACTCAAGGAAATGAAGCCAGCGTGGCGTACGACACTGGTGACGTGAAACAGATATCGGCTTCCCCGTGCCTCCACGAACCGAACGCAACGTCAGGTTTAGCGATTCAAAATTAAACACCGCACCTGACCACCGCTCCTCTCGCATATTTTCGGCATTCGGAAAAGGCCTCCCGTCAAGTCTACGGACATTTTATTCTAAGGATTAATCGTGCTTTACGTCATTCCAGCGGGGTATTGATCGGGGTATGCGATTTGAGGTGTTCTCCCGCCCCTGCCGAGAACACCTTGCGAAGCCAGCCGCATACTGCCTCCTTCGACTTCCGCGAGACCCAATGCCAGGCAGCCCGGGCGGCTCTCCAGGGGAGCACGAGGGAGCTGGTCTCCACCCCGCCGGTGATTCCCCCCGGCGAACAGGCGCTGCGGGAGCCCGACCGCTGTGGCTTCGATGGGGCGGCGACGGCTGGTGTCCCCCGCGAGCGGCGCACCGCGAACGGACGCGGCGAATGCACGCTTCTCGAGCGTCCGCCTGAAACGCGGGTTCGGCGCGCCTTCCGCCCATCGCGACGAGCGCGAAGACGTCCGGCGCGAAAGAAGGCTCGGGTCAATGAAGGTGCACACGGCGCCCGCGCGCGATATGCTGCGCCGGTTCTTATGTCCGCGAGGCAGATCGCGAATCCATTTTTGGCTGCGGGGGCGTGCCCCCGCCTTGAGGGGAGCGAAGCGGGAATGTACCGCACCGTCACACGGCAGATCCAGGTCACCGCGACACCGCGCTATGTGGCCGAGCGATCGGAGCCGGAGCACAATCGCTATTTCTGGGCCTACACCATCGAGGTCGCCAATCTCGGTTCCGAGACCGTTCAATTGAAGGCGCGCCACTGGGTCATCACCGATGCCCATGGCCAGGTGGAGGAGGTCCACGGCGCCGGCGTGGTGGGTGAGGAGCCGCTGCTCCCTCCCGGCGGCCGCTTCGAATATACCAGCGGGGTGCCGCTCGGCACCGCCACCGGCATCATGCGCGGCAGCTACGACATGCAGACCGAGAACGGCGAGACCTTCTCCATCGAGGTTCCCGCCTTCTCGCTGGACGTGCCCGACGCCCGGCGCGTCCTGAACTGAACACCGGCGAACCGGGCGGAAGACGGGGGGCTCATGCACGCGGCGCGTATTCCGACGGTGGAGGCTCAGGCCCTCTCCGTTCTCAATCTGCGCCCGGTGGCGGCGACCCTCGGCATCCTGCTCGCCATCCTCGGCGCCAGCATGCTGCTGCCGGCGGCGGTGGACCTGGCCTATGGCTCCGGCGGGCAGACCGCCTTCCTCGGGGCCTCCGCCATCACCATCTTCGTGGGCGTGCTGCTGTGGACCTCGGGGCGCGCCTCCGGGGTGCAGAAGCTGGACCTGCGCCAGGCCTTCCTGCTCACCACCAGCGTGTGGGTGGTGCTGACCCTGTTCGCGGCGCTGCCGCTGATGTGGGGTACCGCGCAGCTCTCCTTCACCAAGGCCATGTTCGAGGCCATGAGCGGCCTCACCACCACCGGCGCCAGCGTCATGTCCGGGCTCGATGCCCAGTCGCGCGGCACTCTCCTGTGGCGGGCGCTGCTGCACTGGTTCGGCGGCATCGGCATCATCGGCATCGCCATCGCGGTGCTGCCGGTGCTCTCCATCGGCGGCATGCAGCTGTTCCGTACGGAATCATCCGACAAGTCCGAGAAGTTCCTCCCGCGCGCCGGCGCCATCGCCAAGGGGCTGATCGTGGCCTACGTGCTGCTCACCGCCGTATGCGTGGTGTGCTACCGGGCCGCCGGGCTCAACCTGTTCGATTCGGTCACCCTCGGCATGTCCACCCTTTCGAGCGGCGGCTTCGCCAATTCCGATTACTCGCTGATGGTGTTCAAGAACCCGGTGGTGGACTACGTGGCCATCGTGTTCATGCTGCTGGCCTCCCTGCCCTTCCCGCTCTATGTGCGGGCGCTCGGCGGGGATGTGGGGCGCCTCTTCACCAATCCCGAGGTGCGGGTGTTCTTCATGGTCGTTGCCCTGTTCACGGCCGCCTCGTTCCTGCAGCAGACATTCCAGGGCATTGCCACCGGCGAGACCGCGTTCCGCGGCGCCCTCTTCACCGTTGCCTCCCTCATCTCCTCCACCGGCTTCATGGCGGTGGACTACACCCACTGGGGCCCGCTCTCCAACGCCCTATTCTTCGTGCTCATGTTCCTGGGCGGGTGCACCGGCTCCACCGCCGGCGGGCTCAAGGCCATGCGCATCGCCATCACCGCCAAGGCCATCCGCCAGCATTTCAAGCGCATCGCCTTCCGCAACGGCGTGTTTCCCCTGCGCTACGGCGGCGCGCCGGTGTCGGATGACGTGGTGGCCTCCGTGCTCGGCTTCGTCTTCCTCTATCTTTTCACCTTTATGGTGGTGGGCGTCGCACTCAACCTGATGGGGCTCGACCTCACCACCGCCTTCTCAGCCTCCATCGCGTGCCTCGCCAACGTGGGGCCCGCCCTTGGCCCGGTGGTGGGCCCCTCCAGCAATTATGCGAGCCTGCCCGAGGGCGCGATCTGGCTGCTCACCCTGGCGATGATGCTGGGGCGGCTCGAGATCATCACCGCCCTGGTGCTGCTGCTGCCGCGCTTCTGGGTGCGCTGAGACAGGCGCCCCCTCGCTCAGAAATGGGAGAGGTAGCCGCCGTCCACGGCCAGCACATGGCCGGTCACGTAGGATGCCGCCGGCGAGGCCAGGAACACGGCGGCGCCCGCCACCTCCTCCGGCTTTCCCCAGCGGCCGAGCGCCGTGCGGCGCGAAAGCCATTCACCCACCGCCTGGTCGCGCGCCAGCTCCGCATTGGGCGCGGTGAGGAAGTAGCCGGGCGCGATGGCGTTCACCGTGATGCCGTGGGGCCCGAGGTCCGCCGCCAGGGCCCGCGTGAGCGCCGCAAGGCCGCCCTTGGCGGTGGTGTAGGCCGCATCCCCCGCCCGCGACAGAGGCCCGGCGATGGAGGCGATATTGATGATACGCCCCCCGGCGCCGCGCGCCGCCATGCCCCGCGCCACCTCGCGCGTGATGTGGGCGGGCGCCATCAGGTCCTGCTCCACGAGGCGGCGGAAGTCCTCCTGCGCCATGTCGAGGAAGCCGCGCCGGTCGCGGGCGCCGGCATTGTTGACGAGGATGTTCACCGGCCCGAGGCCGGCCACCGCCCGCGTCACCGCGGCCTCGTCGAACACGTCGAGCACCAGAGGCTCCGCATGGCCCCCCTGGCGGATGATGGCGGTGACGGCCGCCGCGAGGCGCCCGGCATCGCGCCCGTTCACCAGCACGTGCGCCCCGGCGCGCGCCAGTGCGAGCGCGATCTCAAAGCCGAGGCCCGCCGCCGAGCCGGTGACCAGCGCCGTGGCGCCGGAAAGGGAGAAGGGATGGGTCACGGGCAGCCTCCGCGCCGATGGTCCGCGCGCGGACCCGGGCATGTCCGGCAAACACCGGTTCGCCGAACATGCTCTCATAGCAAAGGCCCATGGGCTTTTGTTATGGCGCGTTTGTCAGCCCGCACGGCGTTTGGGTGAACGAGACCGGGCACCGGGCGAAGACCGGGACCGATGACGTGACACCACAGGCCTGTGAGCTTCATTCGCAGAGTCTTCGGCCAAACCCACGCGGCGCTCGGGCGAAGGCAGCCTCGCGCCCGGCGAGGACCGGAGCCGACGGCACAAGAGCCTAGCTTGCCCGAACCCGAATGCCGAATCGCTGCGTGCTTTCGCTGGCTGCGCGTTCAGGGCAAGGTCTTTTACTCGTCCGCGCCATTCCGCGAGGGTGCCCACCGATGGCACGGCAGGTGGTGCTCAGAACAGGAGGCCGCCCGCCAGCGCGCCCAGGATGGCGCAGGTGAAGAGCGTGCCGTCGTGCAGCGCCAGGGCGAGCCGCCCCGGACGCCCGCCACGGAAAAGCCACGCCGTGCACCCCACCGTCGCCACCGACCAGCCGGCCCCCACCGCCAGCAGCGCCGCGGTGATGGCCTCGGCCGAGCCGGAGAGCTGGAGCGGCACCGCGAGCGCTACCAAAGCGAGCCCGCCCACGGCCAGCGCCAGCGGCGGCACGCGGTCTCCCACCAGGGCGAGCGGCACCGCAGGGGCGTACATGGCCGCCACATGCAGCGCGATGAAGCCGAACAACGCCGCCTCACCGATGCCGCAGCCCATGAGCGCCAGCGGCGCGCCAGACATCACCGCGCTCATGCCAAACCATGCGAGGGCGCCAAGCAGGGTGGGCCCCAGAATGGCCTTGAGCGGCGCCTCCGCCTTGGGGCGGAACACCGGAGGCGGATCGGGCGCCAGCGTCACCGCCACGCCGAGGGAAAGCGCATGGGCGAGGGCCGCGAGCCCGGCTGCCCCCACCAGGAAATAAGGCGCCGCGAGGCTTTCGGCGAACCCGGCCAGGGTCGGCCCCGCGAGGGCCGCGAGCACACCGCCCGCCAGCACGCCGGCGGTGGCTGCCGCTGGCCGCCCGCTCGCGGCCGCGGCCTCGTGGCGGTAGAAGAAGGAGAAGCCCTGCGCCATGCCGAGCCACAGCGCGCCCAGGCAGGCCCAGGCGAACTGCCGCTGCAACAGCGCCGCCACCAGCAGCGCTCCACCCGCGAGCCCGAGAGACGCGCCGAGGGCAAAGCCCGTGCGCCGGCCGAAGGCATCGCGCAGGAAGGAGGCGGGGAAGGAGGCGAGCGCGGCACCCAGCAGCATGGCCGCGAACGGCCAGGTCGCCAATGGCGACGTGCCGAGCGCGCTGACGAATGCCCCCTCCTTCGGTGCCAGAAGGGCGCCGGCCAGCGGCAGCGCGGCAGAAGCCACGGTCTGCGCCAGCACCGCGAAGGCAAAGCCGAGCGCGAGGCCGAAGGTGGGAATGGCCTTCGGCCCGTTATCGTTCGCCGGAGGATCGAACTGCGGGTCGCACACGCAGACCAGCATGCCCGCCCGGGGCTCGGCCTGGGCCGCCTGCTGCCTCATCGCTTCACATCGTCGTCGTTGAGGATGCGCAGCGCGGCGCCGTCGAGATCCTCGTACTGGCCGCTCTTGAGGCTCCACAGGAAACCGCCGAGGCCGAGAAGGCCCAGGAACAGCGCAATCGGAATGAGGAAGACGAGGACGTTCATGCGACGGCCTCCTTGAGCTGCGTGGCGTCGATCTCCCCATCCTTGCGCCCGGGGCGCGCCGCGCGCAAGGCATTGAGGGTGACGAGGATGGAGGAGCCGGACATGGCGAGCGCCGCGATCAGCGGCGTGACGATGCCGGCAATGGCGAGCGGCACCGCGATGACGTTGTAGACGATGGCGATGCCCAGGTTCTGCCGCATCAGGAGCGCGGCCTTGCGGGCGCCGTCCACGGTGGCGAGCACTGGCGCGAGGCGCCGGCCCAGGAAAACCGCGTCCGCGTGCGCCTGGGTGACGGCTGCGCCGGTGGCAGGCGAGAGGGAAACCGTTGCGGCGGCAAGCGCCGGAGCGTCGTTGAGGCCGTCTCCCACCATCAGCACCCGGTGGCCGGCGGCCTTCAGGGCATCAAGCGCGGCGATCTTGTCGGCGGGCTTCAGGCCGGCAGCCACTTCGGTGATGCCGAGCGCGGCGGCCACGGGCGCCACCGCCTCGGGCCGGTCGCCGGAGAGGATGCGGATGTCGAGCCCGCGCGCGCGCAGGGCCGCCACCACTTCCGCCGCATCGGGCCGCAGCGCCTGCTGCACGCCGATGACCAGCGCCCGAGCCCCCGCGCGGAAGGCGATGAGAGAGACGTCGGCCGGCAGGCCTTCCGGCGCCGGTGCGTCGCAGAAGGCGAGGCTGCCGAGGCGCAGCTCCACCCCGTCCACCACGGCGCGCACGCCCTGGCCCGCCACCTCGGTCACGTCAGCAAGGGCGCCGCCCGCTGCCCGCGCCGCCACCGCCCGCGAGAGCGGATGGCGGCTCGACAGGGCGAGCCGGCCCGCAAGGCCCACCAGCGCCGGGTCCGCCCCCGGCGGCAGGCGCAGCGCGGGCTCTGGCTGGGTCAGCGTACCCGTCTTGTCAAACACCACGGTATCGACGGTCGCGAGGCGTTCCAGGAGATCGCCGGCATTGATGAGCAGGCCGGCGCGGAACAGGCGGCCGGTGGCGGTCACCTGCACCGCCGGCACCGCCAGCGCCAGGGCGCAGGGGCAGGTGATGATGAGCACCGCCACCGCGATCATCACCGCGAAATGCAGGTCCGCCCCCGCGATGAGCCACCCCGTCAGCGAAAGCAAAGCGGTGAGGTGCACCACGGGCGCATAGAGCCGCGCTGCCCGGTCAGCAAGGCGCACATAGGCCCCGCGCGCAGCGAGCGCGCCGTCGAGCAGCCGCTGCACGTCGTCCACCAGGGTGTTCTGGCCACCGGCGGTGACCCGCACCTGAAGCGCGCCGTCGCCATTGAGACTGCCGGCGTAGACGGTGGCCCCCGCCGCCAGCGCCCGCGGCAGGGTCTCGCCCGTGACGAGGCTTTCATCCACGCTGGAGCTGCCGGAGGCAACGATGCCGTCCGCCCCAACCCGCTCGCCAGGGGCGACGAGGATCAGGTCCCCTGGCTTCAGCGCCTGCACCGGCACCAGCACAGGCGTGCCCGCCGCATCCAGGCGGTGCGCCATCTCGCCGCGCAGGGCGGCCACGTTGCCGGCCACAGCGCGGGTGCGCCGGCGCGCCTCATGGTCGAGGTAGCGGCCCGCCAGCAGGAAGAACAGCAGCATGATGGCGCTGTCGAAATAGGCGTGGGGCCGGCCCATCGCCGTCTCGAACACGCTGACGCCCAGCGCCAGAGAAACGCCGATGGTGATCGGCACATCCATGTTCAGCTTGCCCGAGCGGATGGCCCGCAGCGCGCTCTGGAAGAAGGGCTGGCCGGCATAAGCCGCCGCCGGCAGCGCGATGAGCGCCGAGATCCAGTGGAAAAAGTCCCGCGTCTCCGGGGTGATGTCGCTCACATTGCCCGACCACACGGAGACGGACAGCAGCATGATGTTCATCATGGCGAAGCCGGCGACGCCGAGGCACCGCAGCAGCCATTGGGCACGGCGCGCCTCTTCCTCCTCCACGCGGCCGGCGAAGGGATGGGCGCGGTAGCCGAGCTGCTCCAGCTTGCCCACCACATCCGAGGCGCTCGCCTCCGCGCCCCAGGCGACGGAGAGCCGATGGGTCGAATAATTGAGCCGCGCCCGGACCACGCCGGGCAGGGACCCCACGCCATCCTCAATGTCGGAGATGCAGGCGGCGCAATCGATGCCGTCGATGGCGAGGCTCATCTGCGAGAGGCCGTCGTCACCCTTGGCCACGAAGATGGAATAATCGACCGCCTCAGTCATCGTCCGCCCCGGCACCGGCCCCCATGTCGATCCGCGCATCACGGCCACGCGCCCGGTTTCCCCACCCGCCATCCCGCGACGCGGATGGCACGAAGGTCGGCCGCAAGGCCGGCGCCGCACCTGCATCGCACCTCGCCGCGGGTGCCGCAAGCCAGCCCCAGCGGCAGCGGTGGTGACCTCAAACAGAAGTGAGTACGACGGACCCACCGACACGAAGGACCCGCGGGCGCCATCGTACTCCAGGGTGAGGCGCCGTGCCGCGGCCCGCCGCCTCGCAGCCTCGTCGCCGCATCGGGTTCCCTGCACGAGGCAGGTTCGCGCGCAAAGATGCCGCTTACGGAAGCTGCACCCGATTCTTGGACCGGAACTGGCGGTCCCCGCCTTGCGAGAAATCAATCACCAGGTCCCATTGACCCGGGCCGGCATCGGTGCGGGCGCGATAGCGCCCGTCGCCCAGGGGCTGGAGCGTCAGCACCACGTCGCGCCGGGCATCTGTGGGATGTGCAAAGCGCCCGTCCGCGTCGAGGTTCGACAGCGGCCGTCCCGCATCGTCGAGCGCGCGCACCACCACCTCGCGGGCGTTGGCGCCGGGCGACTGGATGTCCACCTCCACATTCCAGCGGCGGGCCTCCTGTGCCTCAGCGGCGTTCGACTCCTTGGTGAAACTCAGGCCCGCCTTGTAGGAGCTCTCGGTTTCGAGGCCCGCGAAGGTGCTTATGGCATAGCGCGCCATGATGAAGTTCACGGTCATCACCAGGGCGAAGAAAGCCAGCAGGCCCGCCAGCACCATGCCACCCGTGATCCGCCGGGGGCCTGCCTTGCCCCTGTCCGCTGCCGTCATCCGCCACTCCATCGCCCCGCGGCCGCGCGCGGCCACCATTTCCTCCCCCGACATATCCGGGCGAAGAGATATCCCTTCACCCGGAGACGCTCGGGATCAACGATTCAGAACGATGCCCGCCGGCTGGTGGCCGGCGGTGCGCGCTCTACGGGCCGATGAAGTGGTCGTTCACCGACGCCGACCGGCCCGTCGCCACATCCCGAATCTGGAATATGAGCGGAAGTGAGGCGGAAGGCGGCAGCTTGTCATGGGTGGTCACGAGTACCCGCAGCTCGCGGGTCTGGTCGGGGCCGATGACGAGCTTGCCCGCATTGTCGCCGACCACGTCGAGCCGCCCGCCCGGCACGCCATCGATGGAGAGCGCGAAGGTACGTTCCTGCAGTTGCTTATTGGTGAGGCGCACCGTATAGGCGTTTCGCACCGAACCGTCGGAAAGGGCGACGAACAGCGGGTTGCGGTCATGCAGCGCCGACACGCCTTCCGTCGAGCGGTTCACCAGCGTGCCGAGCATAAGCCCGCAGACGCCGACGATGAGCGCCGCGTAGAGCAGCGTGCGCGGCCGGATAAGGCGCTGCACGAAGGGCTTGCCGGCAAGCCGCGCCTCCATGTTGGCCTCGCTCTCATAGGTGATGAGCTCGCCAGGCCGGCCGATTTTCGTCATCACAGTGTTGCAGGCGTCGATGCACAGGCCGCACTGGATACAGGCGAGCTGGGAGCCGTGGCGGATGTCCACGCCCGTGGGGCAGACATTCACGCACTGGCCGCAATCGATGCAGTCGCCCGCCGGCTGCCCCGCCGCCCGCGCCGCCGCCGCCTTCTTCACCGACGCGCGCGGCTCGCCGCGGTCGTAGCAATAGGTGACGTTGAGCGCATATTCGTCGGTCAGCGCGGCCTGGATGCGCGGCCAGGGGCACATGTACGTGCACACCTGCTCGCGCATGAACCCGGCAAGGGAATAGGTGGTGAAGGTGAGGATGCCGATGGACACATAGGCCACCATCGGCGCCTGGAAGGTCACCAGCTCCTTCACCAGGGTCGGCGCGTCCGCGAAGTAGAGCACCCATGCGCCGCCGGTCCACCAGGCGATCAGCAGCCAGATGGCGTGCTTCAGGGTGCGGCGCACCACCTTATCCACGCTCCAGGGCGCGGCATCGAGGCGGATGCGCTCACGGCGGTCGCCTTCCACCAGCCGCTCCACCGCCATGAACAGGTCGGTCCACACGGTCTGCGGGCACATGTAGCCGCACCACACGCGACCGGCGACCGCGTTCATGAGGAACAGGATGAGCGCCGCGAGAATCAGCAGGCCGGCGACGTAATAGAACTCCTGCGGCCAGATCTCGACGAAGAAGAAATAAAAGCGCCGTGCCGGCAGGTCCAGCAGCACCGCCTGGTCGGGCGCATCGGGGCCGCGGTTCCACCGCACGAACGGCAGCAGATAATAGATCGCGAGGGAGACGATGAGCACGGCCCACTTGATGGTGCGGATCCGGCCGTGCACGGCCTGCGGGAAGATCTTCTTCCGGCTCTCGTAGAGCGGGATATCGTCGTCCGGCCCGGCGATGTTGGGCTCGTCGCCGGAGGGGTGGGTTTCAGGCTTGGTGCTCAGGGCAGTCATGAATGGATCGCCGAATTTTGACCGCGGGCGCGAAACCCGAGGCGACGCGGAGAATGACCCCAGCGGAAGGGCCCCCGCTTCCCGCCAGCGTTGGCGCGCATCGGGGGTTCTTGCGGCTCCCCCGGGCCTTTGCCTCTTTGGGAGCGTTAAAATATTCATGCTCTAGAATGTGTGGCGCTGTCATGTGGTCGAAAGGCCTCACCGGCATTTCGTCGCGCGGCAATCCGCGCGGGAGCCGCGCCCCGACGGGCGCCCCCGCTCACGTGGCACAAGCCGCGGCGCGAATATTCCCACGCCTCACGTGCCCATCACCAGGGCAGATTGCGGGGAGATCGCCATCGTCTCGCGCGAACCAAACTGCGTGAGGGCATTCATCTAGAACGATTGCCGCGATCAGTGCGAGCGGAAAACGCTTTGGGCGAGCGGGGCATGCGGGACCTCCGCATCACCGGCCCCGGCATCAGCCCTCCGCAAAAACGAAAACCCCGGGCGGAGGACGCCCGGGGCATCGCGTTCCTGAACCTGAAAGCTGGTCAGCGACCGCCGCCGAGGGAATGCACGTACACCGTCAGCACCTTGATGGTGGTCGCATCCAGGCGGTTGTGCCACGCCGGCATCACGTTGCCGCGGCCATTGGTGACCGCATACTCGATGGTCGCCTTGTCGGAGCCATAGAGCCAGATGTTGTCGGTCAGGTTCGGGGCGCCCAGCTCCTGGTTACCCTTGCCATCCTCACCGTGGCAGGCGGCGCAGTTGGCCACGAAGACCTCCTTGCCCTGCTCCGAGAGAGGCGAGGGCTTGTCCAGGCCCGAAAGGGTCCGCACGTAGCTCGCCACCGCGGAGATCTGGGGCTTGGTCAGGATGCCGTCGCGACCGAAGGCAGGCATGGAGCCCACATGAGCCTGATCGTCGCCGGACCGGATGCCGTAGCTGATGGTCTGGTAGATCTGGTCGAGGCTGCCGCCCCAAAGCCAGTCATCGTCGTTCAGGTTGGGAAAGCCCACGGCGCCGCCGCCGCCCTGGCCGTGGCAGGGGGCGCAGTTGTCGGCGAACGCCACGCGGCCCTGGGCGCGGGCCAGGGTCAGCAGCGCGGGGGTGTCCTCGATCTGCTGCAGGGAGGCATCGGCGAGCTTGGCGGTGCTCTCCGCCCGCAGCGCCCTGAGGTCGTCGAGCTGGGTGCTCACGGCAGTGCGCGAGTTCCAGCCCAGCACGCCGGGGGTAGCGGAGGAGATCAGCGGCCACGCCGGGAACATGATCCAGTAGGCGATGGACCAGAGGATCGTGGCGTACCACACCCACAGCCACCAGCGCGGCAGCGGGTTGTTGAGCTCCTCGATGCCATCCCACTCGTGCCCGGTGGTGGTGACGCCGGTGACCGGGTCGAGCCGGCCCTGATGGGAATTCTGATTGGTGCTCACGGGATCAATCCTCTTTGAGCGGAATCTTTGCGGCGTCGTCGATTTCCTTCTGCCGCTTCTTCCCGGGCCAGAAGGCGTAGACGACCACCAGAACGAAGGCGAGCACGAACAGCACCAGACCCCAGGTCTGAGCGATGCCGGCCAGCCACTGGTAAGTCTCCGACATAGCTCACCTCACGTTCGCTTTATTGTCGTAGAGCTTGAAGTCCACCAGCGTGCCGAGCATCTGCAGATAGGCGATGAGGGCGTCGGCCTCGGTGATCTCGCCGGGGTTGCCGTCGAAATCACGCACCTGGGCCTTCGGATAGCGCTTCTGCAGCCCCTCGGCGTCGGCGTCGGTTGTCGCCTGGGTGGTCAGGTCGGCCTGCGCGTTGGCGATCATGTCCTCGGTGTAGGGCACGCCCTCCCACGAGAGCACCTTCATGTCCTGCGCGATGTGCTTGACGTTCAGGCGGTTCTGCGAAAGCCACGGGTAGGCCGGCATGATGGAGGCCGGGACCACGGAGCGCGGATTGTGCAGATGCTCCTGGTGCCACACGTCCGAATACTTGCCGCCCACGCGGGCGAGGTCCGGACCGGTGCGCTTGGAGCCCCACTGGAAGGGGTGGTCGTACATGCTCTCGGCCGCCAGCGAGTAGTGGCCGTAGCGCTCCACCTCATCGCGCAGCGGGCGGATCATCTGCGAGTGGCAGTTGTAGCAGCCCTCACGGATGTAGATGTTGCGCCCCGCCAGCTCGAGGGGGGTGTAGGGCCGCATGCCCTGCACCGTCTCGATGGTGCTCTTCAGGTAGAAGAGCGGGGCGATCTCCACCAGACCGCCGATGGAGATCACGAAGAGGATCCCCAGCATCAACCAGTAGGTGTGCTTCTCGAAGATCTGGTGCTTGGCCCAGATGGACGTGCCTTGCGACGCCATGGGTCGTTCTCCCTCATTCCGCGGGGGCGAGGGCGAGCTTCTGCTCGGCCACCGCCTGCGGCATGTTGATGGTCTTCCACACGTTCCAAGCCATGATCAGGCCGCCGATCACGAACAGCAGACCGCCGGTGGCGCGGATGACGTAGAGCGGATGCACGGCCTCGACGGTCTCGATGAACGAGTACTCAAGGAAGCCGAGGCTGGTGTAGGCACGCCACATCAGGCCCTGCATGATGCCCGCCACCCACATGGAGGAGATGTAGAGCACGATGCCGAGGGTGGAGATCCAGAAGTGCCAGGCGATGGCCTTCACCGAGTACATCTGCGGCTTGTTCCACAGCCACGGCACGAGGCAGTAGATGGCGCCGAAGGAGATGTAGGCCACCCAGCCCAGCGCGCCGGAATGCACGTGGCCGACGGTCCATTCGGTGTAGTGGCTGAGCGAGTTCACCGCTTTCACGGCCATCATCGGGCCTTCGAAGGTGGACATGCCGTAGAAGGCCACGGACACCACCATCATGCGGATCACCGGGTCGGTGCGCAGCTTGTCCCACGCGCCCGAGAGGGTCATCAGGCCGTTGATCATGCCGCCCCAGGAGGGCATCCACAGGATCACCGAGAAGGTCATGCCCAGGGTCTGCGCCCAGTCCGGCAGGGCCGTGTAGTGCAGGTGGTGCGGGCCGGCCCAGATGTAGATGAAGATCAGCGCCCAGAAGTGGACGATGGACAGACGGTAGGAATAGACCGGCCGCTCAGCCCGCTTGGGGATGAAGTAGTACATGATGGCCAGGAAGCCGGCGGTCAGGAAGAAGCCCACCGCGTTATGGCCGTACCACCACTGGAACATGGCGTCCTGCACACCCGACCAGTAGATGTAGGACTTGTCCGAGAAGAGGGACACCGGGATGGTCACGTTGTTGCCGAGATGCAACATCGCGATGGTGATGATGAAGGCCAGGTAGAACCAGTTGGCCACGTAGATATGGGGCTCGCGGCGCTTCCAGATGGTGGCGACGAACACCAGCAGGTAGGTGACCCACACGACCGTCAGCCACAGGTCGGCATACCACTCGGGCTCGGCATACTCCTTCGACTGCGTGATGCCGAGCAGGTAGCCCGTGCCCGCGATCAGGATGAAGAAGTTGTAGCCCACCATCACGAACCACGGCGCCAGATCACCCGCGAGGCGGGCATGCGACGTGCGCTGCACCACATAGAAGGAGGTGGCGAGGAGCACGTTGCCGCCGAACGCGAAGATCACCGCCGAGGTGTGCAGCGGGCGCAGCCGGCCGAACGACAGCCAGGAGGTGTCGAAGTTCATCGCCGGGAAGGCGAGCTGCCAGGCGGCAAGGTCACCCGCGAGGAAGCCCGCGACGCCCCACACCACCGCGGCGACCACGCCGAATTTCACGACGCCGAAATTGTAGTTGGGCTTGCCGTCGATGAGCTGCGGCACATCCCCCGCCGGGCGATCCATATAGCGGTTGCCGATGGCGAACACCGCGGCGATGGACCCGGCCGCGAACAGATAGGCGTGGAAGGCGTAGGCCGGGCTATAGGCCTTCGCCGCCACGATGATGGAAAGGAAGGCCAATACCGCGAAGACCACCAGCAGGGCGGCCTCCCCGAACCGCATGGACTTCGCCGGGGCCGGGATTGGATCTTGGATTGTCGACATTGCAGAACCCCTTGCGCCGAGGCGTGACACTGCACCTACGGAGCCTCCAGCGCACCATGCGCGTGAGGCTCATTTTCTCCTTGATACAGGTCAAAGGTGCGTGATGTCGCGCGGCGCGTGGGCGCTGCGGCTGCGGGTCGCGCCAAAATGACGCTTTTCCCCCGCTTTCGGCGGGCAAAATCCCGCGCGTGCCTCAAGGCCCCCAGTCGCCCCGCCGACGAATCCCCTCACCCGCCTGCATCCCACACGCCGGACAATGCCCGGCGCCCTCCCGCCCCGCACCGAGGCGCGGCAGGGAAACTCTCGTGATGTCGGCGCCTGGGCCAAAGCCCCGGCCCCGGCGCGCGGCCGCATCCCTCCGGAAGCGGCCGCGCCAGCGTCTCATATCCGACGCGGAGCGCCGATTGCGGCGCCCTGCGCGCTCATGCGCGAACCATGCCAACGATGTCCTTCACGTCGCGGATGGTCTGGTCGGCGATCACGCGCGCGCGCTCAGCCCCGTCGGCGAGAATTGCGTCGATGGCGGAGACGTCCCCCATCAGGCGCTGCATCTCGGCTCCGATCGGGCCGAGCTTCGCCACCGCGAGATCCACCAGCGCCGCCTTGAAGGCGGAGAACTGGCCGCCGCCGAAATCCTTCAGCACCTGGGCCTTGGAGCCGTCCGAAAGGGCGGCGTAGATGCCCACGAGGTTCTCCGCCTCCGGCCGGCCCTTCAGCCCCTCTTCCTCGGAGGGCAGGGGCTCGGGATCGGTCTTGGCCTTGCGCACCTTGCCGGCGATGGTGTCGGCGTCATCGGTCAGGTTGATGCGGGAGAAATCGGAGGCATCCGACTTCGACATCTTCTTCGCCCCGTCACGCAGGCTCATCACGCGCGTGGCCGGCCCGGCGATGAGCGGCTCGGTGAGGGGGAAATAGCCCTCCCCATGCCCGCCGGTGGCGATGGAGGGGGCGAAATCGGTGTTGAACTTCTGCGCGATGTCGCGCGTCAGCTCCAGGTGCTGCTTCTGGTCCTCGCCCACCGGCACATGGGTGGCGCGGTAGAGCAGGATGTCGGCGGCCATGAGGGTGGGATAGGCGAACAGGCCCACCGAGACGTTCTCGCGGTCCTTGCCGGCCTTCTCCTTGAACTGCGTCATGCGGCTGAGCCAGCCCATGCGGGCGACGCAGTTGAAGATCCAGGCCAGCTCGGCGTGACCGGACACCTGGCTCTGGTTGAACACAATGTGCGCCTTAGGGTCGATGCCGCAGGCGATGAAGGCGGCCGTCACCTCGCGGGTGTGGCGCTTCAGCTCCTCGGGGTCCTGCCAGACGGTGATGGCGTGGAGGTCCACGACGCAATAGATGCACTCGTGGCTGTTCTGCAGCTCCACGAAGCGCTTGATGGCGCCGAGATAATTGCCGAGGTGCAGGTTGCCCGTGGGCTGCACGCCGGAAAAGACACGTTCTGCGACCGCCGCCATGGCGAACTCCTGAAGGGCGCGCCGCGCCCCGCTATCCTGGATCGAAGGGCGGAGAACCCGCCCCTTCCCGCATGAAACCATGCTGCCGCGCAGCGACCCGGACCGGCCGGAAACGCCAAGCGGACGCGAGAGCGGAAAGGCGCTGCCGGCGGTGCCGGCCCGGGCGGGAGACGCCCGCGGCCAAAGGGCCGCGCCAGGGCTTCATGCGGAACGGGGGCGTCATGCCACCCCCGCCCCGCCGATGCAAGAGAGGGCCGCCCCTCAGCGCCCCATGCGGCCGACGAGGCGCTTCAGGGCGAAGGCGCAGCCACCGTAGACCGCCACCCCGAGCCCCACGAGCACCGCCAGCCGCGCCGCCCGCGCCAGCTCCCCCGCACCGGGCGTCCAGCGCGCATCCGCCGCCGCCACGCACCCGCCCATGAGCAGCGCAGCCACCCCCAGGCCGAGGCCGGTCAGAGCCACGCGCCCATCAAAGGCGAGCGCACCGCGCCGCGCCAGCAACACGCCGAATATGGCGAGCGACGCCCAGGCGGAGACCGCGACCGCCGCCGCCGCCCCCACAGGCCCGGCCAGCGGCGCGGCCACCGCCGCGGCGGCAAGGCACAGGGCGAGGGAACCAAGGGCAATGCGCTCCGCCCCGCGCACCAGCCCCGAGGCGGCGGCGGTGGCGGAAAGAATGCGTTCCAGCCCCTGCGCCGGCAGCGCCAGGGCGAGCACCGCCAGGAGCGTGGCGGTGAGCGCGGAATCCTGCGCATCGAACGCCCCGCGCTGGAACAGCACCACCACGATGGGATGGGCGAGCGCCGCCAGCCCCGCGGCGGCGGGCAGCGCGAAGGCAAGCGCCGCCAGCACCGCGTTCGAAGCCGCCTCGGCCCCCGCGCGGCCGTCACGCGCGGCGGAAAGGGCCGCCTGGCGGGCGAGCAGCGGCACCAGCACCGCCCCGGCGCTCGCGCCCACGAGGCCCAATGGCAGGTCCATCAGCCGCTGCGCATAGTTGAGCGCGGCCACCGCCCCTTCGGTGCCCGAGGCGAAGGCGGCAGCGATGATGATTCGAAACTGGCTGAGCCCGGCGAACAGCAAGGCGGGCGACGCGGCGCGCAGCACCGTCCATGCCGCCGGCCACGGCAGCCGCGCGCGCTCCCCTTCGGCGGGCAGAACGGCGGGCCGCGCCGGGCACCCCCGCGCAGCCGCCATCATCAGCAGCCATTGGCTGAAGCCGGCGGCCACCGTGGCGACGGCGATGGCGAACGCCGCCGTATCGCTCGCCAGCAGCCCGCGCGCCAGCAGCACGAAGATGACGGCGAGCACCGTGAGATTGGCGGCGAGCGGCGCCAGCGCCGCCAGCAGCACCTTGTGCGCGCTGTTGGCGATGCCGCCATAGATGGCCGCGAGCCCGGCGAGCGGGAGGTAGAGCACAGCCACTCGCCCGCACAGGATGGCGACTTCCGCCCGGTCACCATCGGGCACGAAGCCGGGCGCCAGCAGGCGGATGAGCTGCGGCATGAAGAAGGCCGCCACCAGCGCCAGCGCCAGCAGCACGCCACCGAGCACCAGCAGCACCGCGCCCGCGAGCGCCCGCGCGGCGCGCGGCCCCGCCTCTTCCGCCCGCACCAAGGCGGGGATGAAGGCGAGGTTGAAGGCCCCTTCCGCCAGCAGGCGCCGCGCCAGCAGCGGCAGGGAGAGGGCGGCGGTGAGCGCATCCGCCACCGGCCCCACGCCGAGGATGGCGGCGGTGGCCGCATCCCGCACGAAGCCGAGCACCCGCGAGGCGAGGGTCGCGGCCGAAACCATGGAGGTGCGCGCGGCAACGGCGCGGGCCGGCGAGGACCGTGCGGGCGAGGACATGGCGCGGGCTATGCCGTGTCCGGCAGCAGATGTCGAGGGGCGCAGCCCTCGCCCGCCGCCGCGCCTCTCGCCTTGGGGAGGGGCCCCGCGCCTGCCCTGCCGCCCCTGGAGTGCTTTCCGCTCGCATTGGCTCGCGGCAAGCGCTCCTGATTATCGCGACTACGCATTTTCTTCACGCGAACCGGCATCTGCTTCGCTTGAAAATGCCTTAAGCGGCCTGCAGCAGCACGGGCGCGCCGGGCAGCAGCACCGAGAAACGCTCGGCCTCTGCCTGCGCCTCGGCTTCGTGCGCGAACGCCTCCCAGATGTAGCGGTCGCGCTGGATGCGCGTGCGCCCCTCCCGCTCCTGCGGCCAGGCGGACAGGACGAGGAACGGCCAGCCCGCCGCCGGCGGCGCGTAGAGCGCCACGAACGGCGCCCCGCGCGAGGGTGTGGCGCAGGTGGCATCGGGGCCGGAGCGGAAATTCAGCCGGCCGGGTTCCGGCTGGGGAATGGGACGCTCCAGGGCAGCCGCCAGGGCGGCATGCTCCGCCGGTGTCTCCACGATCCAGCCCTTGTAGGCGCGGCCCACCTGGATGGAAACCGGCTCCGGCAGCCGGCCCAGCACCATGTCCGGCAGGCCGGGGCGGAAGGCGGCATAGGTGGCGGTGGGCAGCCAGTGACACAGGGGGCGGCTGAAATCGACCGGCATGGGCTTATGGTCTCAGGAGGAAGCAAAAGCGCCATGCGCCCGAAGCAAGTTCGAGGCCGTATGCTCGCACGGTTCGGTCGGGCGTGAGCGAAATGGAAACCCGGCGGCTCCATCCTGCGCGAGAAACAGCCACCGCCGCGGGTATGCTCCGGCACCGGGAGGACCGCCATGGCCATGACCGATCGAGACCGCGCCGCGCGCGCCGCCCATGGGCTGATGTCGGCGGCGGCGCCCGATGTCGCGGCGGCGGCGGAAGCCTGGCTCGCCCGCCTCGCCCACGAGCGCCGGCTGTCGCAGAAGACCCTGGAGGCCTACGCCCGCGATCTCGCCACCGTGCTGCGGCAGCTCGCGCTGCATCTGGGCGAACGGCCCGGCCTGCCCGCCCTCGCGGCGCTGAGGCCCCTGGACGTGCGCGCCGTTCTGGCGGCCCGCCGGGCCGATGGGGTGGCCCCGCGCACGCTGGTGCGGCTGCTCGCCGCCGCCCGCTCCTTCGCCCGCCACCTGGAGCGGGAGGGCCAGGGCAAGGTGGGGGCCCTTGCCGCCGTGCGCGCGCCCAAGGTTCCCAAGAGCCTGCCGAAGCCGGTCTCCATGTCCGCCGCCCGCGCCCTTTCCGATCCCGCGACCCGCGCGGGCGAGGAGCGCGAGCCCTGGGTGCTGGCCCGCGACGCCGCCGTCATCGCCCTGCTCTACGGGGCCGGCCTGCGCATCTCGGAAGCGCTCGGCCTGACCGCAGGCGCGGTGACGGCGGGCACCGACCAGATCACTGTAACCGGCAAGGGCAACAAGACACGCATGGTGCCGCTCATCGCCCCGGTGGGCGCGGCCATCGCCGAATACAAGCGCCTGTGCCCCCATGTTCTGACGCACGAGGGGCCGCTGTTCCGGGGCGCGCGGGGCGGGCCCCTCTCGCCGCGCATCGTGCAGTACGCGGTCGCGGCCATGCGCGGGGCGCTGGGCCTGCCGGAAAGCGCGACGCCCCATGCGCTGCGCCACTCCTTCGCCACCCACCTGCTGGCGCGGGGCGGTGACCTGCGCGCCATTCAGGAGCTGCTTGGCCACGCCTCCCTCGCCACCACGCAGATCTACACGGAGGTGGACACAGCCGCCCTCATGGCCGCCTACCGCGCGGCCCACCCGCGGGCCTGAGGCGGCGGCACGGTCGGGTGATTTTCCTTTACAGAAATATGTCGTCTTTTAAGAAAGTTGAACGCCAACAAATGGCCCCCTCCGCTCCGCCATCGAGGCCAGTCATGACGCCGGTGCGTCCCGTCATCGAGCACATGTCGCTGGGAACCACGGATCTCGCACGCGCCGCCGCTTTCTATGACGCGGTGCTGGCGCCACTCGGCCTCACGCGGGTGGCGCGGGAAGCGGAGCCGGACGGCGATTCCGCGTGCTGGGGGCCGCCCGGCACCCTGCCCGCGCCCGAGGGCGTGCCGGGCTCTGCGCCCTTCTGGCTTGAGGAGCGGGCCGGGCGGCCCATCGCCTGCCCACCCGGCTTCCACCTGTGCTTCCACGCGCCGGACCGCGCCGCCGTGCACGCCTTCCACGCTATCGGCCTCGCCCACGGCGGCATCGACAACGGCGCTCCGGGCCCACGGCCTCAATATGGAGACAGCTACTACGCCGCCTTCCTCAAGGATCCCGACGGCTGGCGCATCGAGGCGGTGACCTACGCCCCGGAGTAAGGCCATCCGCGTCACGCTCCCCCGAGAGCCTCGGTAGAAACCATTTATTAGCCGAAACACCGGATGTTTACCCTATCGATCGGCCCTGCCGATACTCCAAGTGACCTCCTTGAAGCCCCTCCGGACCCCGGTCCCGAGGGGCTCTTTTTTGGTGCGCCGCCCCGGCGGAAACGAAGCGGGCCGGCGCGGGGTCTCCCCCGGCCAGCCCGTATCTCAAGCGGCGCGCGCGCCAATGCGGATGTCATTGAGCCGGAGGCCAGCGGCCACCCGACGGATGAGACCGGGGGCAGAGGCGGCCTCGGCCCTGACCGGCGCCCGGCAGGTTTCGCGCGGGCCCCCAGGACCTGACAAAAGGCCCATGAGCCGAGCTCACGGGCCCTTCGCATCACATGTGGATGGCGCGCTTCTCGACGGCCATCGCCGCCTCCTTCACCGCCTCGGAGCGGGTGGGGTGGGCATGGCAGGTGCGGGCGAGGTCTTCGGACGAGCCGGCGAACTCCATCAGCACCGCGCATTCGTGGATCATCTCGCCCGCCTCGGGGCCGATGATGTGGGCGCCGAGCACCCGGTCGGTGGCGGCATCGGCCAGGATCTTCACGAAGCCGTCGGTGGTGTTGTTCACCTTGGTGCGGCCGTTGGCGGTGAAGGGGAACTTGCCCACCTTGTAGGCGATGCCCGCGGCCTTCAGCTCGTCCTCGGTCTTGCCGACGGAGGCGACCTCCGGGAAGGTGTAGACCACGCCGGGGATGACATCGTAATTCACGTGGCCGGCCTTGCCCGCCAGCATCTCCGCGCAGGCCACGCCCTCGTCCTCGGCCTTGTGGGCCAGCATGGGGCCGGCGATCACGTCGCCGATGGCGTAGATGCCGGGCACGGACGAGGCATAGTGCGCGTCGGTGACGATGCGGCCCTTCGGGTCCTTCGCCACGCCCACCTCCTCCAGGCCGAGGCCGGCGGTGTAGGGAATGCGGCCGATGGCCACCAGCACCACGTCGGCCTCCAGTACCTCGGCGGCTCCGCCGGCGGCGGGCTCCACGGAGATCTTCAGGGTCTTGCCCGAGGAATCCACGCCCGTGACCTTGGTGCCGAGCTTGAACGCGAAGCCCTGCTTCTCGAGGATGCGCTGGAAGGAGCGGGCCACTTCGCCGTCCATGCCGGGCAGGATGCGGTCCAGGAACTCCACCACCGTCACCTGGGCGCCCAGGCGCCGCCACACGGAGCCGAGCTCAAGGCCGATGACGCCGGCGCCCACCACCACGAGCTTGCCCGGCACCTTGTCCAGCGACAGCGCGCCGGTGGAGGAGACGATGCGCTTCTCGTCGATCGTCACGCCCGGCAGCGGCGCGACATCCGAGCCGGTGGCGACGAGGATGTTCTTCGTCTCCAGGGTCTCGACCTTGCCGTCGGCGTTCAGCTTCACCTCGACCTTGCCGGGCGCCAGGATCTTGGCGACGCCCATGTAGACGTCGACTTTGTTCTTCTTCAGCAGGAACTCGACGCCCTTCACGTTGCCGTCGACGCCGCGATCCTTGAAGGCCAGCATGGCCTTGAGGTCGAGCTTGGGCGCGGAGACGCCGATGCCCATGTCGGCGAACTTGTGGCCGGCTTCCTCGAAGAATTCGGAGGCGTAGAGCAGCGCCTTGGAGGGGATGCAGCCCACGTTGAGGCAGGTGCCGCCATGGGTGCCGCGCTTCTCGGCAACAGCCACCTTCAGGCCGAGCTGGGCAGCGCGGATGGCCGCCACGTAGCCGCCGGGGCCGGTGCCGATGACGATGAGATCGTAGGACATGAGAATTCCCTCGTGGTGAGAGGCCGCCGCGCCCGACTCAGGGCACCGTGGAGGCCCTTTGCAGAGCGACCCGGATGCCGAGGCCGATGAGGAGCGCGCCGGTGATCCGGTTGAACCAGCGGCCGAAACGGGAAAGGCCGTCACGAACGGCCCGCCCGGTGAAGAAGAAGGTGACGGCCGTGAACCACGCGACGGCGAACACGGCGAGAGAAAGGGAGTAGACGCCCTGGACGGCGAGCGGCGTGTCCGCGCTCACCACGGTGCCGAACAGGGAAAGGAAGAATAGCACCGCCTTGGGGTTCAGCGCATTGGTGAGGAAGCCGAGGGCGAAGCTGCGGCGGCCGGACACGGCGGCCCGCGCAAGTCCTTCAGCTTCGGGCGCCTCGCCCGAAGGGGCCGGCGCCGCCCAGGTCCGCACGCCCACATAGACGAGGTAGGCCGCGCCCAGCCACTTGAGCACCATGAAGGCCGGCAGCGAATGCGCCACCAGAAGGCCCAGGCCAGCCAGCGTATAGCCGGCGTGGCACAGGAGCGCCGCGCCGATGCCGAAGCTGGCGAGCACGCCCGCGCGCCGGCCGTGCACCACGCTCTGGCGCGCCACCATGGCGAAATCCGGCCCCGGGACGATGGCCGCGAGCGCGAACACCGCCATCAGGGTCAGATATTCGGAAAGGTGGCTCCCCATCGTTCGCTCCCGGTCGACGGCACCGGCCGCCGCGGACGCCGGCAAGGGCGCCCGCGGGGCCGCTCAGGCCCGCTCGGATCAGAGGTCCAGCACGAGGCGCGCCGGATCCTCCAGGGTCTCCTTCACGCGCACCAGGAAGGTCACGGCCTCGCGGCCGTCGACGATGCGGTGATCGTAGGACAGGGCCAGGTACATCATCGGCTTGATGACGATCTGCCCCTTCACCACCACCGGACGCTCCTCGATGCGGTGCATGCCCAGGATGCCCGACTGCGGCGCGTTCAGGATCGGGGTGGACATCAGCGAGCCGTAGATGCCGCCGTTGGTGATCGTGAAGGTGCCGCCCTGCATGTCCTCGATGCCGAGCTTGCCGTCACGCGCCTTGCGGCCGTAGCCGGCGATCTGCTTCTCGATGTCGGAGATGGAGAGCAGGTCCGCGTCGCGCACCACCGGAACCACGAGGCCCTTCTCGGTGCCCACCGCGATGCCGATGTTGTAGTAGTTCTTGTAGACGAGGTCGGTGCCGTCGATCTCGGCGTTCACCGCCGGCAGGTCCTTGAGGGCCGCGATCACCGCCTTGGTGAAGAAGCCCATGAAGCCGAGCTTGGTGCCGTGCTTCTTCTCGAACGCGTCCTTGTACTGGGCGCGCAGGGCCATCACGCCGGACATGTCCACGTCGTTGAACGTGGTGAGCATGGCGGCGGTGTTCTGGGCGTCCTTCAGGCGGCGGGCGATGGTCTGCCGCAGCTTGGTCATCTTCACCCGCTCCTCGCGGGCGGCATCGACCGGGGCCGAGGGGGCGCGCGGCGCGGAGACGGGCGCGGCCGGAACGCCGGAGGCGACCGCGGCGAGGATGTCGCCCTTGGTCACGCGGCCGTCCTTGCCGGTGCCGGGAACGGCGGCCGGGTTGACGCCGGTCTCCGCGGCGATGCGGGCGACGGCCGGGCCGTTGGCACCGCCAGCGGCCACCGGAGCAGCGGCGGCGACGGGCGCGGGTGCAGCGGCCGGCGCAGGCGCCGGAGCGGCGGCAGCGGGCGCGGCAGCCGGCGCGCCGGCGCCTTCCGCGATGGAGCCGAGCAGGGCCCCGACGCCGACGGTGTCACCGTCCTTGGCGATGATCTCGGCGAGCACGCCAGCCGCCGGGGCGGGCACCTCGACGGTGACCTTGTCGGTCTCCAGTTCCACGATGGGCTCATCGGCCTTCACGGCCTCGCCGGGCTTCTTGAACCACTTGCCGATGGTCGCTTCCGTCACGGACTCGCCCAGAGTGGGTACGCGGATCTCGGTCGCCATTGTGTCTGCCCCCTCAGGGGCCTCCCTCAACTGTCGGCATGTGCCGGGGCGTCCCGGCACCTCGTGTGTAAGACCTAGGCCGGGCCCGGAGCCCGGCATCGAAAGCTTCGATCAGCAACCGGGCCGATGGCCCGATGACCGATCGCGAAGGCGGGGGCCACTGCCCCTCGGATGCCGCCGCCAGCCGACGCACCGGTCCGCCGCGCGGCGCTCGGGAGCGCGACGCGGCAGGGCTCGGGGCGCGATGACGGGCGCGGCACCGGCCAGCCTCAGCCCAGGGCTTCCTCGAGGAAGGCCTTGAGCTGCGCCATGTGCTTGGACATGAGGCCGGTGGCGGTGGCGGCGGAAGCCGGACGGCCCGCGTAGCGCGGCCGCCTGGAGGCGCCACCAACCTGCTCCAGCACCCATTCCAGGTAGGGCTGCACGAAGAACCAGGACCCCTGGTTCTTCGGCTCTTCCTGGCACCACACCACTTCAGCGTTCTTGAAACGGGACAGCTCCTGCACCAGCGTCTTCAGCGGGAACGGATAGAGCTGCTCCACGCGCAGCAGGTAGACGTCGTTGACGCCCCGCTTCTCGCGCTCCTCAAGCAGGTCGTAATAGACCTTGCCGGCGGAAAGCACGACCCGGCGGATCTTCTCGTCCGGCACCAGCGTGACGCCGGCGACATCCGGATGCGACTGCGCGTCGTCCCACAGCACCCGGTGGAAGGTGCTGCCGGCCACCATGTCCTCCAGGCGCGACACCGCCTTCTTGTGACGCAGCAAGGACTTGGGCGTCATCAGGATGAGCGGCTTGCGGAACTCGCGGTTCAGCTGCCGGCGCAGGATGTGGAAGTAGTTGGCCGGGGTGGTGACGTTCGCCACCTGCATGTTGTCCTCGGCGCAGAGCTGGAGGTAGCGCTCCAGGCGGGCGGAGGAATGCTCCGGCCCCTGGCCCTCATAGCCGTGCGGCAGCAGGCACACGAGGCCGCTCATGCGCAGCCACTTGCGCTCGCCGGAGGAGATGAACTGGTCGAACACCACCTGGGCGCCGTTGGCGAAGTCGCCGAACTGCGCCTCCCACAGCACCAGCGTGTTGGGCTCCGACAGGGTGTAGCCATACTCGAAGCCGAGCACCGCCTCCTCCGAGAGCATCGAGTTGATGACCTCGTACTTGGCCTGGGTGTCGGAGAGGTGATTGAAGGGCTTGTAGCGGGCCTCGGTCTCCTGGTCGAGCAGCACCGAATGGCGCTGGGAGAAGGTGCCGCGCTCCACGTCCTGGCCGGAGAGGCGGATGGGATGCCCCTCTTCCAGCAGCGAGCAGAAGGCCAGCGCCTCGCCGGTCGCCCAGTCGATGCCGACGCCGTCCTCGATCGCCTTGCGGCGGTTGTCGAGGAAGCGCTGGATGGTACGGTGGACCTTGAAGCCCTCCGGAACCTGGGTGATCTTCTCGCCGATGGCCTTGAGCTTGTCCTCGGGCACGCCGGTGACGCCGCGGCGCGGATCATCATTGTCCTGCGCGGCCTTGAGGCCGGCCCAGCGGCCGTCGAGCCAGTCGGCCTTGTTGGGCTTGTAGGCCTGGCCGGCCTCGTACTCGGCCTCCAGGCGCTCGCGCCACGCCGCGCGCATGGTGTCCACCTCGCCGGTGGTGACCACGCCCTCGGCTTCGAGCTTCTTGGTGTAGAGCTCCAGCACGGTGGGGTGCTGGCGGATCACCTTGTACATCTTCGGCTGGGTGAACGCGGGCTCGTCGCCCTCGTTGTGGCCGAAGCGCCGGTAGCAGAACATGTCGATGACCACCGGCTTGTGGAAGCGCTGGCGGAACTCGATGGCCACCTTGGCGCAGAACACCACCGATTCCGGATCGTCGCCATTGCAGTGCAGGATCGGCGCCTCGATCATCTTCGCCACGTCGGACGGATAGGGCGAGGAGCGCGAGTAGCGCGGATTGGTGGTGAAGCCGATCTGGTTGTTGATGATGAAGTGCAGGGAGCCACCGGTGCGGTGGCCCTTCAGGCCTGAGAGGCCCAGGCACTCGGCCACCACGCCCTGGCCGGCGAAGGCCGCGTCGCCGTGGATGAGCAGCGGCAGCACCATGGTGCGCTCGGCATCGCCGAACTGGTCCTGCTTGGCGCGCGCCTTGCCCAGCACCACGGGATCGACGATCTCCAGGTGCGAGGGGTTGGCGGTCAGCGAGAGATGTACCTTGTTGCCGTCGAACTCCCGGTCGGAAGAGGCGCCCAGGTGGTACTTCACGTCGCCCGAGCCTTCCACGTCGTCGGGGGCCCAGGAGCCGCCCTTGAACTCGTGGAACAGCGCGCGGTGGGGCTTGCCCATCACCTGGGTCAGGCTGTTCAGGCGGCCGCGGTGGGCCATGCCGAACACGATTTCCTTGAGGCCCAGGTTGCCGCCGCGCTTGATGATCTGCTCGAGGGCGGGGATCAGGCTCTCGCCGCCGTCGAGGCCGAAGCGCTTGGTGCCGGTGTACTTGACGTCGAGGAACTTCTCGAAGCCCTCAGCCTCCACCAGCTTGTTGAGGATGGCGCGCTTGCCCTCGCGGGTGAAGGTGACCTCCTTGTCCGGCCCCTCGATGCGCTCCTGGATCCAGGCCTTCTCCTCCGGAGAGGAGATGTGCATGAATTCCACGCCGATGTCCGAGCAGTAGGTGCGGCGCAGGATGGCGAGCATCTCGCGCACGGTCGCGAACTCAAGGCCGAGGACGTGGTCGATGAAGATCTTGCGGTCGAGGTCGGCCTCATAGAAGCCGTAGGAGACCGGATCCAGCTCCAGCGCCTCGCGCGGCGGGGTGAGGCCGAGCGGGTCGAGATTGGCGTGCAGGTGTCCGCGCATGCGGTAGGCGCGGATCATCATCAGCGCCTTCACGCTGTCGCGCGTGGCCTGCTGCACATCCTGCGCGCTGAGCTCCACGCCCGCCTTCTGCGCCTTGGCCTTCACCTTGTCGCCGACGTGCTTCTCCACCTCGGCCCACTGGCCGTCCATGGCCGAAACCAGCTCGCCATTGGCGTGCAGCGGCCAGTTGGGGCGCTTCCACGAGGCGCCGCGCGCATTGGCGAGCACCTGGGCGGGATCATCCTTGAGCCCGGCGAAGAAGCTCTGCCACTCGGCGTCGACCGAGCTCGGGTCCTGCTCGTAGCGGGCGTAGAGATCCTCGATCCAGGCGGCATTGGCGCCGTCGAGGAAGGAGGTGTTCAGGAAAATATCGTTCTGTTCCGCGCGCGACATGGGTGTCTTCCCGGATGGCCTCGGGCCTCGCCGTCCTGTGCGCGTTCCGCACGGGAAACAAGGCCCGGACCTGAAAAATCTGCCACAACACGACGTTCCGGCCGAAACCGGATCGCCTTTTCCACTCCTGCCCGGCTCGTGGCAGCCACGGCAAGGGGTGCTCGTCCGCTCTACATAGTCCCGCCAGGCCCAAGGCAAAAGCCGACCTGACGCGCGTCATCCGCATGATCTTCAGCAGCCGCTCCGCCCCTCGCCGGAAAACACGGCGAAATTCAGAGCCGGCGCTTCCTCCCGTGCCCCTTCTTTGTCATCGGCGCCTTTGCGTACCCGCGGCCACCCCCATGGGCGTTGACCTCCCGCCGGCACGACGCGCCCCCGGGCTGCCGCAGCAGGCCGGGAAGGCCCGGAGGCAGCCGTTGCCGCCTCCGGGAAAGTGTTGACCCCGGCGGCACGGCGGCCTCCGGGAGTGGTGCCCGGCGCGGGGCACCGGGCCTCAGCCCTTCAGCACATCCACCAGGGTCTTGCCGAGACGGGCCGGAGAGGGGGACACCTTGATGCCCGCCGCTTCCATGGCCGCGATCTTGTCCTCGGCGCCGCCCTTGCCGCCGGAGATGATGGCGCCCGCGTGGCCCATGCGACGGCCGGGAGGGGCCGTGCGGCCGGCGATGAAGCCCACCATCGGCTTCTTGCGACCCTTCTTCGCCTCGTCGGCGATGAACTGGGCAGCCTCTTCCTCGGCCGAGCCGCCGATTTCGCCGATCATGATGATCGACGTGGTCTTGGGATCGGCCAGGAACATCTCCAGCACGTCGATGAACTCCGTGCCCTTCACCGGGTCGCCGCCGATGCCCACCGCCGAGGTCTGGCCGAGGCCTTCCTGGGTGGTCTGGAACACGGCTTCATAGGTCAGCGTGCCGGAGCGCGAGACCACGCCCACCGAGCCCTTCTTGAAGATGTTGGCCGGCATGATGCCGATCTTCGATTCGCCGGCGGTGACGATGCCCGGGCAGTTGGGGCCGATGAGGCGGCTCTTGGAGCCCGAAAGCGCGCGCTTCACCTTCACCATGTCCAGCACCGGGATGCCCTCGGTGATGCAGACGATGAGGGGGATCTCGGCGTCGATGGCCTCCAGGATGGCGTCAGCGGCGCCGGGCGGGGGCACGTAGATGACCGAGGCGTCGGCGCCGGTCTTCTCCCTGGCCTCGATCACGGTGTCGAACACCGGCAGGCCGAGGTGGGTGGAGCCGCCCTTGCCCGGCGAGGTGCCGCCGACCATCTTGGTCCCGTACATGATGGCCTGTTCCGCGTGGAACGTGCCATTCTTGCCGGTGAAGCCCTGGGTGATGACCTTGGTGTTGGCGTCGATCAGCACGGACATCACGCGGCATCCTTCTTCACAGCGGCCACGATCTTCTGCGCGGCGTCGTCCAGGTCGTCGGCAGGGATCACGTTGAGGCCGCTTTCGCGGATGATCTTCTTGCCCTCTTCCACATTGGTGCCTTCGAGGCGCACCACCAGCGGAACCTTGAGGCCCACCGCCTTCACCGCCGCCAGCACGCCGTTGGCGATGACGTCGCACTTCATGATGCCGCCGAAGATGTTCACCAGGATGCCCTTCACGTTGGGATCCGCGGTGATGATCTTGAACGCCGCCGTCACCTTCTCTTCGTTGGCGCCGCCGCCCACGTCGAGGAAGTTGGCCGGGCTTTCGCCGTAGAGCTGGATGATGTCGAGGGTCGCCATGGCGAGGCCGGCGCCGTTGACCATGCAGCCGATGGTGCCGTCGAGGGCGATGTAGGCGAGGTCGTACTTGGACGCCTCGATTTCCTTTTCGTCCTCTTCCGTCAGGTCGCGCAGCTCGGCGAGCTCGGGATGACGGAACAGGGCGTTGGAATCGAACGAGACCTTGGCGTCGAGCACGCGCAGCTGGCCGTCCTTGGTGACGATCAGCGGGTTGATCTCGAGCATGGCCATGTCGGTCTCGGTGAACGCGGTGTAGAGCGCGCTCACGAGCTTGCCGGCCTGCTTGGAAAGGTCGCCGGAAAGGCCCAGGGCCTCGGCCACCTTGCGGCCGTGGAAGGCCTGCACGCCGGTCGCCGGGTCCACGGAGAAGGTCACGATCTTCTCGGGGGAATTGTGGGCCACGTCCTCGATGTCCATGCCGCCCTCGGTGGAGACCACGAAGGCGACGCGGGAGGTCGCGCGGTCCACCAGGATCGACAGGTAGAATTCCTTCTCGATGTCGGATCCGTCCTCGATATAGAGGCGGTTCACCTGCTTGCCGGCCGGGCCGGTCTGCACGGTGACGAGCGTGTTGCCCAGCATCTCGCCGGCAAACTGCTTCACCTCATCGATGGACTTGGCAAGGCGCACGCCGCCCTTTTCGCCGGCAGCGGCTTCCTTGAACTTGCCCTTGCCACGGCCACCGGCGTGGATCTGGGACTTCACGACCCACAGCGGGCCGCCGAGCTCCTTGGCCGCAGCCTCGGCGTCTTCCACCTTGAGCACGGGCACACCGCGCGAAACGGGCGCGCCGAACGTCTTCAGCAGCGCCTTGGCTTGGTACTCGTGAATATTCATCTCTTCGTCCCCTAAAGGGTTGCGAAGTGCCCCTTCCCCCCTGAACCGGCCCCGGCCGTCCTCGTCGCGAGGACGCGCCGCCGCCGCCTCCATTGCAGTGCTGGTGCAGTGCTGGGGCCCGGCGCCCCGCCCCGGCCGAACGGCCCGGGCGGAAACCCCGCACCCCGAGGAGGGGAACATTCGTCTCCTTCACCTCGCCGGCGTGAAGACCGGCACGATGACGGCACTCCCGTAGGAGGACCGCCGTTGACCGAGATCACTTCCCGAGATCGGGTGCGATCTTCAGACAGGCCTCCACCAGTCCCTCGACCGATGCGACCGATTTTTCGAACATGGCGCGCTCCTGGTGGTCGAGCTCGACCTCCACGATACGCTCCACTCCGCGCGCGCCGATGACGACCGGCACGCCGACATAGATATCCTTGAGCCCATAGGCGCCGTCGAGGCGCGCAGCGGCCGGCAGCAGGCGCTTCTTGTCCTTCAGGTAGCTCTCAGCCATGGCGATGGCGGAGGCCGCCGGCGCATAGAAGGCCGAGCCGGTCTTCAGGAGGTTGACGATTTCCGCCCCGCCGTTGCGGGTGCGCTCAACGATGGCCGCGATGCGCTCGGCACTGGTCCAGCCCATGCGGATGAGGTCCGGCACCGGGATGCCGCCCACCGTGGAATAGCGCACCAGCGGCACCATGGTGTCGCCGTGGCCACCCAGCACGAAGGCCGTGACATCCTCCACCGACACACCAAATTCATCGGCCAGGAAGTATCTGAGGCGCGCGGAATCGAGCACGCCGGCCATGCCCACCACCTTGGCCGCCGGCAGGCCACTGGTGCGCTGCAGCGCCCACACCATGGCATCCAGCGGATTGGTGATGCAGATCACAAAGGCTTCCGGCGCGTACTTACGTATACCCGCGCCCACCTGCTCCATCACCTTGAGGTTGATGGCCAGCAGGTCATCGCGACTCATGCCGGGCTTGCGCGGCACGCCGGCGGTGACGATCACCACGTCGGCACCGGCAATTGCATCATAGGTGTTGGCGCCGGAGAAGGCCGCATCGAAGCCCGCGACCGGGGCGAGTTCCGCCAGGTCCAGGGCCTTGCCCTGGGGCACGCCTTCCATCAGGTCGAACAGGACCACGTCGCCCAAATCCTTCAGCCCGGCCAGAAGGGCGAGCGTTCCGCCGATCTGGCCGGCCCCGATGAGGGCGATCTTGTTGCGGGCCATGCCTGTTCCCCGGAAATGAGCCTGCCACGTCGAGCAGGAGCCGAGCGGCGCTTGACTACTCCCATTACACAAGGGGTTCAAGCCGCCGGCCTTGCACAAATAGTGGGATATGACACGCATTGACCGCTTCTTGTGCGATGCAGCGCGCCTCACCGGGCCCCGCTCCGCTCAACCCAGGCAGGCAGGCACCCGGCGCAACACCAACTATTTGCGCCGGTCGCTCATGGCCTCCAGCAAATCGAGCTGGATTTCCTGAATCTGCGCCAGGCGCTCCCATTGCTGGCCCAGCAGGTGGTCCAGCTTTTCGTGCAGGTGGCGGATCTCCAGCTCAGCCTTCAGATTCACCTTGAAGTCGTTTTCCGCCCGCATGCGGTCGCGCACCTCCACCCGCTTCTGGCTCATCATGATGACCGGGGCCTGCACCGCGGCCAGGCAGGAGAGCACCAGATTGAGCAGGATGAAAGGATAGGGATCGAACTGCGCGCGCCCCACCGCGACCAGATTGAAGGTGATCCACGCCACCAGCACGCCGGCGAAAAAGCCGATGAAGCCCCAGCTGCCGCCGAAGGTGGCCAGGGCATCGGCCATGCGGTCGCCGAAGCTGCGCTCCCGCTCGAAGCTCTTCTCCACGTCTTCCGCCAGGGTCTCGTTGGCGGCGAGGCTCTCCACCACCTCCATCTCGAGCTGGCCCAGCTCGCCGCGCTCGCGCTCCAGCAGGCGGGCGACGAAGGCGGCGCGCAAGCGCCCCAGGTCCGCTGCGCAGACGCCGCCGTCATCGCCAAGCTCCGGATGGCTCTCGCGGGCGAAGGCGGCGAGAGCGGGCCTCAGTTCCCCCAGCGACACCACCTGCTCGCGGGGAAAGGTGCGGGCACAGACCCCGCAGGTGGCCGCGGGGCCGGCGGAATGCCCGGCGGCTGCGTTCCGGCGCTCCCGCGCGCTGCGGGGCGGGGTGTTCTCCGGCCGACGGCCCATGGGCTGCTCCTAGCTTCTCGCAGCCGGAGCACCGGCCACGCCGGAACGGATGTGAGCCTTCCCGCGCAGTGCGATCAAGGGGCTTGCCAACCGGCGAAAACAAACCGCCGCGCACGGCCCCTGCAGGCCGCCGCGGCGGAAGGAAAATGCCGGATCGAAAGGTGTCACCCTCCCCCCGCCGCGCCGAGCAATCCGCGCGATCAAAAAAGGGGAAACTTCACAATGCCTGTTCAAACACCACGCATGCGGAGGGAGGGTAACCGGCCGTGGCGCGAAGGCACCGCGGCGGGCGCGTCGGCCTCCTGCTAGCTGCCGGTGGTCAGCGTGGTGAGGGGCACGAACGCGGGCTTGGGACCGGTGGCGGCGGGGCGGCTCGGATCATGCTCCTTGAGCACCTTGAACACGCGCTCCGCCATGGGATTGGACTTGATGAAGTCCTGGTAAGCCTGCGCCAGCATCGCCTGCGCCGCCGAGAAGATCTCCTCGTCGCTCTTGCCTTCAAACTCGGCGGAGACAAGGTACTGCCCCATGCGCCGCAGGATATGCAGACGCAACACCTGCAACACCTCCGGCTGGTAGTCCACCTTGAGGGTCGTGAAGAACTCCTCGGCGCTGGACAGCGACTTCAGCGTATCGAGAACCGACATGCGAACCTCCATTCTTCATTTCCGCCGCGAAAAACCGGCCGTCTCAGGCCGCCTCATCAGCGGCGGTACGGCTGCGCTGGATCTCGCCCTGAAGATGGGCGAGCCGCGCCTCCAGGAACTCGATGCGGTCCAGCAGCGAGATGATGGCTTCGCCCACCGGATCGGGCATCAGATGGTGCTCAAGGTCGATCCGCCCGTCGCCGACCCGGCGGCGATCAGACACCGGCTTCACCACCCGGCCGGGAATGCCCACCACGGTCATGGCCGGCGGCACGTCCTCGATCACCACCGAATTGGCGCCGATGCGGCAGCCGGCGCCCACCGTGATAGGGCCGAGGATCTTGGCGCCGGCACCCACCAGAACGCCATCGCGCAGGGTGGGGTGGCGCTTGCCGGCGGTCCACGAGGTGCCGCCCAGGGTCACGCCGTGGTAGAGCGTGACGTCGTCGCCCACCTCCGCCGTCTCGCCGATCACCACGCCCGCGCCGTGATCGATGAAGAAGCGGTGGCCGATGGTGGCGCCGGGATGAATGTCCACATTGGTGAGGAAGCGGCCGAGCCACGACAGGAAGCGGGCCGGGAACTTCACCCCGCGCAGCCACAGCCGGCTGGCGAGCCGGTGCCAGATGACGGCATGGATGCCGGGATAGGTGAGCACCACCTCCAGCGTATTGCGCGCCGCCGGATCGCGCGACTTCACGCAGTCGATATCCTCGCGGATCAGGGCCCAGACGGACTGCCTGGCCACCGGGGCGGCGCCCTCGGCCGGCGGCGCGGCTTCGGCGGCGGCTTCCCTCACACGTCCCATGATCATGCTCAGGCTCCCATCACGGCAAGGTGGCGGCGGCGCAGCGCTTCCTCGGTGAAGCTCTCCTCGTGGAAACGGCGCAGCACCTCCGGCGGCACGTTCTCCTTGGTGCGGGTCGCATATTCCCGTACCCGCTCCAGGATGGCGCGCCCGCGCGCCTCGTCCACATCGAGCCCCTGCTCGGCGAGGCCGTGGATGACGGCCGAAAGCCCCGAATGCTTGCCCAGCACCAGGGTATGGCGCCGGCCCAGCAGATCCGGATTGAGCGCCTCATAGGTGGCGCGGTCCTTCAGCAGGCCGGAGACGTGGATGCCGGATTCGTGGGTGAAGACATCATCCCCCACGATGGCCTTGGTGCGCGGCATGGGCCGGCCCGCCGCCATCATCACGCGCTGGGCCAGGGGCCTGAGGGCGCGCGGGTCGATGCCCGTCACCTCCCGCGCGGTCTGCCGGAGGGCGATGGCCACCTGCTCCAGCGGCGCGTTGCCGGCGCGCTCGCCGAGGCCCGTCACCGTCACCGAGACGTGGCGCGCCCCGCCGGACACCGCCGCGAGGGTGTTGGCGGTGGCAAGGCCCAGGTCGTCATGGGCGTGGAACTCGATTTCCAGGTCGGTGGCGCTCGCCACCCGCCGCACCAGGGCATAGGACGAGAAGGGATCGAGCACGCCCAGCGTGTCGGCCAGCCGCAGGCGGAAGGCGCCCACGTCGCGCGCCGCCTCCGCCACCTGGCACAGGAATTCGGGGTCGGCGCGGGAGGCATCCTCGCAGCCCACCGCCACGGTGAAGCCGATCTTGCGCGCGAGGCCCACCACATGGCGCAGCGCCTCCAGCGCCCAGGCGCGGTCGCGGCCAAGCTTGCCCTGGAGCTGGCGATCGGAGGTGGGAATGGAGAGGTTCACCGCCGTAACCCCGGCGGCGACCGCGGCGAACAGGTCCTGCTCGCTCATCCGGCACCAGGCCACCACCCGCATGGGAAGCTTGAGCGAGGCGATGGACCGCAGGGTCTCGATCTCCTCGTCGCCCATGGCGGGGGTGCCGGCCTCGATCTCCGGCACACCGGCGGCGGCGAGCGCCTCGGCGATCTCGATCTTCTCCCGCCGGGTGAAGGCAACGCCCGGCGCCTGCTCGCCATCGCGCAGAGTCGTGTCATTCAGGAAGATGGTGCGGGACGGCTTCCCCCGCGACCCGGCCGACGAACCTTCCGGCGCCGTGCGGCCCGATACGGCCGATGGTGACTTCGCGAGCATGGGTCCCTTCCAATCTACCAGGCGAGTGGCGTTGAAAAGCACCGGCGACGGTGCGTCGGTACGGACAGCGTCAGACAGAAATGCGGAAGCCGCCGTGCGGCATCCCAAACAGACATGGCGCGGCAGGAGCGCATCGCCGCGCTCATGCCAGGCGGCCGCGCCGGGACGCGTCCGCCGCCACCACGAACGCCCCGCGAACCTCGCCGCGCGGCGTCACGAAATCGATGTGCAATCCCTCGGCGAACGGCCGGGAGCGATGGTCGAGGAAGAGCTTCAGGCCGCCCTGCTCGATCACCATGTCGTCGGCGCGCGCCACGTCGAGGTGCATCATCACCTCCAGCGTGTCGCGGGTGCCGGCACCAGCCACCAGGCGCAGCCCCTCGGCGGCGCGGGCGGCGCGCGACATGGCGGTCCTCACCGCCTCCACCGCGCTGGTCGAAAGAGAGATCATCCTTCGGGTCCGCCTGCCTGGGCGCCGGTACGGCGCGGTTGGGATCGGCGCCGCAGGGTGCGGCAACCCATCATTCAGGACAGGAAATGCAAGGGGCGGACCAGTTTCGTAATAGACTGATTTAAAAAGAAAAATTACACCTTCACTTGTCGCAAACGTGACAGCGCGGCCAAGCCGTGCGCTGTTCGGCGGGTTCGCGACAGAGGCGTTTCCCCCCACCCTAGGCGGGGGAGATGACCACCTTCACGTCCGCCGGCTTCGCCCAATAGGGAGCCGAGGTCACGAGAATCCGCGCACCGGCGGCGGCATAGGCGGCCGCGTTCTGCAGGTTGACGCCCCCCGCCGCCGCCACCAGCGCCCGCGCGCCCGCCGCCGCCACGTGGTCCACCACCGCGCGAATGTCCTGCGGCGTCATCTTCTCGCACTGGAACACGTCCGGCTCCGCCGGCAGCAGAGCGGCGACCTCATCCAGGCTCTTCACCTCCACCACCACCTTCTTCTCCGGCATGGCGCGACGCAGCGCCGCGACGCGGGCCACGGCGTCGTCGAGGAAGGCACAATGCTCGGGAAACACCAGGAGGGTTTCCGACAGGCCGAGCCGGTGCGGAAAGGCGCCGCCGGCGCGGATGGCGGCAATCATCTGTGCCTTGGCGCCCGGAAGGGTCTTGCGCGTGGTCACCACCGCCACCTCCGGCGACACCGCCCGCGCGGCGGCGATGATGTCGGCGGTGAGGGTGGAAATGCCGGAGAGATATTCCACCAGTGTCTGGGCCACCTTCCAGGCGGTGAAGACGCCGCCCGCCTCGCCCTGTGCCGAGAGGATGGCCCCGCCGGCCGGCACCCGCGCGCCCGAGGCGACGAGGCACTCGGCCTCCACCCCCACCCGGCGGAACAGCGCCTGCGCCACCTCCACCCCGCACACGGTCGCCTCCGCACGCATCTGCATGTGGAGGCGGGCGTGGCGGCCGGCGATGCCGATGGCCTCCGTGGTGAGATCGCCATGGGGCGCGTCCTCGGCCAGAAGGCCGTCGAGCATGGCCTCGGTCCACCACCGCATCTTCGCTCACTCCAGGAGAGGCATGGGCGCAGGGGCCCGGCCGGCGCGCTGCGCGCGCTCTATTCTTGTGAATATAGCAGAGGGACTATGACGGCTGTCGCGTCCCGCGTCGACAGGACAAAGGCGCGCTGCCGCGCCAGCCGCGCGGCGCACGGGTGGCCCGCCCGCCGGAGCAGCCTCACGCCGGAGCGCGGGCCGCCTTCGCCGCCTTGGTGGGCCCGCGTAGCAGTGTCAGGCAATCCGCCGTGGCGGCGAGATCGAGGGCGGAGAAGCCGTCGAGGGTCTCCGGCAGCGGGTCCGCACCCAGTTCCAGGAGCCGCGCCACCACGTCCGCCTTGCCTGCGGAAGAAGCATACATGAGGGCGGTGGCGCCGTTGTCGTTGCGGTTGTCGATGTCGATGCCCGCCGCCGCCAGCGCGGAGATGATGTCGAGATGGCTGCCCACGCAGGCGAGCCACAGGGCGGTGTTGCCGTCCGCATTGCGCTGGTCGAGCGCCGCGCCGAGGGCGACCAGCCGGCCGACGATGTCGCCGAGCCCCTCCCGCGCCGCCTTCATCAGCGGCGTCATGCCGTTCTCCACCGTGGCGTTGACCCCGCCTGGAGGAAAGCCGAGCCCGGCGAGCCAGCCGGCCAGCGTGGCATCGGGCATGCCCGCCGGAGCGTCGGCGGTGGAGGCGTGGGCATGGACCCAGCTCTGCCAGGCCTCGTAGCCCCCGTCGAGGCTGTAGACCTCCTTGAAGCCGAAATCCGACAGCGTCTGCGCGAACTCGCGGCTGGCATGGCCGTGGTAGCAATAGATCAGCACCGGCGCCGCCTTCGGGGTGCCCATGATGAACTCGGACAGGCCGGAGAAGGTGATGTTGCGGGCGCCGTCCACATGCGCGGCGCCGTAGGCCCCGGCATCGCGCACGTCGAGCGTCACCGTGCGGGGGTCCTTCAGCAGCGCATCGGCTTCCTTGACGCCGATGCAGCGGAAGGGAAAGCGTTCGGCCATTCGAGCCTCCTCAAGCGGTTCTGCCCGGATAGGCCGGGGACGAGACGATGCGGGCGTCGCCCATGGGCCGCCCCACCGTGAAATGGTACATGGACTGGAACCGCCGCCCCTCCAGCCCCAGCAGGCGGTGGAAATCGTCGTCGAAATAGCAGCCGATGCCGGTGCCGCGCAGGCCCGCGGCCTCCGCCTCCAGGTAGAGCGCCTGCCCCAGCATCCCCGCTTCCCAGAACAGCTGACGGTAGCGCCACGCCCCCTCGGCCAGCGCTTCCTCGAAGGCCGCGAGCATGCCGAGGGAGAAGCAGCTGTCGCCGGCGATGGCCTGGTGGCAGCTCAGGGTGCGGATGACGCCGCGCGCGTCGGTGCGGGCAAGGCGGCGCAGCGGCAGGTGTTCCGGGCAGCCCTCCGGCTTCGCCCATTCGAAATCGTCGCGCAGCAGGGCGCGCAGCCGCTCGCCCGCCTCCGGCATGCGCGGTAAGGCGTAAAGACCGCTGTCCAGCCCCTCCACCTTGTGCACGAACAGCACCGGATGCAGCGCGGGCGCGAAGTCCCACACGTCGAACGGCGGCGCCCGGCGGGGCAGCAGCGCGTCCAGCAGGGAGAAAAAGGTCTCGCGCGGCATGTGATATTTCGCCTCGAACCGCTGCGCGCTGCGCCGGCCCAGGATCACCTCCGCCGCGCGCGCGGCCGCCGGCTCGGAGCGCGTCGGAAGCTCGGGCGCATCGGCCGGCGCCGGCCGGGGCGCCAGGACGGGGAGCGGGGTGGCGCGCGCCACCTCGTCGATCACCGGCCAGCGATACATGGGGTGACGGTCGAGCACATTGGCCCGCCCCGCCCAGCGCGCGGCATCGAAATCGGGAAGCGCCGCGCCGACGGCGCTGGCGCCCGGCCCGGCATCGATGGCGATCAGCAGGTCGGGCTCCTCGCGCTCGGCGCCCGCGAAATCCCCGTCGCGGTCGAGGCCGAGGAGGGCGGCGAGGGCGGCTGCGTCCAGGCCATGGACGAGCCGCGCACCCCAGCCCTGCGCCGCCGCGGCATAGCGCGAGGCGGCAATCGCGTGGCCGGTGTCGAGCTGGCAGTAGCGGAAGGCGCGCTCGCCGTATTTCCACGCCTCGCGCCAATGAATGGAGCTCAGGCCGATCCACAGCCGCGCCCCCTCGCCCCCCGCCGGCGCGGCCGCCGGGCAGCGCAGCTCCAGGGCGTGGTCGCGGCTCACGTAATGATGGAGGCCATCGGGCAGGCCCGGCACCCCGCGCGCGATCACATAGGCCTCGGTGGGGTGCAAATTGCCGCTGGAGGGATTGGCGCGCACCGCCCAGCGGTCCGGCCCGAACTCCTTCCAGGCGGTGAGGCCCATGGAGAGTTCCAGCAGCGCCGAGACGGAGGCGAGGGCCAGCGGTGCGGGCGGCACCGCGCCGGCATGGAAGAGATCCGCGAATGGCACGCCGAGCCCGTCCGCCCCCAGGGGCAGCGCCGTGCGCGCCGCGCCCTCGAAGGTGCGGAAGGGATTAGGCTGGGCGTCCCAGTCCAGGGTTTCGGGGCCCGCGGCGTAGCGCTTCAGGCCGTGCTTGGTGCGCTCGTGATAGGCGATCGCCACATCCACCGGGGTCGCGGCCGGGGCCGCCGCGACGTTCACGGCTGCGGGGACGGCGCCGGCGCCGTCGGGTCGGGGCAGGAGGCGCCGTCGGCGGGGCGAGAGCAGCCCTCCACCGGCGTCACTCCGGCGCCGATGAGAGAGAGCACCGGCTCGCGGTCGAAGCCGGCGCAGCGCGCGCCATCCGTCTCCACCAGCGGACGGCGGATCAGGATCGGCTGCTCCACCATCAGCGCCAGGGCCGCCTCGGCGTCCATGCCGGCGGGATCGACAGCGCCGGACTTCACCGCCGGCGCGGCCGGATTGAACCAGCTCGCCACCGGCGTGTCGCCGAAGAAGGACTTCAGCCGCGCAGCGGTCCAGGGCTCGGCCAGCAGGCTCTTCACCTCCAGCGCGTGGCCGGCATTGGCCAGCATCAGCTTCTGCCGCGCATTGGTGCCGCAGCCGGGCTTCTCGTAGAAAACGACGTTCGCCACGGGTCGCCGCCTTATTTCAGGATGGAGAGCTGGACCAGCGGCACCGCGCCGCCGCGGCCGAGCACGGTGTCCACCTTCTTGCGCACGCCCTCCAGGGTCAGCGGCTTCACCACCGCCCCGGCCGCGCCCGCCTTCATAGCGCCCACCGCCACCGCCTCGTCCGCTTTGTCGCAGACGATGAGGACGCGGGCCTCCGGAAACTTCCCCTTCATCTCGGCGATGATGTCGTTGCCCCGGCTCTTGATGTAGGAGACGCCCAGCAGCACCACATGCGGCACCAGCCAGCCGACGCCCTTCTCGTAGGCCTCCTCCGGCGTGGCCAGCTCGTGGGTCTCGATCTCATCATGCAGCATGAACTGCAGGGCGGCGCGGGTGATCTCGTCCTCGTCCACGACGAAGACGCGCCGCTGATCCACAGCCTTGGAAGTTTCAACGCCGATCTGCATGTCGCTCCTCGCTCAAATCCTCGATGCCACGGCAGCGCCCGGCCGCAGGACGGGCCTCTTCTTCGCTTCAAGCAATATTCATTCCGCGTACGAAGGAGCCGGCGCCGCGCCGCAGTCCTCCGGCAAAGCCGGGCCGCAAATGCCGGGAGAGCGACGCGGCGTGTTGTTTTGATTGCGACAGAAGCCCCTGTCGTGTCGGGTTCGACACAGCCTTACGGCACCGCCGGTTAGGCGGCTGATTTGATGTATATCAAGGCTTTTCGCCGTCTCGCGCAAATTGGCACGCTGGTTGCTGATCCCATTGCGCAACGGCGAGTGAGGGCTGAGTGCACGCCTAGGCGACCTGCCAGCGATGCGCTCCTTCCCGTAACCCGCGGGGCGTTTCCGACGAAATTTCCGATGACGAGAGAAACGGCCTCGCGCCACGCGCGCGCTGGTCTTCTGAAAAATAGGTTCGA